>JBDONA010000924.1:0-15140 GCA_039831575.1 Fuerstiella sp. | reverse complement strand
CAGTTCGTCTTCGTACAGCATCTTGGAATCGAACAGCAGACGTCCGATAAGCGTGCTTTTTCCGTCATCGACGCTGCCACACGTGATGAATCGCAACAACTGCTTTTGCTCGTGCTGCTTCAGATACGCTTCGATGTCAGTTGAGATCAGGTCTGATTGATGTGACATGGATCTTGTTGTTTGTGAATGGGTGGCGGTATGGGCCGGTGTCCGGTTGAGGCCTCAATTACCGATGTAATGTGCCAGAAGGCCGATGTGATGTGCCAGAAGGTGTGAGCAGAACGACTTAGAAGTATCCGCGTTCTTTTTTCTTCTGCATGCCGGCGCCGCCTTCGTCCTGATCGATGACTCGACCCTGACGTTCGCTGGTTCGGGTGAGCAGCATTTCCTGAATGATTTCCGGAAGCGTGGTGGCTTCTGATTCAACGGCACCGGTTAATGGGTAACAGCCGAGTGTTCGGAAACGAACCATCTTCTCCATGGGCTCTTCGCCGGGAAGAAGCGGCACTCGATCATCGTCCAGCATAATCAGCACACCGTCGCGTTCCACAACCTTGCGTTTGGCCGATTTATACAACGGAACGATCGGGATGTTCTCAAGATGAATGTACTGCCAGACATCCAGTTCAGTCCAGTTACTTAGTGGAAAGACGCGGATGCTTTCGCCCTTGTTGACTCGCGTATTGTAGAGGTTCCACAATTCCGGGCGCTGGTTCTTCGGGTCCCATCGATGGTTCTTGTCGCGGAAAGAAAACACGCGTTCCTTAGCGCGGCTTTTTTCTTCGTCGCGACGAGCTCCACCGAATGCCGCATCAAAGCCATACTTGTCTAAAGCGTCTTTCAGCGAATCGGTTTTCATGATCTCCGTGTGCTTTTCGCTGTCGTCCAAGGGGTGAATGTTCAGACTTGCGCCTTCTTCGTTAATGTGAACAAGAAGTTCCAGGCCCAGTTCCTCGCGCACAAATTGATCACGGAAGGCGATCATGTCCTTGAACTTCCACGTCGTATCGACATGGAGCAAAGGAAAGGGAGGCTTGGCCGGATAAAACGCTTTCATGGCCAGATGCAGCATGACCGCTGAGTCTTTTCCAACGGAGTAGAGCATCACGGGATTGTTAAATTCCGCAACGACCTCACGGATTACGTGAATGCTCTCTGCCTCAAGTTGCTTCAGATGGGTTAAGTTGTAATCGCTCATATTCTTCCTGGAGCGGGCATTCTGTTAGGTAAGTTTGTGACGAGTATACGTCAGACGCCCGTATACGTTTAGGGTAGTTTCGACCTGCGATCAACCCCGTTCGTGGCGAGGGAAAGGTTGTTGCCGTGAAGAACTTGTCGGCACATTTCGAGCGATTCGGCACAGAATCCCATAGTTGGCGATTTTTTGCTGACACCGTTTCGCCAGATATTCAGGACGATTGGGACAGTGAAAAATTTTCCGTACGTAGGTACCCTAATTCGTCAGCAGAATCAAAGGGGGGCCTCCCCCCCCCGGGGCCCTTCAACACAGCTACACCGGAAAGAAGAATTCCGAGTCAGGCGTCACGTCCCGCGAGTAGTCACCGGATGGCTTCTGCCTTCTCGTCGTTGCTCAGAGGCAGACTTGCGATCATCTGAATCGCAGTTGTGAAGTCGCTTTCAGAAGGTGGATTCTCCACTGACCGACGTCGTTTTCCGGCTGCTTGGGGGCGATCGACGTTGAAATCTCCGTCCACGGACATTTACGCCGCACCAACAGAAAAACGCGTCACTGGCGTCACCGATCACCGCAACCTGTACGGGACCAGAGAACGCTTCGACCATTCTGCATATTCGTCTTCCCAGACAGCCTTCAGTCGAGTCACTGTTGAGGCCGACAGCCCCTTCGCATCAGCTCCCAAAAGCGACTGTAGAGCCTTCGGGAAGTCATTGGTGCTGATGCCTTTCAGATACGGCCAGGGAATCAGTTCTTCGATAGATTTCGTCTTGCGAAGGTATCTGGGAAGAATGCCACGAGTAAATATCTCACGATCACCTGGACGTCGCTTGTCACCCGGCTCCGTGTTCGACAGGGCGTAGGTGTTGAGTTATACTTGGCCCTGCACGGTGTTACGTGCATTGGTGTGGTCCGCCGATGTGCTCTTCATGCGAAGGAATCACAATGTCGACAGGTCGGGGGCGTTCCTGGCGTCCCGAGAAAAAGCGAGGTGGGCGTGCTTCACGGCAGCGCACAACTGCTTTTCTGGCAGTCGTTCTGGTGACGTTGATTGCCGTAATTGTGGTTCCAATGTTTTTTAAGGAACCACCGCTTCGATTCGTCAGCATGGTTGCGAGTGACCATGTTCTCGATCCGTCCGGGCTGCCCGTGTTCCTGAGTTCTGCCGTTTCCAGAAACGGCAGTATGTTGACGCAGGTGTTCAAGAAATTGAACCAACTAAACGACCACCATGTGATGGAGCCACAACCGGCGTTGTCGCTGAAGGATCTGAGGAAGGTTGTGCAGCCCGGCGAAACGCTCTTGCTGTATTGTGGTCTGGAAGCGGCGGTCCGCTGTGACGATGATGCCGTGTTCGTTCAATTGCTGGCCTCGGGAAACAACTCGGAAATCCCGTTCTCAGGGCTACTTGAGACGCTAAGGGACATCAGGCCGGGGCGAGTTATCCTGCTGATGGACTTAGTCAGGCGCGAATCCGGGCTGGCCAATGGACGGCTGGGCGACGATGTCCTGCACCTGATTGAAGCCGCGGTCGAAGAAGCCTCAATCGACGATCTTGTCGTGATCTGTTCGTCCGGTTTCGATGAACGCAGTTGGGAGTATTTCGAGTCATTGGAAACACCGGATGGCGCGAACGGTGCACCGCCAACCGGTGACGGACGGCCCCGAAACAACGATCGGGACTCGGGTATCTTCTCTGGTACAGTGTTTGGTCATTTTGTTCGGCAGGCATTCATCGACGGACACACGACCGATGTTGGTCAGTTCAACAAATATCTTCGAGACCAGGTTGCGACCTGGGTTGAGGCTAATTACGGCGAAAAACAGACAGTCACCCTGTTTCCCGAAGAGCCCCGGATTCTGGGCGACAGGTTGTTGGTCAACGTAAAACGGCCGTCCGCTTCAGACCTTGCCGATTCGGAAACTTCCGCCGGTGACTCTGAGTCGATGGACGTGTCTGAATCGTCTGAGGACGTCGTTGAAACGGACAAGTCTGATGCCGAAGAGACTCCGGTGGCGAAACTCGACAAGCTGCACATGGATCGGCGGAGACTTCAGGAAGCCGGAGAAGCGGTTGCCGCCACACCAGCCAAATGGATGGAATTCAATGCGGCACTGTTGGCCGCAGAGACGGCTATTCTTCACGGAGACATGGCTGCGTATGCGACAATGCATGATCTGGCAAAGAAAAAAGTTGACGAGATTGCCGGTCACAAAAAGTCGTTGCAGCCGACCGAAACTGAAGCGGATCTTTCTGAGTGGATTATAGCTTCAGTCGCCAATTCGGAAACAGAAGCTGAGTCTGCCGGGAAGTTCGACGAGGCGTTCCCAAAGGACGACGTTAGCGGCGAGAAACCCGGCAGACTACCGCGTGAGTTACGAAGACCGGGGCCGGAGCGTGGGGCCTTTGTCCGTCGGTTTGTAGATCATCTGCGACAGGTGGATGGTTCGACACGGCCGGAAGATCGACAGAAGCAGATTGCAGTCTGTGCTCGGTTCATTCAGGAGATTTCAGAAAGAGGCTGGCCGATGCAGGACTGGCCCAACGAGTTGCTGACGATCGGAGAAGTCCTGCACGGTGATGATGCGAAATCGCAGGCTCTGGCACTGGCGCCGTTGCTTAAGCTCATCACACTGCGACAGAAGACTCTGGCTGCTGCAACCGGAAAACTTGATAACGGCGCGTTGATGCGAAAGCATGTGTGGCGCCAGATACGTGACGACGTGCAGCGGCTGTTGATAAGTCTCACAGCCGCTGAACGCTGGCTGACGTTAGGGCCGCCGGGCCTGAAGAAAGCGAAATCGACACTTGACAAGGTGGCCGACGAATGGGGCACTATCATCGGACAGGTTCACCAGGAACAGCAGCTTGTCGCGATTCGCGACAGGCAGCGAACGGATCTGCCCATTTTGATTCAGTTTCTCGCTCAACAGCAGGAGGAAGTGCCCCTGCGCAAGGGGGAACTGCATGATGCGATCGCGCTGGCGGAGGCTAACGAATCCGACATGCGAAGCCACTTTCCGCATGGCCTGCTGGGTCAGCCGAACATGCATTCCGAAGATATCGATGCTATGTTTGCTCTGACTCGCGACCTGACGAAAAACGAAGACGCAGTGACGCCACGCGATCTCATCCATCAGAATTTGCTGTTTGAATATATCCAGGGACGAAGGGGCAGGTCTGAACTGCTTTCGGTCTCTGAACGCCATCGTCTGTTCGCGGTACCAACGTTTGGGCTGAGTTCTGAAGAGCTGGACACGTCTCGCGGAATCCTGGTTGGCACATTGACTGACAAGGGCAAGACGGCACCCGTCGCTGCTGGTCAGCAGAAGCGGACCGGCCTTTGGGTCAGTTTCTGGTCGATTCGACTGCTGGAAGCGATTTCGGGGGATCAGCGAAAAGACCTTTGGCAACAGTGGAAACTGTTGGTTGAGTCATTATCCGACGATGATCTGGATAGACAGAAGCTTGCTCAGGCACGCAGCCAACTGGCCAGCCTGCTGCGGACAGCCTGGGACGAACAGCACGTTTCTCTGGCCAACCGAACTGGCGGGACAATCTTCGTTGACAACGACGACGTGCGAAAAATTCTGGCGGCAGATGTTACTCAACGTCACGCAGCGAGCGTAAAGCTCCGGGGAGCGTACGAAGGGATTCATGAAAAACTGGCGGTGACAGACCGGCTGGAAAAAGCAAAAGCATCCCTGCCTTTACACTCAGAGGCGGCGTTCAATGATAAGAACCATGCTGAAATCAGTGTGGACACGGCAGGTGCTGACTTTCTTTATGTGTCAACCGGATCAATCCAGTTGCAGCGCGACGGAGTTTTGGACGAGGAGATGGATTGGTATCGCATCGACCGTCCAAAAGTGAAGGAACAACTGATATTTCATTCCTCATCCAATGTCACCAAACCGGTTGAAGTATATCTGGCAGTTGCCAACGAACACCATGTCGTGCTTCGGAAATGGACGGTTGTTCTGCATCCCGATTCCGATAACCAATGGGACGTCGAGTTTCTGACCGTGAATGAGGAAGAACAAACGAAGCAGAAACTGCGGGAAGGCCGTCTGGAATTGGTCCCGACAACGCGGAATCGGAAGGACAGCAAAGATACTCCGCTGTCGTACATTGTTCGATTGGTTCAAATCAGTGGTGTTGCCACCCGGGTGCGTGTGCAGTGCTTCGATTCGAAGGACGTGGCGTTCTGGCAAAAAACGGGCCAGATTCTGGATCTTGATCCACAGACGAAGTCTGTGGAGGTGCCACTCAGTCCTGCGGTCACCGCTACGCCGCCGCCGATTTCAAAAGTACGGGCGAAGGATTTTGACGTACTTCACGGGTTCCGATTTGAGATTACTCCCGAAGGGCTTAAGGATCCCACGACGACTAACATCAACATTCAACCAGTCCTGGCGTCGGCGGAAAAGTTCGTTCGGCCTCCGGAGCCGACATTCGACGGCAGCGGCAGCAAGCTTACGATTCGCATTGCCCGCCAATCAAAAGATCACTTTGGTGGTCTGCCACCAAAGAATCTTCACGCTGAGGTACATTTCAGTCCCGCTCTGGCTGAACAATTAATCCCCAGCAACGGGACAAAAGTGCCGAATATCGCTGCCGGTGAGGATGGAAACGTTTTTACATTCACCTTCAGGAACGACATCGTTCAGGCATTTAGGGATGACGATTTCGTGCAGGACGGCAATGACCTGGAGTTCGGTGTATCCGTTGCCGGAATTCCGTACGCCTGGCGTTGGCGTCTGAACGAAAATGACGCTCCCGAGCTCCTGTTGGACGACGAGCCAACGGTGAGAATCGAACTGCGTCAGACGAGTTCCAAGGAGGTGAAACCCGTTGCCGATTCACGCATCTATCTGTTTGGGGAAAACTGGAGAGTGTTTGGGGAAAACTGGCGCGACGTTCGACTTGACGTTCGCGCACATATCCACGGCGGTCGGTTCGATCACCACAACCATCAATGGCAACTGGACATTAAGCGGCTGAACGACGGTGTGATCAATAAGTCGCAGCCCATGAGTATTTTGCACGAGCCAATCAAACTGGGTAGTCACCACCATGAAACGATCACGATTGCGTCTGGCAAGAACAACGTCTGGAACTTTTCAACACATACGGAACTATATGGTCTTGGCGACCTGCCGATCAGCGAAATTGGCGAATACGCCGGACGCTACAAGGTAATTGGACAGTTGAGACGCATTGACAGCGACGAAACCATAGAACATGAAACGCGCCTCGTATTCGACGACACCCCGCCGGTAGTTACGGTTGACCTTGGATCCGCCGATCCTCACTCAGTGTTGAAACCTCTTAAAGGTCGTGTTGACGCTCAGGATCCTGAATCAGAGATTGCGACCCGTCGCGCCGGATTTTCTAAGGAAGATCTGGTGAATGTCAATTCGGACGGGAAATTCGAGTTCCCTGTACCAGACCTGCCCAACATCCCCCCGTCGAAGGAAGACCAGCGGGAGAAACACACGTTGTATGTAGAAGTCACCAATCACGCGGGGCTGAAGGCATCGACTTCGGCCAACATCACGTTTTTTCGCGAAGCAAGCACCATGGTGAAGTCTTCCGATCCTGTGGAAAACGGGAAGGTGAAGTTTACATGGACCTCCGGCAGCGGGTACGTGGTGACATTGGAGGGCAAGGAATTCAAGGAGATGATGTCCGGAACGGAATCTGTTAAGTTTTCCGAGGTTCCTCCCGGAACTTACACAATTTCGTGGGCGGTGAAGGGGGTGGATACTGGAAAAGGCAAAAAGACGATAAATGTAAAGAGCGGCGCGACGACCCCGGTAACAAAATAGTTGACCTGACGCCGTATCACACCGTTCGATTCTGAAGGTTTGACATTAACAACAGAAGCTGGCTCTTATCACATGAGATCGTTTTTTTATCGGATTCTTGAATGGACACGTTTGCTGTTTGGCGTGATGCCGCGTTCGGGCTTCGGATCAGCAAAACTGTTTCTGGTTCTCCACTACTGCTTCATGGCATTACTGGCTGTGCTGTGCGCGTATTTCAGTCCTGAAATTCTGTCGTTCGTTGGCTGGAAATCGCAAATGAATTTGCCCCCTGCCGCCGATCGAATCTGGTGCGGGATTGTTTACGTAATCGTCTACTGCATCATACGTATCGTGCTGCATCTGATGGAGCTGATGGGGATTGAGGACGAGTCAGATTTTCCGGATATCGAAGACGACTGGCATGAAATTCTGGACGCACTGGAACGTGAAAAACTGCCGATTGATGACGTGCCACTGTTCCTGGTCAATGGCCTTACTCCGCAGCAGGAACAAAGCGCTCTTGAAGCGGCTTCCGGCATTGAATGGCGGGTGATTGCTCCTCCGTTAACGAAAAAATCCTCGGTCCTGCGAGTCTTCGCGAACGACGACGCGATCTACCTGAGCTGTACAGACATCGGAACAACAAACCTGCAGCAGCGAAAGATCGCCTCCGGGGCGTCCGGCGGTCACTCGGATGCGGGCGCTGCGATGCCAGCACCAGGAGGCGGTGTCACTGGAACCATGAAGGCCGGTCAGATAGGCGCCGTGCTCGAAAAGGCAAAGTCCGCGACGGGCACGAACCCGGCAGGTGTGCAGGAGGCCGCCAGTGCGCCGCCGACAGCCGCACCGCCGCCAGTCGCTCCGAGTGGTGGAATTGGCGGTATCTTTGGGACGATCGTTCCTGGGGGACTGAAGCGCGCCATGGAATCGTTTTCCGCGGTACATCACAACGACAACAAAGGTTACGGGAAAAAGCGTCTGACACCGCTTTCTGAAATGGAAAGTATGCTGGGGATCCGTCGGATGGAATTCGTTTGTCATCTGATCAAAGAGGCTCGACGTCCATACTGTCCCATCAACGGACTGCTACAGGCCGTTCCGTTCTCCTGGGCCGAGGAAATAGACTACGCTCGGACATTGGTTTCCGCTATTCGCGACGACGTTGTCTCAATTCATGAGCAGTTGCACCTGCAGTTTCCAGTGGTCGTCGTCGTGACCGAACTGGATGATGTATCCGGCATGCGTGAGTTCATTCTGCGAACAGAGCGTTTGCAGCCAGGGCTGCGACTGTCGCGTGCCGGAACCAGTTTTGCGTCTGGGGCCGATGTCAGTGACACGAATGCCGCATGGGTGATCGATCGAAGTATGCAATGGTTCCGTGGATGGGTGTATTCCGCGTTTTCGTGTGATCTGGATAATCAAGATAACCAGAAACTTTTCCATATGCTCTGCGGCATCAATCAACGGCGCGACGCACTCGTATCGTTGCTGCGCGACAGTCTTTACAAGGTTGTGACGCCGCAACTGCGTCTTCACGGCTGTTACTTTTGCGCAACCGGTCATGCCGCAATGGAACAGGGATTCATTCGCGGAGTGCTTGATAAGATGACGGATTCCCAGGGTGAAGTTGCGTGGACACCAAAAATAACACAATCGTTGCAACGAGCAACCACCCTCGGCTGGCTGTTGTTTGCAGGTGCGGCCGTTCTGTTCGTCGTTTCGGTATTTCTTGGTCAGGGCCTGAGCGGACTGGATAGATGAGCAATCGCAGTAAGGACAACTGGCGCGGCGGTCGAAAGTCGCAGCAGGACGCAGCGCGGGAAGCAGCAGCAACTCCGTCATGGAAACGTTCCAGGCACCAACCTTCCGCTGATCGTCGACGCATCCGGCCATCGCGAATGTTGATTCCTGTTACTCTGCTCTTGCTGCTGGTCGCCTTTGGTATCTACATCGGCCAGCAAAGAGCCCCGCTGCATACACACTTCATGACCCTGACTCTCTTAGGCGATTCCGGTCACTTTGACGCGGCTGCTGCGCCGGAATTTGAAATTCCGAAGAGCGGTGAATATTTTCCCGTCAGGACAACCTCCTGGCAGCAGTCAGCAACGTCGTTCGATAACATTTCCAACACTCCAGGCAAAGACCTTGAAGAAGCACACGTTGTTGTGATCTATTTGCAGACGCAGATTGTGGCCGGCGCCGCTGGGGCCTTCTACTGTCTCACGCAGAACAGTTCCCCCGACCTTAGCGGTCCGTCAGAGTATGAATTGTTGTCGAACTTAGAACAGAATTTGAAGAAATTCTGCAGCCACTCGAAGGCAAAAGTCATACTCCTGGTGGATCGCCCGACGACAGCACAGGACCAGAGGCTGGGTGACCTTCGTGCCGACTTCGTGACCGAGTTATTGCATTGGCCGAACGATGAGGAATTATCGGAACTTGTTGTCATAGTGTCGGCGGCGGCGGGTCAGCAGAGTGCCCCGGCCAACGGCCGGACCGCCTTCGGACAGGCAGTGATGCGTGGCTTCAGCATGTCAGCGGATGCAGATGGAGACGGTGAACTGAAAATATCGGAGTTCTGTCAGTTTGTTGAACAGGAAACGGACCATTGGGTCCGCCATCATCGAGATTCAGGCGGCCAGAATGTACAGATCAGCCCGCAAATCGTACAGGGCAGCGATGACGACTTTACGCTGATGAAGAATGTAGATTTTGAGGCGCCGTCAGCTGCATCTTCTGAAACCATCGATGTCACGATCAGACCGCTGTTCACTCAACTTTGGCATGACAGAGATACGCTGGATAAGCAACTGGCGTGGCGCTGGCATCCTCTGCTCTGGCAGGCGGCTACGGAGTACCTGATTCGAGGTCAGAAGGCGCTGATGGATGGCAACCTGCCGAGTGCCAAAGACCTGGCCGACAAGGCGGAAAACGCACTGGCGGAACTGGACGAATTCACCAACGAAATCGTAACCGATGTGGCCGAACTGAACCCGCACACGGGACTGCCGCGAAGCTGGTTCGCTGAGTCACCCAATATGTCTCGACTAAACGACGTTTGGGAGACTGCAGAACCGGTTGGTAACGGGGACATTGAAGACGCCGAAGACGTGATTTCAGAAAACATGAAGGTCTATCCGTTCACTCAACTTGGACTGCCCGACCCTGACGAGGCAGAACTTGAGGAAGTACGTAGAAATAGAGAAACAGCAGAAATGGCGGCGGCTCGTGTCCTGAGTGTCACGACGTCACTGCAAAAGACGATTGCCACAGCTGAAGAACGTCTTTTAAACAAGGAAGATCTGATCTTTACGCGTCGTTCGCCCACGGGCACCGGCAATGACGTAGGGGACGAGTCTGTTGCTGCACGCTGGCAGGCAATCAGACGCTTCGCTGAAATCCACCAGAGGGCCGAATTAACTGTTCAACGCTCACTGACGTCTGTCGAATCGCAGGTACAGTGGGCTGCCGATTATCCACTGAAGGCAGATCGTGAATTCTTTTTGGAGTGGCGCGATCTGCTCAAAGAGAATCTGACTACGACTCCAGACACAAACGGCGCATCGGAGCTACTTGGCAAGGCGCGAGGATTGGCAAACAAGGCCGGTCCAGAAAGCAATGGCGTCGCAATTGGACTTCGCAGCAATTTATTCGGCCTGCTGGTCGCAACCAGGACGCTGGCGTCGCAGTTGCATCCCGCGGAACCGGACGAAGGTTTCTCCGTGCTGGAGCTTGAGCAGAGGAGTAATGATCTGGAATACTGGGGGCTGAAAGCTGAGAAGCTGCGGGAAGACGAACGCACGAAAACAGACGAGTTGGCCGACGAGCTGAGTAAACTTCCCGCTGAACGAGTCAACCAGGTGGCGACATATGGGCGAATTCGTGCAACACTCGGCCTGACTAATCTGTCCCCGGCGTCTCGGGAGCAACTCATCGGCAGTCTCGTGAGTCTGGACAAACAACTGGATAAAGATCTGAGCGATGCGGCGGAAGAAACCGAGACCAGTAATCGCCGCGACTCACTGGATGCAGCGTTATGGTACGTTCAGTATCTGAATCTGTTTCCGGGTTCGCTACAGGGAATAGACGGGGCGGTGGCAGAGGTCGATTGGCCCGCTGCGACAACGGACTCCGCCACCAGCTCCGGTTCGCATGCCGAAATCGCCGCATTTGGAGCGAGTGTTCGTGATTTCTGGAAGTCATCTCGTGCGAAGGTGAAGACTTCGTTGGTGCCTTCCAAATCTGAATGGGAGACTCGTTTGCGAATTGCCGATCTGTACTGCCGTGGATTTTCTGCATACGACAGCGAACTGAATCTGCGGCAATCTCCCACGAAGGCGTTGCATGCGTTCTGGCAGGTCAGCTTCTGTCTCGTACAGACGGATCGCCTGCTTCAGAGTCAATGGGTGCGCCCGAACGAAAGTCCGCCCTGGAAGGAAAACGGCTGGTACGCCAAGTGCGCACAGATCTGGTTGAAACAGGCTGAAGATCTGGCGAAGTCACTGGGGGCAGGGGCTGCGGGCATCCCCGACTCTCTACGAGAATCCTTTGACAAGGTTGGGAACCGCCTGAACGATTCAGCCAAATGGTCAATCAAAGCCTCACCTTCCGTCAGTAGCGTCAGCATTGGGGAACTGGATACAGGGTCTAAGACGGTCGATGTGAAGGTTCAGATGCAGGGTCAGCATCCACCTGGTGGGGTTGCTGCACTTCGATTTCTGGCAGCATCGCCCGGCAATACTGCGGCTGAACTGGTTGAAATCTCGAATAACGGTTCACCGTTGTCTCTGGCGAAGGAGCCTCAGATCGCCAGGATTAAAGTTCAACGAACAGGGAGTCTCGACAAGTCGGAATGTGAACCTGTATCCCATGTTCCCAGCGTGTTCTTTCGTGGTCGGGAATGGCAGTCCACGTCGCTTCTGACCGTCGACCCGTGTCCGCCAATAGAGTTCGTTGTGGAACGCATTGCGCGGCCGAACACAGCCAGTGTAACGCTTATCGGAAAAGACATTCGACCGATCGTGTTCATTCTGGACATGTCAGAAAGCATGAATGAGCCTCTCGAAGCTCCACGTCACCCTCAGGCAATCGCAACGATTGACTTCGTGATCAACGACGTTGTGTTGGACAAGGAAACACAGGCCAGCCTGATGGTGTATGGACATCGCGCAAAGTTTATCAAAGGACAAGGGGATAAACCTGAACCCAATTCTGAATATGAACGGCTCTTCGGAGTAGAGGTAGCTGGCGTTAATCCTCGAACGGACGTCCTGACCGAGGTCAGGAGAACAAAGCTGAATCCGGACGGAAAAAAGAAGTTCTCGGAAATGCTAAAGAAACTTGACAGACTTACGCCATGGGGTATCACTCCCCTTGTATATGCTCTGAAGCAGGCGATCAGCGACAATGAAGGGCAGGACTTGATTATTATTGCTGTGACTGATGGCGAACCCTCAGACCCGGAATTGATTTTTCAATTGGAGGATCAACTGAGAAAGAAGCCGAACACAAAGATCGTAATAGCGGGTTTCGATCTGAACAATAAGGCAAACAAAGAGTTGGCGGATCTGATTGCGCCACTGCAGCAGCAAGGTTTTCAAATCGACCTCGAATCAGCTGCTAACAAAGATGAGCTTCTGAAGACTATCCTAAAGTCTTTGAAACCGCGTGAGTACACGATCAAGAGACGCTCGTTGAAGACAGACATTCAGCAGAAATTCGAACAGACCGCCGATGGACTTCCTCCCGCGAACGACTACCTGATTAGTTTTGCCGACATAGCAATCGGCCCTGGCTCGCCGATTGCTCTCGGCCCCGGAGACCATCTGTCGCTTAAGGTCGACTGGAACGACAGGGAATTTGTGTTTCACCGGAACAAGAATCCACGGCGAGAGCAGGCGACGCCACATCCGTCAGCTGACGAGCCGGACACGCCGTCCATGTTACGGTCGGTGAAGGAGCCGGAAAAGACGCCTTCGTCGGTTGACGGGCTCAATCGTGTTCAGGTTTTTCTTATGCTGGACCATGACCTACAGAATCGTCCTGTCCGTCAACCAGCTGAAATTGAGTTTCGTCTGGTGCATCGCGACTCGTATATTCGTCTGCCAAAAATTAAGGAAGAATTCACGTCCGAGTGGAACGCTCCCGGGTGGAAACTCACGATCGACGAATGGCCGACCTCAGACTACGTTCGTGTCGATGCGTTCTGGAAGATGAAACGGACAGGGGCGGAACATGTTATCGATTATGCACCGATCGATCGGAAGGTTGCAGAAGAAATTGGCGGCAGAAATTCTCTGCCAAAGGCGTTGCTGTCAATCAAGCCGTTAGACGGAAAACTACAGGTACGATTAGATAGAATTCCGGACGTCTCGTACGATAATAAAGAAAACCTGGTGGAAGACATTCGTATCGAGATTGGCACGCGTGATCTTAGTGAAGACAACGATTCATTTCGACCTTTTGAGGTGACAACGACCATTCGCCGCACTGATAAAGGGTCCGTGATCTATGAGTTTGATGGAACGTACACAGAAGAAAAACTCAGGAAGATAGACATCGCCTTCACCTCTCGATCAGCCCGATTCGCAGACGCGCTTCGGCTTAAGGAACCCCTGGTGACTTCGGAGTAATGGCCGCCAGAAGGTCTTCATCGTATCAATTGAAGAACAGCAGCAGGCCGTGTGCATGGGACCGTTTCGGCTAACGGCACTTCCGTCACGCCCAGCCGTTTTCTCCGCGAATGATTTCCTGTGCCAGTGCTCCAAACGCCAGACGACGCTTTAGTGCATGTTCAGGAGGGTCCACGACAGAAGCCAGAATGGCGCCACCGGCGATAGCTTTGCCCGCCATTTCATCTTTTGCCGGCACGTCCGGTTGCCCCGCAGGAGCCATGCTTCCGTGTGACCAGAACGAAGCCACGCCGGCCCAGGCAGCAGGTGTTCCCATTTCCAGTTCTTCGGCAACCACCATGGCCTGTCGACGCACCTGATCACCAGGTGTTTTCACCCAGGCTTCGACGATTTCCAGCAACCGGATATCCGCTTCTGAGGCGGCTCCGTCCTCTGACCGAATACACTGCACAAGCCACCAGACTCCCAGTCGCTTTGGCAACGCAAAGGCCAGGAAATTCAAGCTGTCGTTTTCTTCGTTGGCAGACAACAGGCGAGCGACAAAGTCGTCCGTTGTTTCTGAATCTTCAGGCAGCATGGTGAGCAGTTTCTGGAGAAGAAAACGCTCAATAATCTCGGACGCGGTGTCCGCGACATACCCTTCTGTTATTTGCAGTTCTTCCGGAAGCGGCTCCGGTTCTGCCTGTGGGCTGCTTACGTGGGGTTTTGTCGGCCACCACGTTGCTCGCTCAGAGAAGTTTTCAGCTGCGCCCGACTGCTGACGCCCAGGCGTTGAACCTGACTCAACACAGAGCACGGTCGTACCGCATTGCAGTCGCCCGCAGGGCTGCAACTCTCCCTCAGTAGCCGGTTCTCCGTTCAGAAGCGTGCCGTTTGTACTCTGAAGGTCTGAAAAATGGCAGTGTTCACCGATCAGTTCCAAAGACACATGGCGCGAGGACATCTCGGAATCATCAGGAAAGGAGAGGTCAGCATCATCAGCCCGTCCGATGATCAGAGGTTGAGACTCTGCCAGAACGGCCGCATCAACGAACTCGTCGCCTTCCTGAACTCGCAGAAACCAGGACATCTATGTCACTCCAATCGAGGGCCGGCAATCCGGCAACAATCAACACACAACAGCACTTCCAGTCGAATGCACCTGTCCCGCCGAATCGAAGTCAGCGTTCGGCCATTTGATGTCACTGCTTAAGGCAGCACAGTTGAGTGGTATGCACTCTAATTGATCATAGTGATCCCGCCTTTGACTGTCAGCATCGCGTCGCCATTTACCTGGGTCATCGGGGCCTTAATTTGAGTCATCGCAGAGCCCTCCACCTTCACCATGATTCCCTTAATCGTCACTCCCGTTTGATCGATCTTGATGCTGTTTGCTCCTACCTTCAGCTCAATGGCCTGCATGGCTTCCGTTGAGCATTTCCCAAGAGCAAGCTTTGTGGTCTGGTTGCCCATGTCCAGTTTCGTTTCCTGGTTGCCCATTTTCATGACGACAGACATATTTC
>JBDONA010000658.1:0-3380 GCA_039831575.1 Fuerstiella sp. | reverse complement strand
AATTTGACCGTCGGGGAGTGGAGTGAACATCACAGTGCCTGAAAAACCGGTTTAGAACTATCGGTTTCGGCACTGCAAAAGAATGCAGCTTCACCCCTTGAAGGGGGAGCTGACGTCTGGGCGTTTGCAGAGTAGCAGAGGAAGGTGGACTGTCAACATTGAATGTGCGCCATCTGTGGCCCGGATTAGCTCTGCAGAATCTTATCCAGCTGTTCTATCAACCTCGCGCCGCACGGCTTCCTGGTGTTTTGATTCGTTTCACGGCAATTTGAAACTCGATGGGCGGACAGAACACGTATGAACAATCTGTGAGCCGAGTTGTGGCGAAAAACCAACGTATTTTGCGTTGCTGGTTACTAACTCAGGTTCGTCATGAGTCAGTAACGACAACCGCCGGACACAGGCAAAGGATGGTCATTTCGTGTCGTCAGGAAGATAACAGCAAAGGCGTACATCGCTTGAGTCTTCATGCACATCGTCGATGTGACCGAACCAAGTTAATTCGCATCTTGTCAAAATTCGCTCGTTTTTTAGCTGAATGAGAACAGGTGCGAGTTGATGGCACACACGGTTGCCACCGGTTTGGAAGCGTCTCGATACTTGAACAGGACGGGCTCCGGAAGCTCTCCCAAGTGGGACTCGAACTATCCAGCAAAAACACTGGCGACAGTTGCAGGAACGGACCCGGTGGCACACTTCTCCCGAATTCTGATCGTTACATCGCATTCTGTGAGCGGTTTAAGGCTTCCGGGTGCACAGGTCCACAACTGATGCTGATTGACGAAGCATTGCGTGAAACGGGGCTTCAGATCAGTGAGATGACTCGGCGTCGAAGCCCGATGCATTGAGGCTACGAATCAGCCCCTGTGAGCAGCCTGGGAGCACGAAACGCTGCACTCTGGCGCGGCAGACTCGTTCGTCGCAGGGTGTCGACAGCAAGACAACGGTCGGCCTCAGCTCCGATCAGGCGAAGGCTGTACCGGCGGCTTCCTGACACGGGCTTTGTCAACCTGCTTACGTTTCTCGATGTCCTTCGGATGTTTGGAAAACGATTCGAAGACGTCGCCAACCACGCGATCCGCGAGGATACTAAGTTCGGTGAGAATGATCGATTCGGCTTCCGGTGCAAGTTTCGATGTATTCGGCTCGTAGCCGCCGACGCTGTAGGAATCTGCCGTGGCAATGTAGCCGACGTGTCCGTTGGCGTATCCCACGATAATGGGAATCGCCCGGTCCGCGATCGCCTTCTCCAGCTTGAATCCGTATTCGACCATCGGCTCGCCGGGCATTGTCAGCAGCAGGTATGGGCCGATCTTCATCGCCTGCAGTTGTGCGTCGATGCGACTCTCTTTGCCCGGCAACGAGATGACTGAGTTTGCGACTCGGATTGGGTAGTACTTAGGACGTCTGACAAGATGTTCACGCGTCACGCTGCGAGCCAACGTGCGAACGACTGCGCCGCCCAGATCCCGACCCGCCCACTGGATATCGGCTTCATCTGCACAGCGATACGGATACCCCGGCAGATTCGGTCGAATGTCGCCGGCGCAGCCCTGCAGAAACAGCGCACTTGTCTGCTGGCCGTAGCACATTTCCACAAACGACTGCGCCTCGCCTGGGAAGTCGGCGCTCATCTTCGGATAGCCGTTCGGATACGGCATCGATCCCTTGTCGCCCCATGTAAAAAAACACGGATGACATACGGCATGCATTACCACCGCTAGCGGCGTTAGCGATTTCCCGTCGTCAAAGCGCAGCACTTTCACGCGAGGATCATTGGGGCCGTCTTCGTTAAGCCGCACAACGGCCCGACCGTTGATCACCTTTCGCCGATTGATACCGAATCCAATCTTGTCCTCGCCGTAGCCCACTGTTACGGGACTCATTTTCGACGCCGCCTGCTTTGCTGCTGCGCCGAGTTTTCCAATCAGTTCGCGTCCCCATTTTGAATTGGCGTCAAAACCTGGCCCGGAATGATTGTGTGATGCAGCAACCATGATGTTGGCTGCCGGTATGCCCGCTTCTTTCTCAATCCGCTGACGAGCCAGCTTCACCATTTCGTCATACGCAGCGATCGTATCGAGGGTCACGATCGCTGCTTTTGTCTGGCCGTCGTCAAGCACCAGCACTCCGGCTCGCAACGGATCACGCACACCGGTCACTTTTCGGCGATGCCCGACTACTTCGAGCTGGTTTACGTCGGCAGGTGTAATGTCAACTTTGGCAACGCCGGCTCGCAGATTCGATTCAACGGCAAACTGGCCATCCGCCGCGCTGGTGGCGCATGTGGCACAGGCGGTAAGCAGCAGGGTGACAGAAAGACTTCGGTGCATGGTTCAAGTTCTCTTGTTCATGATTAAGACTGTTAAGAACTCACTCTCGTTATTGCGCTTCCATTCGGTAGACTCCGGATTCAAGTGGAGCGAGTTCGAGCTGCAGAACGCCACCCATGATCTTCAGCGTCGATCCGTCGGCAAGGTTGGTCGCCGTGGTGTTGTCGATACCTTCCAGCTTCAGTGTGGCCTTCTGCGCGCCGCGTGAATCGTTCGCGATCACCAGGCAGGTCGTTGTGTCCGACTTTTTCAGCGCGACATGGATTGCCGGGTTCTCGTTCGTGAAGGTCACGCTGGATTCGGCGTTGGGAGTGACCAGCACGTGTTGAATCGCCGTGAACTCCTGCATCGCCGCCCGCAGGATTTTCAGGTCTTTGGGACTATCCCCCGTACGCCAGCCTTTCAGCGGTTTTGCCCCTCTCCCTCGTCGATAATCCCACGCGTAGATGCCAATGCCGTCCGCTCCTGCGGCGACGCTCAGGTACATCATACAACGAAGCTCCTGAAGGTTTGGGAGCTTTTTCGGATATTGATCCAGCAGCGTTCAGACGGGCTTGAGATCCGCGACGGCTCGCCGCGAGGCTTTTGTCGCCTGGACAACATAACGCAGCGAGGCGGACGGGATCGCCGATAGATCTCTTTGTGTCCAGCAATGACGCGGATGTCGAGGTTGTAATAGTCGTTGTTCCAGCCGACTCCTTTGAGTTCGACGAGTTTGTCTTCCGGTCCTTCCAGTGTTCCCCGGTGGATCACCCTGGCCGGCCCGTTCGGATTCTCCCATGTGACGGATGTCTGCAACGGGTAGGCGACGTCGAGAAACTTTGCGGCGGCCGCAAAACTCCCTAATCGGGCTGTCTCGCAAAAACTCCTCAACTGTTGAAACGTAATCTCTTTATACGCGCGACCGGTTGTTGCCATGGAATCCACTAATTCCACACAATGTGACGACGGGAAAGCGTACTTCAAACTTCCAACCGCAGCGCACTCGCAACGCTGGTCAGCGTCGAACTACTGACCACCTCCGGATTACGCCCCGGAGCATAGTTT
>JBDONA010000095.1:0-3381 GCA_039831575.1 Fuerstiella sp. | reverse complement strand
CTCATGCAATTCTTCGAGCGTGCAGTCTCGCACTTGAATCCGTCGCCAAATTGACGGTTCGATGTTCTTCAGATTGATTCGGAACTGGAAAATGTCACCAGAGCCAGAAGACTTACGCTTCTTGGGCTTTGCCTTTGGCGGCTGGAACAATGCGGCATGATCCTTTTCGAAGATTGAGACAACCTTGCTCTGCACCGCCATCAACCGTTGCTTTTCTTTGCTGCGTGCATAGGCAACCGCTGCCCCGGTCTTGTCATGGATTTCGTCCAGTTCATCACGACTGAACGTCATTACCTGAGTTCCGTTTCCGGCCTTTTTCAGCTTCCGCTTAATCGCCGGTTTCAATTCCGTGTGATCTATGAGCGTTTCCCGCTGTAGTGGAGTCAGCTTGATCGAGCCGGTTTGCGTCTGAAACTCAGGCTGAAGCCGAATTGAGATTGCGCCCGGATGCTGACCGGCCATCAACGCATTCATGGCATTGGACAGTTTGTCCCGAGCCTCTGACATTGATAATCCGCCGTTGTCCGGCTTCTCATCGGTGTAGTTGTCCAGGACGGCCTGTACTTTTCCGAAGATTGCGTCGAGCTTCTTTTGAAGTTTCCGGTCCTCGCAGTGATTGGCCTCGGCGGCGATGTACCCACCAAACTCATCGTAATCATCCAGTGTCATCATGAGCGGCCTGCCAGCCGGTGCTTCCCGGATCAGTACCTCGCACTTAGCATTGATGAATAAGACTGTTTCGAGGATCAATTTCCGTTCTGTTGCCGTCAGTTTCAGCGGCACTTCTTCGCCGGGCTGGATGTATTTTCGCTTTGTCATAGGGAGCTTCCGTTCGTTCAATCCTCGTGGAAGTCTCTATTCTATCTCGTCACGGCGTGTATCGACAGGGGCCAGACTAGTTGTTGAACCAGTAGCAATGATCATCGATTAACTGCCGGTACATCGACGTTTGACTCAGCGTTTTCTCAAAAGATAACTCTGCATCAATTCCCGGTTCTCTTCGGTGGTCGATTCAGGCTCGACCTCCTTGCACATGCGGTCGTAAACGGCGTAGGCATATTTCCACAGTTCCTCAACAACGGTATCGCCACCATCCGTCGCCTCAAACGCCGTAAGGACGATTTCAAGGAGCGGCAGGAAGTCCGAGTCGTCAATAGCGGGGCCATCGTCCTGACGTGCAAACATTGCGTCAATCTGAGACTTGCCGAGCCGTGACAGAATGAGTCTGACTTCATTGTCCATACGGGCACTACTCCAGAACGAAACCGAATATCCAGCAGCACATGAGAACGCTGGCGACGGCAAAGTGTAAGACTTTGTTTCGCTCTGTCATTGTTCAACCTACATTTTTCGCAACCATTCGATAACTGCGTCTGCGTTTGACCAGTTCACGATTGAGGAACATGTCCGGCAGCTCAACCAGCGGATCGTCAACCGGCAGATAGATGTCGGCGATCACACGTCCGTATTGGTCCTTGTTGTGCTGGACGGGTCGGACCATCTTGCCGCCGACGGTATCACGGACAAACTGGGTGGCGTTATTGGCGAACGAAGGCGCAACGGTGTATCCCGCACCGGGGTTTGTGATGGTGATTCCGGCCACTTTTCCGTCCTTGATGACAGCCGTGGCAGTGGCCGGTGATCGTTGCCAGGTTTTCCCGGCAGATCTGTTGTATCGATAATAGTTGGATACCTGGTCGAGTCGTTCATTGCTGACGCCGTACTTGCTGAGCGCGTCCATCAGCACTTTTTTGTTGGTGCGCGCCAACATCGGCGATGGGGCACCCATGCTGGATGGATTGACACCGCTGAACGCCTGCCGAAAAACGTCGGATTCGACACCCAGAGCAGCGGCAATCAATGACACGGGACGTCCGTGATCACGTGGATCTGTGTCGTAGCCGCCTCGGAAGATCACGGTGCCCGCCGGAGCATTCGACAATTCAACGTCAAGGCGTCCGCCCTCATCCACGTCTCTGCGCCCACCAGGTGCCTGTAACCAAACGAAGGCAATCGCCAGCACAGCCACAAGGCAGAACATCCCGCAGTACTTCATGTTATCGTCCAATCAAGAATACGTCCGTCGCGGCCAATGATACGGTCTGCGAACATGAGGACGTCAGACAATCTTAGGGCCCCTGACCTGACGAGCCTGCCATGACGCCCAATGACACACGACATACCCGCTTGTCCCTGAACATCAGTTGGCCGCCGGGTTGTCGTAGGCTGCCACCAGAGCGTCCGCGATAGTGGTGCATAACTCAGTGCGTCGAACGGGTTTGCTGAGCACGGAATGAGCATCCGCCTCCTCCGCGTCTTTCCGTAATTCGTCCGTAGCTTCAGACGTGATCAGGATGCAGGGACGAACGGCGTTCAGGTCCTTAAGCAGCCGCAGTGCCTCAAGCCCCGTCATCACTCGCATATGCATATCCAGCAGCACAATGTCAATCTGATACTCCTGCGAGTATTCGACGGCAGCTTCACCGGAATCCACTTCATGAATGCTCAACAATAAACGGGGTTCCAGAAGCTCACGAAGAGTCTCCCGGAAGGCACGATTGTCGTCGGCGATGAGAAGTTGGTAGGGCTCAGGAGTTTCAATAACCATTCTATGGCACCTCGTTCGTGAGGCCTGTAGCTGACACGCTGTCAACCGGCGTCCCTGCAGCTGCGAATCTCAGGCATTGTTATGGAATTCCCGGACAGTTACCAGTGAATTTCCGTGTCCTTCTGATTCACGCTCCTTCGTCGTCCTGATGGTCATGTTCCGTCAAGTCGTCAGCAGCCGTGTCAAGTTGTTCAGCATCGGGATGGGATTCTCTCCATTTCATCCAGAATTCCGGCGCGGACGTCTTTCGCCAGAGAGCCAGGGCATTGCCCACATGTGAGTAAAACGTGTATTGGCTGTTTATCTGTTCCTGCGGCGTCTCCAGCGTTTTCTGAATAATCCAATCTGCGGCTCTCACGATGCTGTCATGGGGTGGATGCAGTTCCTTTGGCGCGATCGCAAGCCATTCCAGATGATGGCCGGTGGCGATGACTCGCCGGTAAGCCGGCGTGGTCGGGTCGTTGTTGGCGGCAGCATCCGCCCCGTCGTACCAGTTCGGTGGCCACGAACCGTCCGGGTCCTGGGACGCGATGATCAGCTCTCGCGCGCCGTGGAGGAACTCCATGATGCGGCTGCGGGACGCTGCTGTCAGCAGTTCGCCTCCGTTGTCTTCATCCAGTCGCAGCAGGGACATCAGCGAATAGATTCGGTGGGTCCCCAGACATACGCCCCTCTTGCGATGCCTTCTCATCAATCGTTCGGCCAGCAGGTCAAAGGTAATCCGTCGTCCCTCACCGTTGTGCCAGGAAGCTGCCCGCTGCGGGGCCAGATAC
>JBDONA010000033.1:0-3392 GCA_039831575.1 Fuerstiella sp. | reverse complement strand
CGATGGGACTTTCCCAGATTGCGACTTTTTCAAATCGTTCCAGTCGCTTGCACAGCGGTCGCGCAATGGCGGGGTCGAGTCCGAAGTCGTTGAAATCCATGTCGAGCTTGAAATGATTCGGCACGGCTTCAGATAACCGGGCGACCTGATCTTCCAGATCAAACCACGGCCGTGCTTTGGTCTTGAAGGTCGTATACCCGTGTTCGATGGCCTCGGTACATTCGCAAATCCAGTCTTCGACCGGCATGTCAATGGCCCACCAGCCGATGTGAGCGAACGAGCGGACCTTCTGCCCCAGCAGTGCCCAGACCGGCGCGTCGATCGATTTGCCAACCGCGTCGAACAGTGCCATCTGTAATCCGGCTCCCAGTGAGTCGTCCCACATCACCGATGCCGGATGCTGACCGTTTACCCGCTCGACCGCTTCATCAGTCACTTCGCCCCACGTGTAATAGGGCATCGTCTCGCCGACTCCGACAACGCCGTTGCTGAGCGTCACTTTGCACAGTTCGAACAGTGACCAGTGCGGAATCTCACGGACCATGTTCCGCCACGGAACTTCCTTTAACGGCAGGTCGACCCAGATACGTTCAATGGATTCGATTTTCATACGGCTGATCTTTCTGATACTTTCACGCGATGCTTGACCGACTGGTGCGGATTCAACGACCCTGCGTCACAAGCATATCGTTTGGTCGCGAACATTACGTCCGGTCCGCTGACGAGAATTGCAGGGAAACCGAAGACACTCAGGGAACGAAACATGACAGTGCGCATCAGGAACATCCGCTGTATCGCAACCGCCCCGGCCGGTATTCGCCTGGTCGTGGTCAAAGTCGAAACCACCGACGATGGACTTCACGGTTTGGGGTGTGCCACATTCACACAGCGACCGCTGGCTGTGATTGAAGCCGTCGAAAAGTATCTTGCTCCGTTTCTGAAAGGACGAAACGTTAATGAGATCGAAGACATCTGGCAATCGTCCTATGTCAGTTCGTACTGGCGCCAGGGGCCCGTGCTGAACAATGCGTTGTCGGGTGTCGACATGGCGCTGTGGGACATCAAAGGCAAGCGGGCCGGTATGCCCGTCCACGAATTGCTCGGCGGCAAGTGTCGCATGGCGGCGCCGGTGTACGTGCATGCTTCAGGGCGTGAATTTCAGGAGGTCATCGACGATGCGCACGAATTAGTCGCCCAGGGATTTCGCCACATTCGCATGCAGGTCGAAGTGCCCGGCCAGGCCACCTACGGCACGGAATCCGACCTGCAGACTCACGAAACCGTCGATGGCCCCACCGCACCGCAGAACGTGTTTGAACCAGCCGACTACGTGCGACTGGCTCCCAAACTTTTTGAATTCGCCCGCAGTCACCTTGGCGACGAGATCGAACTGCTGCACGATATTCACGAACGCCTGCCTGCTCCGCTTGCCATCCAGCTGTCGAAGGATCTGGAGCCCTTCCGGCTGTTCTTTCTGGAGGACGCACTGCCTCCTGAAGACATTAACAGCTTTCGCCGCCTGCGCGCTGCCAGCAGCATTCCGATTGCGATGGGTGAATTGTTCAGCAATGTTAACGAATACCTGCCGCTGATTAAGGAACAACTGATTGACTTCATCCGCGTGCATCTGTCGGACATCGGCGGTTTGACTCCGGCCCGCAAGCTGGCCGCGTTGTGTGAATACTTTGGTGTTCGTACTGCATGGCATGGACCGGGAGACACGTCTCCCATTGGGCACGCGGCGAATCTGGCTCTGGACCTTGCCGTCCCGAATTTCGGCATTCAGGAATTCACGCGATTCAATCAGGCGACTCTGGATGTGTTTCTCGGTTGTCCGCAACTGCGTGATGGAATGCTTTGGTCAAACGATCAACCGGGCTGGGGCGTCGATATCGACGAACAGCTCGCGAGTCAATTCCCTTATCCGGATCACCCCTTCAACGGAGCATGGCCGGCGATTCGAAGACGTGACGGGAGTGTGATTCGTCCGTGACGACGAATCGTGTTTGTTTCAAATCACAATTGCTGAGGAGATCACGATGCTGCGAATTGCTGTTGCGGAATGTAAACAGGAAGTCTCAACATTCAATCCAGCACCGAGCCGGTACGAGGACTTCCGAACGGCTCGCGGACAGGCTGTCCTGGACTACCACCGCAACGTCAAAGAAGAAGTCGGCGGAGCGTTGAGTGTTTTCGACGCGGCTGACAACGTGGAGCTGGTGCCAGCATTCGCAGCCAGTTCCAACACGTCGGGGGGAGTTCTGTCGGCCGAGAGTTTTGATCGGTTGAGCAATGAGTTCCTGAGCAGTCTGGCGGAGTTGGGCAGCATTGACGCCGCGTATTTTTCGCTGCATGGGGCCATGCAGGCGGAGAACGAGAACGACCCGGAAGGATATCTGCTGCAGGAAGCCCGCCGTATTCTTGGTGAAGACATCCCCTTCGTCGTATCGCTCGACATCCATGGAATACTCACCGATCGCATGCTCCGACACAGCGACGCGGTGGTTGCCTACCACACCTATCCCCACGTCGACTTTTTCGAAACGGGCGCACGGGCCGCGAAGCTGCTGCTGAAGATTGTGGCGGGACAGGTGCGTCCAGTCACTGCGCGTGTGAAGATCCCGGCCCTCGCACGCGGTGATGAGATGATCACGGAAACCGGTGCCATCTCGGAGTGTATTCGACTGGCAGAATCCATCGAGTTCAGTGAAACGGGGCTTTCTGCGGGGGTGATGTGGGGTAACCCATTCACCGATGTTCCGGAACTTCGAACGAACAGCTTTGCCGTGATGAACGACGACGAAACAGTTGCCAAAGAACATGCGGTCGAACTGGCGAACCGCTTCTGGAAACATCACGAAAAAATGCAGGTGCCACTGACCAGCCTGGAAGAGTCTGTTCGTCAGGCCGCCGCTGTCACGTCAGGCACGGTCGTGATGATGGATGCCGCCGACGCCACCAGTTCCGGCGCGTCCGGTGACAGCAACGCCATTCTGTGCGAGGTTGTGCGGCAGGGTTATCGAGGCCGCTTGCTCTCGCCCATCGTGGATCCGGCGGCCGTTCAAATGGCGATGACTGCCGGCGTCGGCGCGACGATTCGCACCGCGGTCGGTGGAGCGCTCGATCCCGCTCGGTTTAAGCCTCTTGAGGTGGAAGCCCAAGTTCGTTCGCTCTTCGACGGCCGGTTTCGCAGCGAGTCGTTCGGTTGGAACTGGGATTCGGGCAATACGGCCGTGCTGGAAGCCGACAACGTCACGCTGGTGGTTGGCACGCATCCGGTCAGCCTGTTCGACCGCTCGTGGTTCTATGCCAACGGCCAGAATCCGCGGGACTTCGACATGGTCGTGGTCAAATCGCCGCACTGCGAGCCGCATATGTTTGCAGACTGGTGC
>JBDONA010000635.1:0-15228 GCA_039831575.1 Fuerstiella sp. | reverse complement strand
ACTACGACCGTGAAAAGCTTGAAGAGCGAGTCGCAAAGCTGGCTGGCGGTGTTGCTCAGGTCAATGTCGGTGCTGCTACCGAGAGCGAAATGAAGGAAAAGAAGGCTCGCGTCGAAGACGCTTTGCACGCGACTCGTGCCGCTGTCGAAGAAGGTATTCTGCCAGGTGGCGGCGTGGCTATGCTTCGAGCTGCCACTGCGGTTAAGCCGGGCAAGCTGTCTCACGGCCAAAAGGTCGGCTACGACCTCATCGTCCGAGCGTGCCGGGCGCCGTTGACACAAATCGCGAACAATGCTGGTGTGGACGGGGCTGTCGTCTGTGAAAAGGTTTCCAATCTGGAAGGCAACCACGGCTACAACGCTGCAACGGACAAGTATGAAGACCTTGTCAAGGCTGGCGTCATTGACCCAACCAAGGTCGCTCGTACTGCACTGCAGAATGCCGCGAGCGTTTCAACTCTTCTTCTGACAAGTGATGCCCTGATCGCAGAAGCTCCCAAAGCCGATGCCAAGGGTGGCCACGACCACGACGAGGAAATGTACTAAGCCCGGCTTAGTTCACTGCTGAATCGAATGGAAGCCCGCTGCTCTTCGAGTGGCGGGCTTCTCTTGTTACAAATAAAAACGGCATCGAGCGAATTGCTTCGCTCGATGCCGTTTGTGTTTTCAGTGGATCAGGTTCGAATCTGCTCTATGCAGCGGCGGAATCACCGGGCCGCATCGTCTGCTCGCCGTGGACCATTTCCTCGGTGATCGTGAACGCCTGGCCTGCTTCCTGCTCCGGCAGTTCGTACATGATGTCGAACATCGTTCGTTCCACGATGCTGCGGAGACCACGAGCACCCGTATTCTTGACACGAGCTCGTTTCGCGATTTCGAAGAGAGCACCTTCGGTGAACTCCAGTTCGCAGCCTTCCATTTCGAACAACTTCTGGTATTGACGAACCAGTGCGTTGCGTGGTTCCGTCAATACCCTCATCAACGCATCTTCGGTCAGAGGTGCCAACGATCCCAGCACGGGAAGCCGACCCAGCAGTTCGGGAATCAGGCCGAATTCCATGATGTCGTCGACATCCACCTGAGCCAGCAGTTCTTCGCGAATCACGTCGTCTGATGTGGACGAGTTGTTCCCGAAACCGATGACCTTCTTTCCCAGTCGCCTGGCAACGATGTCTTCCATGCCGACAAACGTTCCACCACAGATGAACAGAATATTGGTGGTGTCGATCTGGATATACTGTTGCTCAGGATGTTTGCGTCCGCCCTGCGGCGGCACGTTGGCAACAGTGCCTTCCAGCATTTTCAGCAGTGCCTGCTGGACGCCTTCACCGGAAACGTCCCGGGTAATGGACACGTTCTGGCTGGTCTTGCCGATCTTGTCGATTTCGTCGATAAAGATAATTCCACGCTGAGCGGCTTCGATATCGAAGTCTGCGGAGTGCAGAAGTTTCAGCAAGAGGTTCTCCACGTCTTCGCCGACGTATCCGGCTTCGGTAAGCGTCGTCGCGTCACCGATCGCAAATGGCACCTGCAACACTCGAGCCAGCGTTTTGGCAAGCAATGTTTTGCCGCACCCCGTGGGGCCAACCAGCAGAATGTTTGACTTCTCAATCTCCACGCCGTCATCGTCGCCTTCGTGCTGATGCATCAGGCGTTTATAATGACTGTGTACGGCGACCGATAGCAACCGTTTTGCCTGTTCCTGGCCAATGACGTACTCGCTGAGTTCAGCCACGAGTTCCCGAGGGGATGGAACTCGATTGAACAGTTGAGTGGATGATCCTCGCCGCCGGCGTTCCTGATCAAGAATCGACTGACAAAGTTCGATGCATTCCCCGCAAATGTATACGTCTTCCGGCCCCTCAACCAGCGGCCCCACTTCTCTGTAGTTCTTGCGGCAAAACGAACAGTTCGCATTGCGTTTGCCCTGTGAGGCTTTCGTACCAGTTCCAAAATCCTTACCAGATGGCATTTCTTTTCCTTTGGTCGTCATCCGCAAAGTGGCTGTCGAAAGAGGTCCTGGCCCTGGAGGTGAGGGCCTGTCATGACAGTTTTTGCGATTGGTTAAGAGGGAGCTGAATCTCCGTGAGTGTCGGCGTCCCTGCCAACCAAGTGTTTCAAGCGAATGACAACGCCACAGAGAATCCGTACGCTGGCATTCTGAGATAGGTAGTGGAGCATTTGAGAAGATGTGAGACGAAAATCAGCAGTACGCCAACAGTCTATGGAGCGGGTTTCAGACTATGGTCAGTTCTGCGTGAACGTATCGTTTGTATCCTTCTGTTCCGTGTCAGTCTCAGACCCGGTGGCAGAATCGCTTGAAGCAAGCGGGACCGACGGATCTGCGACTGTTTCATGGGTTTCGGCTGTCGATGCGGGTGTCCCCTTGCTTTCTTCCTGGCGGTGATCCTGAGTTGATAAATCAACAGAATCGTTAGATCGGGTCTCATCAGCAAGTCGTACCACGAGTCGGCTTTTGATCGATCGGAATTCCTCCTGAGTTAACTCACCTCGGCTCCGTAATTCGCTCACCGCTGTCAACATCTGCCGATCCACCACGGCAGGATCCGTATCATCGGTGGCTGCTGCAGTCAGCCGAGCAACCACCCAAATAAAGAAGATCAGAACAAACAGAACGGCAACAAAGAACCACCAGCTGTCCACCGGTAGTTCCGGCGAGGACCAATCCCAATTTGCTAAATCTGCCATGAACTACCCCGACACCGCCCCACCGCAAGAATTTCAGAGGAAGCTGTGGATTATTCCCGTTTTTGCAGCCAGCCACGCTGACGTCGACTGCGTTGACAGTGTAGCAACCATGATGCCAATCAACCACAAAAGTGCCACAACCCTGTGATTCATATGGTGGGCGGCAATGCTGGCCGAAGACGGGCTTCGCCAGACCCCATCAATTTTCTGGCACGTCTTTGATCAGCAAATTCACGGCTCAGATTGCAATCGCTGATTGTCATCTTTACATCCGGCAATTGCCTGCGAATCATGAGGCCGTTGTGGTGGTCGATGCCCCACAACATCCACGGTTTCCGGTCGTTCGTTGATGTTGACTTTTTGCACAGGTGAAAATCGGTCTTTTGTAGCAATATCCCGTAAGTCCCCACCTTTCCCGGTTTACATTTCCTTCGTGACCGGAACAACACTCCGTCCTGGATTCGGATATTGCCCGGTTATTGCCATTTTCGCTGAAACCACGGCGGAAATCTCAGTATTTTGTCCGGTTCGTGGCCACTGAAATTACCTGCAAACGGACTTGCAGATCACGCGACTGTGGAGGTCTGGAATGTACGTTGCGAAATTTGTTGCTGTGTTTGCGGCTGTTACCGCACTTGGCCCCGCTGCAAACGCTGGTCTGTGTGGAGTCCCGTCGTATACCTGTTGTCCGACGGCGGCGTGCAATCCGACCTGTTGTTATACAACCTGTAAGGTGGCCACCGAGACCTGCTATCGCACTGTGTGTGACACGGTCTACGAACCGCAACAGCACACGACAATGCGAACTGTTCATGAAACCGTCTATGAAGACGTTGAACAGACCTGTTATCGCACGGTATCAGAAACTGCTTACCGTGAAGAACCGTACACGGTT
Organism: Fuerstiella sp.; assembly: GCA_039831575.1. Classification (GTDB taxonomy): domain Bacteria; phylum Planctomycetota; class Planctomycetia; order Planctomycetales; family Planctomycetaceae; genus Fuerstiella. Next base: position 11,625 of record JBDONA010000635.1, on the reverse strand, counting down.
TGCCGCCAGGTCACGGAAACCGCCTGTCGCGAAGAGACGTACTGTGTCCAGCGACCGGTCTGGGAAACGAACTACCGCGAATGCAACTATACCGTTCAGCGACGTGTCTGGGACGACCATATTCGTGAATGCAAATACACTGTGATGCAGCCCGTCTGCGAGACGCTGGAACGCGAGTGTCGTCAGGTCGTGATGCGGCCCGTGACGAAAACAGTTCAGCGTGAACAGTGTTATACAGTGATGCGTCCCGAAACTCGTACTCGATGCGTCCGTCGCATGACGGGAAATTGGGTGACCAAAAAGTACAGCGTGCCTGGCCTCGTCATTCCGCGAATGGTGTGCGGCCCGTGTGGCCCCTCATTCTGTATGACTCAGGCACCGCCGCGCACTGTCTGCCGTCGTGTTTGGTGCCCTCGTGTTGTCGAACAACAGGTTCCGTACACTGTGATGGTCCCGCAGGTTGTGCGGAAACAGTGTTCTTATCAGGTAACCTGTTACGAACCGGAAACGATCGTGAAGAAAATCCCGTACCAGGTAACCCGCATGGTGCCGAAGGAGATGGTTCAGCGAATTCCGTATCGCACGTGTCGCATAATGTGCGAAACAAAAACGCAACGCATTCCATATCGAACGTGTCGGTTTGAAACAGAGAAGCGAACACGCAAAATTCCATACACCGTGTGCCGTCTGGTCACGGAACAGCGAACACGACGTATTCCCTACTGCGTTCAGAAACAGATTCCCTACACGACAACCTGCAAAGTTGCACGTGTTGTGTCTCGCCAGGTCGAACAGACCTGTACGCGAATGGTCGCGAAACAGGTGACCCGCCAGGTGCCGTACACCAGGACATATTTGGTGCCCCAAACCGTATGCGGAGCCGCAATGGCGACTCCCTGCTGTGCGTCAGGAAACTGCGGCGGCATTAACGTCGACGCCAATAAGATTCCAACGCCAACCAGGGATCCAATCTCTGAGATCTGATTGAATTCTGCCGGACTCGTCGGTGGGGCCGGTAGTGTCGCGAATGCTGACGCGACCGCCAGGACGAACGCAGGGACCCGTGGGGATGACTGGTGGCGACCTGTCAGCACACCGCCAACGATGGACCTGACGGTTCTCAGTGACGTGAGATCAGCGTCGATGACTCGCCAGGGCGATCCCCTGGGCCATATTCGTGACGTGGCTGATCATGCCGTTGTAGTAAGCAGGGGCGGTCTCTTCAAGACGAGGCCTAAGCGCTGCTGCGACTGATTTCGATTCGAGTTCGGCCACGTAGTCGATCAGAGTCCCTCGTGTGGCGTCGGTGTCGTGCAGCATGAAGTGGACCCATCCCCAGGATTCGGCGTAGTCCCGTTGAGTCATTTTGCGAAAGTCAGATAGCTGTTCCAGCTGATACAGCGATGGGTTCCAGCCCTCCGCCCTGGCCGACTGCAGATACTGAACGTGAACTTTGTGCGGAGTTCCAACGACCGGGCCTCCGACTTCAAAGTATTCAGCCAGGCCTTCGTCCAGCCACAGTGGCACAGAATTCAATGACGCATGCAACAATCCATGAGTGAATTCATGACGCAGGTCTTCGCGAACCCGTTCGCTGTGAAACGAGTAGATCGACAGTTCGCGACTGGTACCGACAAAATAGGCTCGCCGAGGCGGCAGATTCGGCCAGGTCGCGTGCATATACCGCCGGTACGATTCCTCGTTAGAAAACAGATACACGACAACGGGATCCCGCTGCCTGGGCAAGGCCAGCGTTTTAGTAATCTGCTGATGTAGCTGATCCAGTTCGCGCACCAGTGGTGCATCGTCCGGAATTCGAAAATTGCTTTGAATCACAAAATGTGGCGTGGATACCGTGTGTTGCACGGGGCGTTCGACACTGAAAGTCTTCTTCGGAGCGGCGCAGCCTGCCACAATCGCACAGACACAGACGACTGGAATAGTGACCAGTACGCGGCAACTGGGGCGGTGTTGGACTCGCTGTCGGTGGAGTTTTGGCGTCGACAAGAAAGAATTCAGGACGGGGGTGACGAACCGGCGTGGACTCGGTACGAGTCGTGGTTCTGTTGGAGGGGTGCTTCCGGGAGCCGGATGTTCTCAGAATCCGGCATTTCGAGCAATGGTGTTTGCAGAAGGGGCCATTGTCCGGTCTGCTTAACAGCATATCTACTGGTCACGGTGATCGTTTCCTGCGGATTTGTGATCATGCACGATCATTGCTGCACAGAGAGAATTTGCATGCCGACCACTGGTTCGGTGTTCGAGACGACGACTTCTTCGAATGAAATTTCTATGTCTTCTTCGTAGAAATATTGCTGCGAAACGTCGGACGTTTGGACCCGAATTGACTCGACCACAGCGTTCCTGAAGTCTCTGATGCTGGCTGCTGACTCCGGATTTGCCAACAGATCAGCGAACTGCTGCCTGTCGCTAAGGACCGGCGAAATCAGGAAACCACTTTCTGCGGAGCTGGCCGTCAAACGATAAGATTTTGACTCGTTCAGGTGCGTCACTTCCAGCCACAACAGTGGTAGCTTGTAGGCAAATGATGCCAGTTTACCCGCTGTTGTTTGTTTCATTCGGATCCGGCACCAGATGGGACCGTTGGTCACCGGCGGCAGCTGCACGCATTGATTCCACGTGGTGGTGACGTCGGCAATGCGGTTCAGGTCAGTTGCCAGGTCTTCCTGAACCTGATAGCTCCGCAACAATTCGAGCCACAGGCGACCGTCGTTGAGTGTCGGAAACCGGTTTGATGACCGCGTTGTCCGTGCACAGCAGCTTTGCCGTTCGAATGGCATGGATCCGTTCTTCCTGCTGCTTTTCGTTCCGCAATCTGTATTCGGCACAGACCTTCACAAGGACTCTGCGATCTGCCTTGCGCAATTGACGTGGATCAGCACAGCGGCGAAGAATTTCCAGCATCAGCGGCGAAAAGGATTTGATCCCGGGCAGGTTCAGTGCCAGGGGAACGCAGCATTTCAGCTGGTCAGTCAGCTGTTGAGTAAGCCTTGTTCGTTCATCGACCAACTTGCGTCGCACTTCACACAGCCGGGCCAGCATGCGAGTGTTTTCATCATCGGGTTCCCATGCTTTCAGAAACGAGATTCGTTCCCGCAGCATTCTGGCCAGCAGAATTGCATCAGTGACATCGTCTTTGCATCCGGCGTTTGAATAACTCTTTCGGTAGCTGGCGAACTGTTGCGGATTGACCGGATAGAGAATGACGTTTTCGCGAAACATGAGTGCCTGAACGAGTGCTCCACGAGACTGTTCGAGAATGATGGCGATGGGGCCGCCTGCCTGCGCGAGTTCTTCGCTGATCCATGCTTCAATGGCTTCGGGCGATTGTTCAATCGTTCTCGACTGACCGTTTCCGTGAGGATCGACAGAATGAACGTCGTGTTTCCGATCAGCCCAGTCGATGCCGATGAATCTCGCGGGTTCACATTGTTGAACGGGGAGCTTGTTTTTCATAAGTTGATCCGTGAAACCGGGACTAAGAATGAAGTGGTAAGCCTGCTTCGATCGTGCGGAATGCTTATCGAGAGCCCGTCAGGCAACATCTGAGTGATCCGTCCTGATCGAAGTCTGCGGAGCGTCCGGAAGTCTTCGAGAAGCCGTCTGTGCGGCAGCGCCAGTAATCCGTGACGCTCCGTTGGCTTACTGCGATCCGGAATTGTCGTTTCGCCGGCTTTGTGAATTCAGCTTGTCGGCACGGCTCGGCTGCAGGGAACGGCCGCCGCCCGACAAACTGCACAAAGCCGAACATCCGGATATGCTATAAGCGCCAGCGAGGGGGTCTCGAACGCTTGTGAAACACACTTGCATGCGCTGTGCGCTTGTCTCAGGAACCGCAAAGCCTCATCAGTGCTCACCAGAACAGCCGGTGATTTACGGTCGACAGTTATTCGTTGTCGAGCAATTCGACCGCAGCGAACGTCTGGCCTTCCAGCATCGCCAGGCTGGCTCCCCCGCCGGTGCTGACATGCGACACCTGGTCTTCGAACCCCAGCTGCCGAATGGCCGCAGCGCTATCGCCGCCACCGATGATGCTGGTGCCCGCCCCCTTCGCCAGGGCTTCTGCTACAGCCCGAGTTCCCTCGTCGAACGGAGGCATCTCAAAAACGCCCATCGGTCCGTTCCAGACAACCGTTTTCGCCTCTTCGACGATTTTCGCGTAGATCGCTGCCGTCGCCGGCCCGATATCAAGACCTTCAAACCCGTCCGGAACTTCTCCCGCATTGACGACTTCTTTGTTGCAATCCGCACTGAAGTCGTCGCCGCAGTGGGTGTCGACGGGCAGCACAAGTTTGGTGCCGCCTTGTTCGATTAGTTCTTTGGCCAGTTCAACTTTGTCCTCTTCCACAAGGCTGTTGCCAACCTGCCCACCTTTCGCCAGAGAAAACGTGTAGGCCATCGCGCCGCCGATCAGCACTTTGTCGCAGATGCCGAGCAGGTTGTTGATAACCTGAATCTTGTCAGAAACTTTTGCACCGCCAAGGATTGCCACAAAAGGACGTTTCGGGGTTCCAATCGCTTCTGTCAGGTATTTGATTTCCTTCTCTACCAGAAATCCCACCACGCGCGGTTTGCCAGCCATTGCCTCAGGCGTGGCTACCATGGATGCGTCCGCACGATGACAGGTGCCAAAGGCGTCGTTACAATAGATGTCGCCAAATGCGGCCAGCTTGCCGGCAAGTTCCGGGCAACCCTTCTTCTCACCCTCTTCAAAACGCAGATTCTCCAGCACAACGATGCCGCCATCCGGCAGGTCGTTGACTTTGGCCACAGCATCGTCGCCGACGGTATCTGTCGCAAACGCAACGGGTTTGCCAATCAGTTCCGCCAGCTTGTCGGCTGCCGGCTTCAGGCTGTACTTCGAATTGTCTTCACCTTTTTTCGGACGTCCCAGATGACTCATCAGAATCAGCTTTCCGCCCCGGTCAACGACCGACTTGATAGAGGGCAGCGCCATACGGACACGACCGTCATCCGTGATTGTTGTTCCGTCGAGCGGGACGTTGAAGTCAACTCGCATCAGAACCTGTTTTCCGGCGACGTCGACATCGGCAATTGTTTTTTTGGCCATGACGGCTGATTCTCTATAGGGAATGTGCAAAACGCGTAACGGATTTGCGAACGCTGACATCAAATTCAGAAATCCGGTCGTCGCGTCCGGAACGTTCGTTTGGGCAGGAAATCTCTGGATTTTTCCGGATTCTGGCAGGTCGCCACGACGAATCCAACGGGATCCGGAACCGGCACGCCGGATTCCCGCGAAAACAGGACCAGTTTCGCAGACTCTGTACCATGGTTCCGGATCTTTGCGGATTCTCGACAGTTTTCGATATCCAACCTCAGGCACCGGACGTTGGTTTGTGCTGATCAGCCTGGGGCCCTATCTTTGCGACCTGGCACAGCGATCAGCCACCCGTCACTGGCAGCACTACTCACTCAACTCGAGTCCCTGCTAACGCTCGGAATCGATCATTCGCTCCCGTTGCTCGCTGAACTTGACTCAACCATTACATGTTTTGCCCTTGTCGACGTTCAGTGGCAGGGGCTTACCGAAGAGAACCAGAATGTCGGAATTTGACGAACGATTGCAGAAGGCCATTAATCGAGGCCAGAAGTCCAGGGACGCTGAAGGTGAGGCAGCGGGACAAAAGCAGTCCAGCGAAGAAGATCTGCGCAGTCTTCATTCTCAGCTTCGCCTGGCGTTGAGCGATCATATCGAAGGCTGCCTGAAGAAACTGTGCGACCACTTTCCCGGCTTCGAATACTCGACAGTTGTGAATGAAGACGGCTGGGGCGCCAGGATTACCCGTGACGACATCAATCTGAACCGTGGTACGAACCGAAATCTGTACAGTCGCCTGGAAATGCTGATCCGACCGTTTTCTGATACTCATATTCTTGAGGTCACGACCAAGGGGACGATCCGCAACAAAGAATCACTCAATCGAAGCAACTATCGTTTCCTGAGTGAAGCGACCGAAGAGGGTCTGGTGGAGGTCATCGACACCATCATTCTCGAATTTGCTCAGCAATACTCCGCCGCCGGCTAAAGCCGTTTACGTATTCCTGTGAACCGTTCTGGCTGCGTGGGCTTACCGTTTTCTGAAGCTGGAACGCGCCTGTCGCGGCCACACGTCAGCGTGATCCGTTGTCGCCGCAGAGCAGAATCCCCCCGGATGTGCGCGCGACGAACGAATTCAAATACGAAGAACACGGACTTCTGTGATCAATTGAACGAGGCTGGTTCTGTTTCGTCCATTTTGCCAGGGGCAAAGGTTCTTGGGCTGGCAGGACCGTTGTCAGTGCGTGGTTCTTCGGCCGGTGGAAGTTCTTCCAGCGTCGAGACTGAGGTATGCGGTTGGTGATTGAAGATGTGGAGATTGTGATAGGACAGCAGAGATCCTTTTTCCAGATGCACGTTCTTCAACGCGATGGCGTATTCGGTACGTGATCGGTAATAGCGAATTTCGGCTTCCACGACTCGACGCTGAGCATCCAGCAGATGATCCACGTCGACGTCCATGTCGTGCTCGTCCTGGACCTCATAGGCGCTCAACAACTCTCGCGCCGCCCCATAGCGGTTCAGACTGTTCTGACAGGCTTCGTAAGCCCTGGCTGCGTCTGTGACCGCGTTACTCAGATTGTGCACGATTTCCCGCTGCTGTTCGCGCTGGATGATGCGTTCACGGGAAAGTTGCAGTTCTGCATTTTGAACCGCCAGATACCCCTTGCGATAGCCCAGGGGAACTTCGTACTCGAAGCCCAGCAGCCATTCCTGAAAGTCCCCGTTGGCCAGATTACCCACGGCGGATGCGGGGGCTGAGCCATTGTTTGCACGTTCTGTGTCGAACAGGTCATCACCAAAGCCACGGAATCGATAACGCGCGACGGCATCCAGTCGAGGATTCAGAAAGTTTTTGGCAGCCAGAAGTTCCATCTCGCGTTTGCGTATCAGCATTTGCTGACGTCGCAATTCTGATCGAAGCTGCAGGGCGTCGTGTTGTATGTTGTACCAGTCGAAAACGATGTCGGCTTCCGTCGGTTCATCTTTCGGGCGAATCAATTCTCCGTCAGTGATGCTGATTCCGATCAGCAGCCGTAAGCGTCGTTCGGTTGTCAGCACACCGCCGGCAGCTTCCAGAGTTCCCCCGGTGCTGCCGTTTCCTGAGCGTGTTCCCTGAGTAACGCGGCCGGAGATTGCTTCGTCAACATCGGACTTGAAGCGGTAGTACTGCTCCCGAGCCAGAGCTTCGGCCGCGCCGGTTTCGATTTCACTTTTCTCGCGAGCGGAAATGCGGTTCCATGAATCCAGTGCTCGCTTCATCGCTCGACCGCGGGCGTCCAGATCACGATACGCGAAATACAGATCCCAGTAAGCGTTGGTCACGTCGTTAATGTAGTTGCGAACGGTGACTTCGAACTCAGCCTGGCTCATGTCCGAGTTCACTTTGGCGATCAATAAGCCATTGTACACTCCTGCGGTGCTGCCTGGACCAGCGACGCGATTAAACTGCAGGCCGCCGCCCTGCAGCAATGGTTTGCGGATTTCACCTTCAAGGTATGTCTGCCACGCGTTTGGAAAGGTATTGCTGGGGGCGTTGTTGCCATCGAATGTCGAGACGGACCTGAGAGCCAGAGTGGATCCCGTCGCAGTGTTCTTGGACAGTTCGACCGTGTATTCATGCAGATCCTGAAGAAATGGATTCGCACCACCGGAAAAGAATGGGTTGTTGGCCAGTTGCCTGTTATTGCTGAAAAACGCCGAGGCGCTGAGTTGTGCGTCAAAGGCGCTGAGTGCGGCTTCCGAGCTGAAACGCGGATTGGTGACGACGAGGCCGTTCGTGAATCGCGACCGAATGCCGGCTGGATTCCGCAGGATTGTCCCACCCAGCTCTCTCAGCACGTCCGAATTGTGCAGCGCAATCTGTAGAATCTCGTCCAGCGTGGAGTCGCGGTATTGGATCGAGTCCAGATCTGGTTTGTGGCGTATGGTCCACGGAGCTGCTGCCGTTGCTGCCGGATGGATTTCTGCCGTCGGGCAGTCAATGCGCCGTGAGATATCGTTGATATGGTCGGTGTCGTTACCGACAGTTTCCCGCCACACTTCCCGCGACCGGCACCCGCAGAATACGACAACCAGCAGCGCAACAGCTGCGCAACAGCTGCGCAGACGGCAGGGGTCAACGCCCGAACGCCTTTGTTGGGGGATGTCGCTGGTTCGACCGAGCGCGAACGCATCGGGAACGTATGTACTCCATTGTTACGCAAGGCTATGTCCGTACAGCCAGTGGGCTATTGCCGCATGATTAGGTACAAATCTGCGACAATATCCCGAAACCAGGGGTTATCCTAGTCTTCGGCATTGGCCTGCGAATGCCCTCGCTTCTCATACGATTGGCGTTCTGTGATTGACACATCAGTTCGCTGGAACCCGAATAGAAGGTGCAACGCCGGAAGTTTATCTAACAGGAACAGGCCGAACATCAGTTGTGTTCAGCACAGACGGAACGGTCGACTCCAGAGCCGTCCTCGTGTTCCAGCCAGCCGCTGCCAGGAGTGGCAGATCAGGCAAAATCCGCCGTGGCGGTGGTCAGCGGCCAGTTTACGTTGAGTTTCGAACGAAACTTATTTATGCCACGTTGCGCCGCCGCATCAGGCAGCTTCAGCGTCCGGAAATGACTGATCAACCACGGCGGAACCAACAGAATCTCCGAATGCGTTTGTGGCGGTGCGGAATCGGTCCAGCAGCCAGTCAACGGGCAGGATCAATGGCAGATACGTGGTGGGAAGTCCGACCGCATTCAGCACAATCAGCATCGTGACCAATCCGGCTTCCGGAATGCCGGCAGCTCCGATGGCCGCCAGAGTTGCCGTCACGGCGATGATAATCTGTTCGGTGAAACCAAACGTAAAATCCGGATTCACACCTGCGTAGATCTGAGCCATAAAAATGGCGGCGGCAGCTTCGTATAAAGCTGTGCCGTCCATATTGATAGTGGCGCCCAGCGGCAGCACGAACTCTACCGATCGCCGGGAGATGCCCGCGTTTACTTCTGCGCACTCCATTGTCACGGGGAGCGTGGCTGACGAACTTGCGGTCGAGAATGCCGTCAGCAGCGCATCCGACATCTGTTTGTAAAACTGTATCGGATTGCGTTTGGTGAAGACCCAGAGAATCAGCGGCAGAGTGATGAAGGCGTGAATACCCAGACCGACCAGAACTGTGGCCATGTACCAGCCCAGACTGGAGATTTTTTCCCAGGCATCACCTGCCAGAAAGAATTTTCCGAACGATGACGTCACCAGACAGAAAATACCGATTGGGGCAAACTTCATCAGCAGCATGACGAATCCCATCATGGCATCGTTGATGCTGACGATCAGTGTCCGCATGGTTTCCGAACGGCTTCCCATCGTGGTCAACAGTCCAGCGAACGCGATACTGAAGACGATCAGTGGCAGCAGTTCTCCTTCGACCATCGACTTCAGAAGGTTGTTGGTGAACAGCATCAGCACCATCTTGTGAAAGATGTCGCCGATGTTCTTCGGCCCTTCTTCATTCTGCTCAAGGTCTTCCAGCTTTTCATGGTGCTCCGTGGTGCCCATGTCGTCCATCATCGAGTCTGCATCCAGGCCGACTCCCGGGCTGAACAGGTTGACAATCAGCACTCCGGTCGCGACTGCCAGAACGGTCGTCGTCAGGTAGTACCCGATGGCGACGGCTCCAGGCTTGCCCAGCTTGCGAACGTCGCCAAGCCCCAGAATCCCGCTCATGACGCTTGCCATGACCAGCGGTACGACCACCATCATCAGCAGTCGCAGAAAGACGTCGCCACCTAACTTCAGGCTCACCGCAAATCCCGGGGCCCGCCACGCCAGCACCAGAGCGGCGACAATGGCACCGATCATCAACAGAGTATGACCACTTCCGGAGCCGCCTTTTTTCTGGTGTTCATCTGACATGCGAACCCTTTCGACACAGTGAATTCAAAGGCAATTGGAACGAGTGAGTGACCACCAAGCTTACGCGGAGCCTGGACGGGAACGCAAACGATTCGGCAACGGATCAAGAAATCCAGGCATCTGACGTGCAAAAAACAGAAGCCCGGCTTTGCTGGAAAGCCGGGCTTCTGAGGCGAAATGCACTGTATGCCCCGGAAGGCATCTAATTGCGGCGATTCAGCTTTAACAGCAGTCGCAGGATTTCGATGTACAGCCAGACCAGAGTCACCATTAACGCGAACGCTCCGTACCATTCCATATGCTTCGGAGCATTACTTTTCGACATGCGATCGATCAGGTCAAAGTCCAGCAGCAGGTTGAACGCGGCCAAGCCGACGACAAACAGGCTGAAGCCAATTCCCATTGGTCCGGCGCTGTGAATGAAACCGATTGGCGTGCCAAACATTCCCATCACGAACGAAACGAGGTACAGCAGGCAAATCGCACCCGTGGCGGCGCAAATTCCCATTCGCAGTTTTTCCGTGACCTTGATGATGCCACTTGAGTAGAGAAACAGCATCACCGCCAACGTGCCAAAGGTCAGGCAGCAGGCCTGAAACACGATTGGCACCGTGGGGAATTGCGACTGCACAATGGCCGATATTCCACCCAGAAAACAGCCTTCGGCCAGGGCGTAGAGCGGCGTGGTGAAGGCCGCCCACACCGGCTTAAACATGGTGATGACCGCAAAGATTAAACCGACAATCATGCCTCCGATCATTAATGGCATGATCGCCTGGGCACCGCCCCCCGCCACACCACCGGCCTCCTGAAACTTGAACCATGTCATGCCGGCGGTCAGCAGGGCCAACATGATCGCGATCAGTGTCTTCACCGCCGTTCCGGTGACCGTCATCGTGGTGGTGTCACCATAGGACTCAAAATTCTGGAAGACGCTGCCCCTCAGGGCCGGGTTGGAGGATGTCATCTGTCTCATTTGTCGTTGCCTTGCTGTTTGCCGCGTATTTGCGATGTCGACATTTGTGGGTGTTTTGTGTCGGTCTGCTGCGTCGTACCACTATTCAGCAGCCCGAAGTTTTTATCCGAGAAGTGCAGCATCAGGCCTGCATTGATGGGTGCCACTGGCTTTGCCAGTGTCCTGAGGCTCGCGAAAACACTGGCAGGGCCAGTGACACACAACCCCTCATTCAATCACTGACAATGCACGTGTCGCTCACACCTTGCACCGAAGATGCACCAGTTACGTGTGGACTTTTGCAGACACCGCGTCATTATACCCCACAATCGCTGCCGGGCCAAATGCCGGAATGATCGTTTTCAGGGCGGCGTTCACTCAGGTGCCCGCGTTCGCACCGTTTTGCGACTCACCACCGCTGCCAGATCCAGAATCATTCCGTGTCAGACTTCCAACAATTCAATCTGATTGCCCCGCTGCAACAGGCGATTGAGGACGAAGGCTACGAACTTCCGACTCCCATTCAGGAGCAAACGCTGCCTGTGGCATTGGAAGGGCAGGACGTGCTGGGCTGTGCTCAGACGGGAACCGGCAAGACCGCTGCCTTTGTGCTGCCGATTCTGAACCATCTGGCGGAGAACGGATTCAAGACGGTGGCCAATCGTCCGCTGGCTCTGATTCTGGCT
>JBDONA010000818.1:0-3400 GCA_039831575.1 Fuerstiella sp. | reverse complement strand
CTGAACGTCCCGTTGTCTCCACCCGTATCCAGATCACCATCCAGACCGCCGTCTTCCACGGTGACTGTGATCGTGGCCGTGCCACTCTCATCGGCCACCGGCGTGAACCTGAGCGTGCCCGTCGCTTCTGCCGACGCGTACGTTACCGCCGGGTGCGGGATCAGGCTGGTTTTACTACTCGTGGTCGTCACACGCAGAGGCTGCGACTCCCCGCCACCGGCGCTGATGCCTGCCAGTGAGACCGTCTGCTGGGCCGCGTCCTCAAGGATCGTCAGGTCACTCAGAGCATTCAGCGTCGGAGCATCGTTGACTGCATTAACGGTGATCACAAAATCGCGGCTGAATGTGGCATTGTCTCCACCCGTATCCAGATCACCATCCAGACCACCGTCTTCCACGGTCACCGTGATCGTGGCCGTGCCGCTCTGGTCGGACAGCGGCGTGAAGTGAAGGATGGCCGTCGGCGAGGGAGACGGACGTGTGCTATCGACGTAGAGGCTACCCGATTTTTGTCGGCCGGACCCAGATAACTCGACGAGGTCTTCGATTCCGGAACCGTCCAGATTTGCGCGCTGAATATGAGTCTTTGACGTCCAGTAAAGCTTTCCGCCAGCCTGATCGATTTCGATATCAAATGCATTGACATCGGCAATCACTTGTTGATTGCCGCCATCTAAGTCGGCACGCCAGATCTTCCCATCTTCATTACCGGTATCGATATCGACCGTGAAGTACACAACACCCGCATCCACATCCAACGCCAGGTGTTTTGCCACGCTGTAGTATCCAGTGATGTTGACCACATTTTCGACATTTGATCCGTCCAGATTGACTCTACGGATTCCCTCGTAACTCACGTCATCGGTGTAGTACAGTTTTGAGTTGGCCGAATCGACTTCCATGTCATGCGAGTAGTATGGTTTGGGCGCCAATGTCTGAAGGTTGGTCCCTTCCATGTCCAGCCGCTGCAGCCCACCGGGAGGCGCCCCAGGATAAACCGGCGGCAGATGATGCGGTTGCACATAGATGACGTCATTTGCGAGGTCTAACGCGATTCCATAGGGCAAGCCTCCCAGCGCATCTGAAGTACTGACGTCTTCCAACTGGCTTCCGTCCAGATTCATCCGACGAACAATCAGCGAGTTGTGCCCGGTGCCAACTGCGATGTAGATCTTGGCCTCGTCTGGATCGACGTCGAATTTCCAGTAGTCTTCCCCATCACCAGGGGTTGACAACAGTTCCTCTCCTGATCCATCGGTATGCGCTCTATAGATGCCATCGGTCTCACTCCAATACATCCAGTGTGTGAGATACCTAATCGTGAGATTTGGAATCAGGCCCGTGCTGCTGCTCGTGGCGGTCACGTTGAGTGGCTGAGACTCCCCACCACCGGCAGTAATACCCGACAGATTTACCGTCTGCTCGGCCGCATCCTCATCGATCGTCAGGTCCGAAAGTGCGTTAAGCGTTGGATTGTCATTGACTGCATTAACGGTGATCACAAAATCGCGACTGAACGTCTTGTTGTCTCCGCCCGTATCCAGGTCACCATCCAGACCACCGTCTTCCACCGTCACCGTGATCGTTGCTGGTCCACTCTCATCGGCCACGGGTGTAAAGGCGATGCTGCCCGTTGACTCTGCCGACGTGTACGTTACCGCCGGGTGCGGGATCAGGCTGGTTTTGCTGCTCGTGGTCGTCACACGCAGAGGTTGTGATTCTCCACCACCAGCACTGATGCCTGCCAGCGAGACCGTCTGCTCGGCCGCATCCTCGTCGATCGTGAGATTGCTCAGAGCATCCAGCGTCGGGTCCGCTGTCAGGAGTCTGCGTGCTTCCAGTGATTCCAACCAAGGTCGGAAACAGTGTGCTCGTTCCAGGCGTCGCCTTGCGTTTTTTCGAACGTCTCTCAGCTGACGTTTGAATCGCCCGAAAACGTCGGTCAGTATGGATCTCATGATGGTTTCAGTTCGGTCAGGTCCCAGCCGGAAATAAAGAACAACGGAACGTGGGATGAAGAGTCTGCTAGAAGCAAACCAGCACAATTCACGGGCTGATTATCACCATATCCACGCCGTGTTGCAACAATTTACAACTAAATGGCGGTCCAAAAATGAGGCGCCTGACGGGGTAGCCGTGTCGGATTGCAATACTGGGCGGATCAGTACCCGAAGCTGAAGAGTACCGACAGACCGTAGCAATGCGACAAAGCGCGTGAACTCTCTTCCCTGGCCGATGTACACTTGTCGGTGCTATCGTTTACTCGATCTTTATGCCGTAGACTTGGGATTTCAACAACCAATATGAATGCGGGTTAGTATTTCATGGTGTTTTGATTGCGTTGATGAAACAGCTGTCTTTCTCTCTTTTGTCCAAGCAGAAAAAAAACGAAGCACGAGCTTTCCTCGTCCGGTCAAGGCTTGATCGGCATTTCAAATTGGCCGTCTCTTGTGGCAATCAGCCCTTCAGCGAACTCGATGAAGGAATCGTCCGGATCGGCACGATCCTTGAGTTCCTGCAAGAGCTGATTTAGGCGTTTTTCGTTACCGCCACAAAACGGGTAACAACCTTTTTCACATGTTTCTTTTGGTTCTTGCGTAAACCTCACGCGAAACTGATTCGTCCATTTGAAGACAAGCCAGAAGATGAGCAGGAAAACAAATCGAAGCCCCATTGCCATCGGCATTTTCAGATGGCCTCAGTTTTGATTTGAGTGTCCATTGAAGGCCTGTTGGGGAGCGGCAACCTTGAAGCCTTGGCGTAACTGAGCCTATGTGGCGTCCGCATCGCTGTAAGTGTCACATGAATATAGGTACTCTATCCACGCTCTTGTCTTGCTCATGATTTCTCCAACTATCGAGTTACTACTCGTCCTCCAGAAAGAGCAATAAGACTTTTCCGGGTAACTCACCGGTGATATCTGTTTTGCTCATTCGTTGCTTTTCTCACCATCGTTACGGGCGGCGGTCCTTCGTGGCCTCAACCATCGCCACCATGCCCGCCTTCACCGCCTCGGGTAGGTCAGGCCACCGTTCGATGATCGCCTTCAGATCGGGGTCGATGGGGGGCGTTTCTGGCTCGACGGCGCTACTTTTGGCGCGCTGGCCACTTAAAATCCCGCTTTTCCCCTGTGTTTTCGCAGGGTGTGCGTTTCCCCCTAGGGGATCACTCGCACCATCGCAAGGATGCCGGCCTTCACCGCCTCGGGTAGGAATTCCCAACGTTCGATGATCAGCCTCAGATCCGGGGCACGATAGGCGGTTTCGAGATCATCTGCTGCGCCTGGCGCTGCGCGATTCTCAGAATGTGCGTTTTCACTGGAGTTTTCGAGGGTAGCGGGCTGACTCTTAATCAGAGGGTTGAAGGTTCGAGTCCTTCGGGGGGCACTCTCGCACGGTGT
>JBDONA010000028.1:0-3413 GCA_039831575.1 Fuerstiella sp. | reverse complement strand
TTGTTCGTCGTTCTCGATGGCAGCGATGCGCTTCGCAGTGCGGTGATCGAGTTTTTTCCTGATGCGGTCATTCAACGCTGCTTGATCCACAAGGAGCGGAACATCAAAGGTAAGCTCTCCAGGCGTCACCGGGGCGAGCTTCTTGCAAACTCAAACCCAACCCCCTACCTTTTTACCAGAGAGACCATCAGCAGTTTCAACAACACATCGGACATCCCCAACGATGGTCCGCAGTGTACACCGAGCCCGGCGTGGTCATCTTCCGGTTGTCGCACGCGCCATTGACGCTGTGCGTTTCGAGCGAACGGACTCAGCCGCTGGTCAACGACTCTGCGCGACGGCTTTCATCGCCGCTTTGGCGACGGTCACGCACTGGCGAATATCCGCCAGAGGGTTTTTCATGTTCTCTTCATATTCCAACGACAGTGCTCCGTTCGACGGAAAGCCGGCTGCCTGCAACTCGAAAAAGACGTCTTCCAGATTCAGGTGTCCTTTGCCCAGGATCACGCCGTGCGACTTATCTTTCATGTCGGCAAAATCCTTCAGGTGGATTCCATACAACCGCCCTTTCAGCAACCGAATGACTTCCGGCGCATTTTGTCCTGATCGGATGTAATGGCCCAAATCCGCACAAGCTCCAATTCGCTCGTCACGTCCTTCGATGACGCGCAACACATCGATCGCTTTGTTGTAACGGTGGCGCGGCCCGTGGTTGTGAATCGCGATCCGAATGTCGAATTCCTTGACCAGATCATCAAGACTGTCGAAGGAATCCAGATCAGGATCGGCTGTGATACTGGCGACACCAAGCTTTTTGGCGAACTGAAAAAGCTTTCGATTCTTCGCCGCATCTTTGGTCAATTTGTTGACGCCATGCGCGGAAATCGAAAGCCCGAGATCGGCAACTTTCTTCTTTGTTGCGGCGATTTCCTCGTCGGACGCATTGGTGGCCAGCATTCCGCTGTAGAATTCCACCTGTTCGAAGCCCAGGTCACTGGCATGCTGCAGCGCTTCGTCACGGCTGTAACTGCGCAACGAGTAGAGCTGAATTCCGAGCTTCAGTCCCCCCGATTCCACCGCGCGGACCGTGCCTGGCAGTGTGCCGCACGCAGCTCCGGCAGCAAACAGAGAAGTTGTCTTGAGAAAACTGCGTCGAGTCTGAGGAATCATCGGATGCTCCGTGGAAGATCGTGTCTTTAGCCTGCAAGTCAGAAAACGATTCTACGGAGCGTTAATGACGGCCACAACCGGCCACCCACGAACAGGTGGAAGCGATTTGGAATCGACCAATACCGGCCGTGGAGCAGTTTTTAAAAAGATGTGGACGTGGGGTTCGTGGGAAAGCGACTTTCACCAGGGGAAATACGTTCGCCACGGCCACAAGTCAGCGTAATACGCCGTAAGAGGTAGCCGGCCGAAAACACGGGCGTTCATCACACGCAGTGTTTCATAGAACAAAGGGCCGCTCTCATTTTCACGGAACGACGTGCACCATCAGCAGATGCTGATGCGTGCTGACGTGTTAAAAACGCTGTTCTAATTGCAAGTGTCACCACATTCAGGCGGGCATTCGAGACATTTAAGGTAGCGGTTAAGGTAGCGGGCGCACTGCATGGTTAAACGTCACGATTGTCGCTGACCGTTCCTAACCGCTGTGTCACGGATTGCGGCAGATATTGGCCTGCACAGCGTGTCCTAGGAATCAGGAACTTACATTTTCTGATTTTGTGACAATTCGGCTTTCATCAACTGATCGTGGCACCTTCGTAGTTACCGCTCCAATGCGCGCCCTGGCCAACGTGCCGACAACGTGCCGACGGCGTGCCATTCGCCGAAATCACCCGCAAAAACTTCGTTAAGGTTCTCACGTCGCAAGTGAGACACGAGACGAAAACGACAAAGGACGCAGCGGTGACAACCACACAATCAATCAAAGAAATGAGTACGACAGAAGTGGCTGAACGACTTCAAGTCAGCACTCGTACTGTCTCTCGATGGGTGCATCTTGGGCACCTGTCAACATCGTCGGTCACCATTGGAGGACATCGCCGATTTCATCCGGCAGTCGTGGAACACCTTCGACGACAGCTTGAGGCAAGACGATGACACCCTTCCTCCTCCTCACCACCGGCAACCTGATCCCGCTCAGGTGCCTCAAAGCAATCGGCAAGATCCTCAACGGGTAGAACACGTAACTGAATCATGACATCGATCACCACAACAGTATCCACTGCACTGACAAAAGATGAACGGTCTTGTCTCGCCCAGTTAGAAGAATCAATCCAGGCTGGCCAGCAATCATTTTTTGAGGTTGGTGCAGCACTGACAGACATCCGTGATCACAAACTGTACCGGGAAGAGTTCGCTACGTTTGAGGATTACTGCAGAGACCGTTGGGGGATCAGTCGCCCACGTGCATATCAGTATATCGAGTCGTCTGACCTCAACGACAACCTGTCTACCATGGTAGACATTCTTCCAGTCAATGAACGTCAGTGCCGCCCTCTCACAAAACTCGAACCAGAAAAACAGCGGCAAGCATGGGCTGAGGTTCTCGACGCCGCTGAGGAAAAGGACGGTGTTAAACAGATCACCTCCAAGCTCGTCAGTGATGTCGTGAAGGAAATGAAGGAACCTGCCGTGCAGATGGTTGCCCCGGAAACGAAAGCAACCAACGCACCAGCAGAGGCGGTTGTTAAGAAGTTCAGCAGCTTAACAACTCGACAAAAGACGTGGGTGCTCAAACAGCTCCACGGCGACGAAGGTGTGATGCGACGAAAGCGTGAGACCGCCAAGAGTAAAATGCGAAACGGCATGAGTGTTGCCGAGCACGCCTCTGACTTGATGCACACAGCGTTGCTCGCGTTCGACGGATTCAAGACTCAGTACATGACCAACTCCGGCTGGGTGACTAAAGCTGACAAGTCGGCTGAGCGTGAACACATTGATGGCATTCTTCATGCTGTGGCACTGTTGCCGCAGCGGATCGAGGAGGTTCGTAAATTCATTTCGAAGAAAAGGAAACCGGATGTTCACAGTTGATCACAAGACAGAGCACTACCTTCGATCGGTTATGGGTGTGAATGTTGAGTATCGCGAAGACGTGAAATATGACGAGCTGACCTCTGGGTGGTTCGTTAAGAACCTGGGGCGACCACAGGGGCAGGCAGTTGTCACGCCCGCCGTTGAAACATATCAACACATGATGGAGGAGGGGTCTGCGGCACCAGCACCAATTCTCCGAGATGCCGCAAGTGGATTTGGTGTGCTTGATGGCATTCAGCGACTCACGGCGAATGAGCGAACGGGGGCGACCAAGTTTGCAGCCTACATTATCAAGTGCGGCGACAACACGGCCCGCAAGATTCGATACGCGGCAAACCTCCGACTAAACACCGCCGCGCCGGTCGACG
>JBDONA010001114.1:0-3418 GCA_039831575.1 Fuerstiella sp. | reverse complement strand
AAACGATGGCATGTGCCGGATAATCCAACGGGTCTGAAGAAGCCACGCGGCTGGGAGCATTTCAAATACTATCTGTTGGCCGGAGTTCTGATCACGTCGGCGTGTGGAGTATTGACCAGCGGTTTCTTTTCGGCAATTCCGGTGCTGACACGAGGCCTGTTGTTCAGTGTCGGTCGATTGCAACTTGGTGTTGTCAAAGGAGCAGGTCAGCTGGGCCCCGTCGACGCGATGTTTTACGTGTCGTTGGGGATGTTCGCTGCGGTGTTCCTGCTGAGTCTGAAAGGGCGGCGGTTCTGGTGCCGCTATGTCTGTCCCAGCGGCGCGATGCTTTCCGTTTTCAATGTTTTCCGAGTGGGCGAGCGTAAGGTCGAAAGCACATGCATCAACTGCAACAAGTGCGTCGAGATCTGCCCGTTTGACGCGATTAACGAGGACTTCACGACGCGAACCAACGAATGCACATTTTGCCAAAGCTGCGGCGGAGTCTGCCCGACGGATGCGATCAAGTTCGTTACCCGCTGGAACTTTGTTGAGCTAAAGACGCCCGACGATCCGCCGAATCAACCTCGCCCGGTTTCCCGACGTGGATTCGTGGCGGCCGGATTAATTGGTACGGCTGCGGCAGCCATCACTAAAGCGGCCAACGCAACGGGAGTTTCGGTGGCCGGTAATAAGGAGGCACCACTTCGTCCGCCCGGCAGCGTTCCCGAAGCTGAGTTTCTGGATTTGTGCATCCGCTGCGGCGAATGTTTTAAGGTCTGTCCCGGCCCCGTGCTGCATCCGGCCGGACTGGAACACGGCCTGGAATCGTTGTGGACTCCCGTCGCTCATCCGGAACATGCCGGGTGCCATCAGGAGTGCAACTTCTGCACTCAGGTTTGCCCGACCGGAGCCATTCAGCCGCTTGATCTGATCGTCAAGCGTGAGACGCACATGGGGCTGGCCATTGTCAATACGGATACGTGTTTGCCGTTTGACGGCGACAACCGGGAAGACTGCAATCTGTGTTTCGTGGAATGTGAGCAGGCAGGCTATCACGCGATTGAAATGCGCCCGATTGCACTGCCGGTGGACCGCGACGAATTGGAGTCTCAGGGGTTTTCGGATTTCGAAATTGACGAAATGGCCACGATTCAGGCACCTTTCGTGGACGACGACAAATGTGTCGGGTGTGGCATCTGCACGTATCGCTGCCACACCCGGTTTGTGGTTCAGGACCTGCGGCTGGATGAGGCGGCCATCACCATAGCCGCGAAAAACGAACACCGCCGGCTGACGTTTCCGATGAGTCCGGATCAGTTGGGTCACACAGACACGTAATCGCAGTGGGAACTGAATCCACCACTGAGATCTGCAGAATCAGGCTGGACCCGGCGAATCGTCGTTCAGACGCTGTCAGAGTACGCTCACGCTTATCGTTATTTCATCGCAGGAGCGGCTTGAGACCACTAATAGTCACTGATATGACACTAATGAGTCTCTGGACCTTGTATCCGACAAGCGACGACGTTTGTTCGTACTCCTCCAGCGGAGCCATTGCGTTATCAGTGTGTAATGAGTGTCCATGAGTGGTTCAGTTTTTAAGAAATCAAAACCGTTGTGGGACAGTGATCCAACCGTGAGAGGGTTAAGTCAACATGAAACCCTCGACAAATACCACCCTTTGATCTGGTATTTGGGACAGGTTTCCGATCGTCAGCTCGGATGGTCTCCGACGCTGCCTTCGTTACACTTTCACCGTCGATGACGTAATTTTGGCCCAGACTTTTCGGAAGAAAGCACAAGTGACATGAGAGATCATATCGGACGTTCGATTGGCTTCTTCAAGGCGACCGCCATCGGGGGCGTGTTGTTTATATTGCCACTGGCCGTCGTGATCGGTCTGCTGGGTTATGTCTACAGTTTTGTGGTGGTCATTTACGAACCTCTGGAGGAATGGATACCAGTCAAAACGGCTGCCGGTGTCTCTCTGCTGTTTGTCGCGGCGGTGGCCGTTCTGCTGTTCGCGTGCTTCACCGCTGGTTTGATGGCTCATCGAGCCATTGGCCGAAAGTTTCATCAGTTGATCGAAAAGTATCTCACGACCTTCTTTCCAAAGTATGCGATCTACAAGGATCTGCTGGCGGGCAATATCGGCGGCACGTGGGACGTGCCGTCGCTGAAGCCGGTGCTGGTCACCACACCCGAATGCCGCCGCATTGCGTTTGAATCCGAGCGTCTGCCGGATGAATCTGCGGTCGTCTTTTTCCCGGGTGCGCCGGATACATGGATCGGAACTGTGGGGATCGTGGCCGCAGATCAAATCGAACCACTGGATGTCCCCTTTAACGACGTTGTTGGGATTCTGGAACAACTCGGCCGCGATTCGCGAGACCTGCTTGCGTCCACGCAGCGATGATGCAAAGGGTCATCTTTCGTCCGCGCGGGGACGCCAGGTAGAGACACCGATTAGACGTGTACGAGCCGGTCAATCCGACGATCGAATCGGAAATTTTGCGACCTTCCCTGCCGTATCACTGTCGTCGCTCTGGTTGAGTTGCCATACTCTCGTCCTCGATTTCAGTCGCGTTTTTCTATTCGGAACAGAATTGACATGCCTGAGGATGCTCCATCCCGATACCGCTGCGTGCTGTTGTTTGGCCCGCCAGGCGTTGGCAAAGGCACTCAGGGAGGTATTCTGGCCAACATCCCCGGATTCTTTCATCTGTCTGTGGGAGACGTATTTCGCTCAATCGACATCGGGTCAGAGACCGGCAAGCAGGTGTACGATTACATCTCTCGCGGCGAACTGGTTCCCAACGACCTGACGATGAAGATCTGGAAGACGGCGGTGGACGCCTATGTAGCGCTGTCGTGGTATAAGCCGCGCGAAGACCTGCTGGTACTGGACGGGATGCCTCGAAATGTCGAGCAGGTTGAGGTCGTACAGCAGTACCTGGAAATCTACCGTATCATCTACCTGGAATGCGGGGATCTGGAAGACATGCTGCACCGCATTCGGCGTCGAGCAATCCGGGAAAACCGCACGGACGACGCCAACGAAGACGTTATTCGTCATCGTTTTGCGCTGTACGAAGAAGTGACCGCGCCTGTGCTTGAGCAGTACGATCCGGAGATCGTCAAACGCATCGACTGCAACGGTTCACCGGCGGAAGTGCTGCGAGCCATCCTGGACTGCACGATCCCCGTACAAAACGAACACTTCCACGAGAACCTGTAAGCGGCAACGCAGCCGGCCGTAGCCACGGGCTGCCAGCCTGTGCGTTATCCGCATACCACAACCGTCAGATCGCACTTCACTGAGATGAACCGTGGGTGCTATCCTGTTGTTTATACACAAGTCAAACAAGCTGCGGCGGAGCCGCAAAAGCACTTAGCCGTGGGTGAAACCCACGGAGAAAGAAAGAAAGATGATGGC
>JBDONA010000886.1:0-3440 GCA_039831575.1 Fuerstiella sp. | reverse complement strand
TGTGGTGAAAAATGACAGAAATGCGTCTTTATGAGGTGGCGATTATGTGTGGCACTGGCTCTGACAGTGATTTTGAGCCAGTTTCTTTAACATCTTGACTTGTCAACAATACAAGTACGAAGTGGCAGCGAGTGGGTCATTTGCTGCTCTAACGACTCACTCGCTGCCGCTTTCGTGCTTGTATTTTCAGTTGCCACCTGTTCGAGAAGAGGGCAGGATGTGGCCATGACTGTCACCATGGCAAACGAAAAATCAAACCCCAGCGTGCGGGTGCTTGTCGGCACATGGCGCGATGGACTGCACGTTGTCTCGGGCGAGGCTCGCCATCAAGAACTCGCTGGGCAGTCGGTCAGATCGCTGGCGAGCGATGGCCGTGGCGGCGCCATCGCCATTGTCGGTGGACACTCGCTATGCCGCCGCACGGTGGATGGTGAGTGGCGAACAGTCATTTCCGGTGATTTCGATCTCGCCTGCGCCGTGGCGGTTGGCGATGACATCTACGTTGGCACGGATGACGCGCGGATGTTCAGGGTCGATCCTGAAGGCAAGACCGGTCAACTCAGCGGCTTCGACTCGGTGGAGGGGCGACAGAGTTGGTTTGCCGGGTCGGCTGTCATCGACGGTCGAGTCGTCGGTCCTCCACTTGGTATTCGCTCCATCGCGGCGACTTGCGACGGCAGAACACTGCTCGCCAACGTTCACGTGGGGGGCATTCCGCGGTCGATCGACGGCGGTGTGACCTGGCGGCCGACGATCGATATCGAGAGTGACGTACACGAAGTACGTGCCCACCCAACTCGCCCGGATATTGTGATCGCTGCGGCCGCGATCGGGCTTTACATCAGTCGGGACGCGGGTGAAAGCTGGAGTGTCGAGCGGGAGGGATTGCACACAACGTACTGCTCGGCAGTCGCGTTTTCAGGCAACGACATGCTGGTCTCCGCCTCGACGGATCACTTCGCGGATGAAGGAGCAGTCTATCGGCGATCGATCGACGGGAATGGCCCGCTGGTATCGCTTGGTGCCGGATTCCCGATACGGATCGGTGGGATCGCCGATACGGGTTGCATCGCCAGCCGTGCTTCAATCATCGCCGTCGCTGACAAAAGTGGCCATCTCTATGTGTCGGTCGATGCCGGCACCGCTTGGTCACTTTTCGCCGACGGACTGCCAGCTCCGAGTAGTCTATTGATTGTCTGACCGCTCTCTTATGCAGTGACGGTGGAAGTCCACGGACTGCGCTCATCCCCGCGGCCCAACTCGGCTCGGCGTTCCGACGGTCTTGATCGGCTGCATGGACTGATACCACTCTCGCCATCGTTTTGCAGCCAATTGCTTCTCATGTGTAGATGCTTCGTCAGTAAGTCCGAAGCCGTTGAATTTTCGGCTGATCCTTCGCAGTCCATTCCTGGCCGTACGCATCACCAGCTGATCTCCATCGGTGAGAGCGAAGATCAGGTGTGGTACCACTGCCAGGTCACTGCGTTCGGCAATCGTCTCGATGGTTTCCCGCCGGACCTGATAGTCGACGTTGCGCAACTGTCGGTCGACGAAGCGTGGAAGTATAGGCGAGACATACTTTGTGTCCTCGGGATCAATCGTGGGTATGATGCCCCACGGTGTTGATCGTCTTTTAATGAACTTGCCGTCTCGGTCGAGGTCATCAGCCGTCAAGTCCTCTAAATTGTCGGGAAGGTCATTCCCAAGCCCCGTTGTGCCGTCCGCAGTATCTTCGGTGGCGGACTCCATACTGCGAAGGAGGAACAACAGTGAGAAGGAAGTGCTGATGTACTCGCCTCGCGTCCCTTGCCACTCGCCGGACGATGATTGTGACGCGGCCAACATCTCGACGCCGGCATCGTACCAAGGGGTCGGTTCTCCACGAGTTCCCTCGGAGATCGCTTTCATGGTGTGGTAGCGTTCGAGCGAATAGAGATAGTAGTGGAGATTCTTGCCGATGTTCAGCTGATAGTTTGCTGTGTACCAGCGATTGCCATCTGTGATGGCGCGGCGCAACAATCCCGGGTCGACGCCGATTTTTACCGGGCGGACGACAGTTTTCAGCGGCCTGAAAACGTCTGGTGGTTGCACCTCATCCGGCGTTTCCATCAAGTCGTCGGCCAAGTAGAGGCAACCGAGCGATGCTGGAGACATCGACAAGCGTATCTGGTCTTGCCGGACTCGATTGTAGTTACCAAGGCCCGGGTCGCGGCCGTGATAGGGGATCGCGCCGGAAGGGTCTTGCGTTCGAATGAGCCACTCGACGCCTTTTCGTAAGCGAGTCTCGGGTACTTGATAGCCCTTTTTTATTGCGTACCAACTTGCCAACACACCGTACTGTGTCTGCGACGTGTCCCCGCGCTGATGATTGTCGTAACTCCAAGCGCCATCTTGGCGCTGTTGTGCATAGAGTATGTTGACTAGGTGTTCGATCTCGCTGCGGTAGGTCTCTTGTTGACCGTCAATTTCGCAGAGGAATAGGATCGCGATTCCGAGACTGTAATTGATC
The DNA here is from genome assembly GCA_039831575.1 of Fuerstiella sp. GTDB lineage: Bacteria > Planctomycetota > Planctomycetia > Planctomycetales > Planctomycetaceae > Fuerstiella. Next base: position 931 of record JBDONA010000886.1, on the reverse strand, counting down.
GAATCCGATTTGAGATCGAGGCCCTCGTTGAGCGATTTTCGCACTGCGTCCACGGCGGCCGCGACTTGTGGATGAGTGAGTTCGGCAGCATGGCCTTTTTCATATCGGCGGTAGTATTTGATACAGGCGAGCTCCCGCAGGCAAACGCCGCCCAACGTCCGCGAGTGGCCATCTGAACCGCGGCCCTCAAGAAATTTCACCGCGTTGGCGGTCATTTCTCGGACCTCGGGAGACTCCGGAGTGTAAGCAGCCGTTGCCTGACCGATCAGGCAAAACAGCGAGCCTAAGACAATCGAACGGCCCCAAATTGTTGAAGCGAAAGGATGAAGTTTCACAATAGACCTCCAACCATTACATCTGTGGACGGGGATTGCCTAAATGCGACGGCAGTGGGAGTCTTCTCAGGCCGCATTGGCTACCGTCGAGCATAGCGACGTCCCATCATTTCTGTCAACAAAACATCTGCCCTAAATTGTTTGTGTGCCGTACGTTATGCGGTATTTTGGTGCCAATAATCCGCCGGAAATCGCCCGAGGGCTCCCCGCCAACGCGCGTTGTGGCTGGGCCTGCGATCGGCATCCTGCCGCTGAGCGGTGTTAGAATGTCTGCCTGATTCAATTTGGTTTTTACCTCAGGAATGACTCGATGTCTTACTCTTTCCCGCAGCGGTCGTCACTTTTGCTCATGGTCTTATTTTCGATCGGTGTTTGGGCGTTCGCAGTTGCCGCAGAGTGCCAGGCCGAAGACAGAGTGGTATCAATTTTTTCTCGGCATATCGCGACCGATGTCTACTATTCCGAGGGTGTCGCCACCGGAGACATCAATGGCGACGGGAAGGTGGATGTCGTGCACGGTCCGTACTGGTTTGAGGGACCGACCTTCAAAGTTGGTCACGAGATTTATCCCGCCAAGGCGCAACCCCGCGAGCGGT
>JBDONA010000781.1:0-3453 GCA_039831575.1 Fuerstiella sp. | reverse complement strand
CGAAAAACCTCCCTTACACATCAAGAGCCCCTCACCGTGCCCGATCAAACCACCTGTCTGATCATCGGCGGCAATGGATTTGTGGGTTCGGGGATTCGGGATGCAGCACGGGACTGCGGGTGGGACGTGTCGGTTGCCGATCACACGTCGTATGTCAGCTTTGCGGGGCAGACTTTTGACATCGTCATTAACGCAAATGGTAACGCGAAAAGATTTCATGCTGACCGCGACCCATTGTTCGACTTCGATGCCAGCGCCGCGTCCGTTTACAAGTCACTGTTCGATTTTCCATGTTCAAAGTTTGCCCTGATTTCGACAGTGGACGTCTATAACCGTCCTGATCACAGGCAGACCACTCAGGAAGACACAGCGATCGATCCGCTGCCGCTTGGTCCGTACGCGTTTCACAAATGGCTGGCAGAACGTTTTGTAATGCGTCACCAAACGCCGTGGCAGGTATTCCGGCTGGCGCAGATGGTTGGCACTGGATTACGAAAAGGGCCGATCTTCGACCTGCTGCACGGCCAGCCGCTGTGGATCCACAATGAGTCTCGCCTGCACTATATGAACACCAGGCAGATCGGCGCGGCCATCTGCGCACTTATCGAACATGCTCCGGCGAATGAAGTCTACAATGTCTGTGGTCGTGGCACCGTTGAGTTTCAATCCGTTCTCGATCTGTTTCCGCAGGACAGACACCCGGCCAGAGAGAATTGCGCGCGGCAATGCTATAATGTAGACACCAGCAGGACTCAGCAATGGTATGCGTTGCCTGATTCCTGGAATGAAGTGCGGGCGTTTGTGGAAGAGTCACTGCGAAACAAACCTGATCTGCGAGACTGATGTCTGAGCCTCATTTAACTGTCATTGTGGCTGCCTTCAACGAACAGGAAACGATTGAAGCCTGCGTGCGCCGTGTCTTCGCAGTGTACCCGGACGATTGTGAGTTGCTGGTCGTCGACGGAGGATCAGATGGAACTGGTGATATCGTCACTGGTCTGGCCGACGACTATCCCCTGCTGCGATATATTCACAACGACAACGACCGCGGCAAGGGACACGCGATTCGGACTGGCATCGAAGCAGCGCGGTCGAATGTTATGGCACAGATCGATGCCGATCTGCAGTTCCTGCCTGAAGAACTGCCGCAACTGGTTGAGCCGATCAAAACAGATCATGCGGATGTGACACTTGGAAGTCGCTTTCTTTCTGATTCCATCCGCCGCAAAGGAAGCACGCCCTGGTTTCGTTCGCTCGGAAACAAATCGGCCAGCGGTTACGCTTCCATTCTGTTCGGGCACCGCATGACGGATGTCCAGGCAGGCATGAAAGCGTGGACGCGGCAGGCGGCGCAGGCCATCGATTTGAAGAGTGACAATTATTCCTATGAAGTCGAAATTCCGGTCAAGGCACTGCGTGCCGGATTGCGAGTTATCGACGTTCCCATCACAACTGACGCACGCCAGGGTGGCCAGACCAACGTAAACGTAGTTTACGATGGAATTCCACTGCTGCGTGACATCACCCTGTTTCGTCTTGGATGGAAGTGACAACGTGAAAGTGCTCGTCACCGGCGGTGCCGGCTATGTCGGTTCGGTGCTCGTGCCGCAGTTACTTGAGTCCGGTTACGAAGTCGTTGTGTACGACTCGCTGCGTTACGGCGGCCATGCGTTGCTGCCATTGTTCAGGCACAAGACCTTTTCCTTCATCAAAGGCGATGTCTGCGACAGAGACGCGATCAAGGCGGCCATCAGCAACTGCGATGCTGTCGTCCACCTGGCAGCGATCGTCGGGTATCCGGCCTGCCGCAAGTTTCCAATTGACGCGCAACAGACAAACGTCGAAGGCGTCCGCACTCTGGTAGAGATTCTCGGCGAGAACCGGATACTGATCCACGCATCCACCGGCAGCAACTACGGGCAACTGGACACAATCTGCACGGAAGAGAGTCCGCTCAATCCGCTGACACTGTACGGCGAGACGAAGACCGAAGGAGAAAAGATTGCTCTCACTTCGCCCAACGCGACGGCGCTTCGATTCGCCACGGCCTTTGGCGTTTCACCCCGCATGCGGCTGGATTTACTGATCAACGATTTCGTCCGCATGGCCGTTCAGGACAAACAGATCATTGTCTACGAACGCCACTTCCGACGGTCCATCGTACATGTGTTCGACATGGCACGGGCAATGATATTCGCATTGAAAAACATCGAACGTATGCGTGGTGAGCCGTTCAATGTCGGACACGAGTCGATGAATCTGACCAAAGGCGACATCGCAAACAGAATTCGCGCGAGCGTCGATTTTTACCTGCACTTCGCGGAAATCGGCAGTGACGCCGATCAACGCGATTACGAAGTCAGCTACCAGAAGATTCGCAATCTGGGGTTCGAAACAACCATCACGATCGACGAGGGCATTGATCAGCTGGTCCGCGCTATGGAGGCCGTTTCACTTGCGAACCCATACGGAAATCTGTAACACGCCGGAGAAAAGTGGTTATGACCTTTGACTGGAATTCCCAATCAGTTGCTGTGTTTGGCGGAGGCGGTTTTCTGGGCGGTCATGTTGTCGATCTGCTCAGAACCAAAGGCTGCGATCCGGTAGTCCCGCGGACGGCCGATGGCTGGGATTTTCGCAACGTTGAAAACGTGACGAAATTCCTGCGTGAGGCAAAACCCACAATCGTTTTCAATTGCGCGGCCAGACAGGGAGGCCTTGCGTACCAGCAACAGTTTCCGGCTGACATTTACTACGACAATATGCTGCTCGGTCTCAACAGCCTGCATGCCGCAAGTCAAAACGGCGTGGAAAAATACATCAACGTTGTGGCGGCGTGTTCGTATCCAGGATATCTGGATGGGGTCATGAACGAATCGGATTACTGGTCCGGCCCGTTGCACGAATCCGTCGTCAATTACGGCTTCACAAAAAAAGCACAGGTCGTTCAGGGCTGGTGCTATCAAAAGCAGTACGGCTTTCAATCAAACCATTTGCTGATGGCCAACCTGTATGGTCCGGGTGAACACTTCCATCCGGACAGGTCGCATGGTCTGGCAGCTTTGCTGCGCAAGTTCTACGAAGCGAAGCGAAATGGTGCGCCGGAAGTCACGTTGTGGGGGACGGGCAGGGCGATTCGTGAGTGGCTCTTTGTCAAGGACGCGGCGGAAGCCTTATTGGCCGTCGCCGAAGGCTTCGATGACGTTGAACCAATCAACGTCAGTGTCGGTGGCGGGCTCAGCGTCGCAGAACTGGCCGCCTTGATCAGCGACATCGTTGGCTTCGAAGGCAGCATCGTCTACGACTCAACAAAGCCGGACGGTGCGCTGGTGAAGACCTTTGCCAACCAGAAGATTCGTGAAGCCACCGGCTGGGAACCGGGAACCGATCTAAGGGATGGGATCCGCGAAACACTTACCTGGCTGGGCGATCACTACGACGCGATTCTTGCCG
>JBDONA010000135.1:0-15497 GCA_039831575.1 Fuerstiella sp. | reverse complement strand
ACTCTTCGATCAGAACTGCGTCGGCTTCGCGAATGATTTCCAGCCGTTCCTCAGTCACTTCGCCCAGACAGCGTACGGCCAGACCCGGACCGGGAAACGGATGCCGCCAGACCATCTGTTCCGGCAGACCAAGTTCCAGACCCATGCGACGCACTTCGTCTTTGAACAGGTCTCGCAGTGGTTCAATCAGTTCGAAGCCCAGCTCTTTCGGCAATCCGCCGACGTTGTGATGCAACTTGATTGTCGCGGCCGGCCCATCCGGATTGGCTCCGCTTTCGATGACATCGGGATACAGAGTTCCCTGTGCCAGAAACTTTGCATTGGGAATGGATTTGGCTTCGTGACGAAAACAGTCGATAAAGACTTTGCCGATGATCTTGCGTTTTTGCTGCGGATCGGTGACTCCGGCAAGTTCGGTCAGAAATTGCTCACGAGCATCGACGACGTGCAGATCCGTTTTGAAGTGATCTGAGAAGTGTTCCTCAACCTGTTGGCGTTCACCTTTTCGCAATAGGCCGTTGTCCACGAATATGCACGACAGCTGGTCACCAATGGCTTCTGAAATCAAGGCGGCCACGACCGAAGAGTCCACCCCGCCTGACAGGCCGCAGATCACCTGGTCCGTGCCGACAACATCCCGGATCAATTGCTTCTGCTGTTCAATTAACGAAGAGATTCGCCAGGAACCACTACAGCCGCAGATGTCCCTCACGAAGTTACCCAGCAATCGGGCACCATGTTCGGTGTGCGTGACTTCCGGGTGAAACTGGATGCCGTAGATGGGCAGGTCCTGGTGCTGGATGGCAGCGTTCGGACAGGTCTGTGTTGCGGCAATCACGTTAAACTTCCCGGCGACGGTGTCCACCTGGTCACCGTGACTCATCCACGCCGTGAATGTTTCAGGAATCTCCGCAAACAGTGCATTGACCGACGTTGTCGAACACGGCGCTCGTCCGAATTCACGCGATTCCGCCGGCTGAATTCGTCCACCGAGCGTTTGGCACATCAACTGCATGCCATAGCAGATTCCGAGAACAGGAATGTCCAGTTCAAAAATGGCCGGATCAACCTTTGGTGCGCCGTCGCCATACACGCTGGCGGGACCACCGGAAAGGATCAATCCTTTGGGATTCAGTTCTCGAATTCGTTCTGCCGTCAGGTCGTGACGCACAATCTTACAAAGCACATTATTGCCACGAACACGCCGGGCAATCAGCTGAGCCGTCTGAGAACCAAAGTCCAGAACAAGGACGACATCGTCCTGCCCGAAAGAGTTGACGCCGGCTGCTGAGGAGTTGTCAGCCGATGCAGATTCAGTCATTTCTGAGGTTCGCTTGTTCAGATTATACGAGTCAATGAAGCAACAAAGACCAGACCTCGCGAAGAGACCTGGCCCATCAATTCGGTTCTTGAGTTGATACCAATTTGCGCCACACTTATTAGAGTGGCGGTCGGTCCAGGTTGTGTGGTTCGGCCCCTGGAAATTGGGCACTGTTCACGTCCGCTGACGGCATCAATACGGGGTTTTGAGAAAGGGGAAAGGGACAATGTTAACGATCGCGCAGCTGTGTTCAAGAGACAGAGTTGACGACGTTGGCAGCATTCCCCTCGGGCGAGAATAGGCCGGAAAAACACTGAACGTGGTCATGACGGCGTTATGCCCCCGTGTTCCGGCTTCAATGCACCTATCCCCCCAAGCTCTGTTTCGCTGCAAAACATACGATTGCCAATCATTTACGGCGAAGCACAGCTTTGAGAAAATGTGGCCCAAAAACCGGACTCCGGGACTGAGAGTCGCGGGGTTTTCGAAAAAACTGACGCTGATCAATTAGACAGACGGAGAAAATGTACCTTTTTCAGCTGGCGGAACGAGTTTCACGAGGGCTTCGGCAAGTCGCCCCGGAGCGATTGGAACTCCATCGTCGGTTTCTGCTTACTCAGCAGCTGCCCGACGGTGGATTCCGAGGGCGTGAAGGCGAATCGGATCTGTACTACACGGGATTCGCCGTGCGGGGGCTGGCTGTTTCAGGCGGACTGGATGCGACAGACCGCGATCATGTTGCCGATTTCCTGGCCACTCAACAGCCCACGGATCTTGGCGTGATCGACCTGCTTAGCTGGTTGTACAGCGCTCTGGTCGTTCAGGCGGCCGGTGGCGCAGATTTGTTGGCTGAAGCTCCGTCGGACTTTGCCGATCTGATCGCTGCCAAGCTGGAAGCAACTCGCGTGGAAGACGGTGGGTATGCAAAAAGCACGGAAGGGTCTGCGGGCAGCACCTATCATTCCTTCATGGTTGCACTGACCTACGAACTGATCGGCCGAAAACCGCCACGGCCAAATCGACTGATTCAGTTTTTGTACGACCGACAACGAGACGACGGCGGCTTCGTCGAGATCTCGCCGATGAAACGCAGTGGCACAAACCCGACCGCCGCCGCAGTTGCGCTGCTGAACAGTCTGGGCGGGATGGAAGACGACATTGCTGACGACGTGCAGGGATTTCTGACCGATGTCGTCAGCACGGAAGGTGGGTTTCAGGCGAATACGCGGATCCCGTTCGCAGACGGTCTGTCCACATTCACCGGACTGTTGACATCGAAGGACGTTGGCGGGAAAAACATCATTCCTGCGGAACGAGTTCTGCGATGGTTGACCACGCAGATCGAATTGCCCACCGGCGGCTTTCGTGGCGCCAGCTGGGACCAGCAGGCCGACGCCGAATATACGTTTTACGGACTCGGAATCCTGGGACTGTTGAACGCTGAGTGAGCGGACATAACTGCGGCCAGACCGACAGCTTTCTGCCACTTGTTTAACCGCGTGCCCATCGGGCCGCGCTCTTTCCGTCCGCGCTTGTCCCGGGCCACGCCCGGAGCGCCGGGCGATGGGCACGCGGTTAAACAATTCCGCTGTGAGCTTCGGTTTGCGTGGAAATCGAGGTCTTCCGTGGATTTTCGTGTGACCGGTGAAAGAATTCCACGTCACCTGTGTCAGTGTCGTAATCGTTCTGACTTTCCGCATAGGTTCGGAAGTCGGAATCAACGATGCAATAATGCCCCATGGCACGGTCCCAGGTTGCAGCCGCTGCACGTGAGTAGACATTCGTCGCATGAGCAAAATCCTTCCAATGCCTGACCCGCTGGAAACTCGAGCAAGCCTGATTCGTCGCTTGCCTGATTCGTCGCTTGCCTGATGCTGCGGATCTGCTGGCATGGGATGAATTCGCCGCAATTTATGCGCCGCTTGTTTATCGACTCGCTCGACGCAAAGGGCTGCAACCGGTGGATGCTGACGATCTGACGCAGGAAGTCCTGACGGCCGTTTCTCGGTCGGTGGACGGGTAGCTGCAAAGGACGGATCGTGGTCCGTTTCGAGCGTGGTTGCTGCGAATCGCTCGCAATACGGCCATCAACTTTCTGACTCGCCGGAAGCATCGTCCTCTCGGTACTGGTGGCTGCGACGGGCACAGGCTGATCGCCGATCACACGGCCCCCGACGAAGTTACAGATGATTTCGACACGGAATATGAAAGCGAACTGTTTCGTTGGGCCAGCGTTCAGGTTCGCGAAATCGTGACAGAAAGAACGTGGCAGGCATTCTGGCAAACGACAATGGAAGACCGTCCGGTTGCCGAAGTGGCAGCAGAACTTCAGATGAGCGTTGGCAGCGTTTACATCTCTCGCAGTCGGGTGATGGCTCCATTGCGGCAGTTGGTGCTGCAGTTTGAGGAGTGCGCCGTATGAACAACACTACGTCACCGTGCAGTGATGTTTGTCTGCATGTGTTGCTGGACACCAGCGAAGGCAGTGCGGAATTCAATGTCGCCGCTGAACATCTGGAGTCGTGCGAGCATTGTCAGACGCAACTTGCAGATCTGGCGGCAGGGCGCAATGAATGGCACAAAGCCAGACGCTCGAAGCTGATGAACGAAAGCGATGCGTTGTTTGAACGGGAACGTTTCGACCGGTCGTGGACTGTCGGCTGTCACGAGCCACCACCGAAAACGTGGGACGATGCGATGTCCCGGCAACTTCTTTTGCCGCCGTCACATCCGGAAATGCTGGGGCGACTTGAGCGATACGAAATCGAGCCGCTGATTGGCTCCGGCGGCATGGGAGTGGTGTTCAAAGGATTCGATTCGGAACTGAATCGCCCTGTCGCCATCAAAGTGTTGGCGCCCCATCTGACAGGCAGCGGGGCCGACAACGCTCAGATCGTGGCTCAGGAAATCCTGGCTGACGACCTTGTCACCGTAACCGGTGCTCGTCAGAACGTGGTCTGGGTGCTGTTCTCGATCCGCGATCAGGGTGGACCGACGGATGTCTCCAATCCAAACCTTGTGCCTGGTGCATCCACGGCACTGATGCGGGTTGCTGATCAGAATGGTCTCGGATTCACAGTCATCGGAACCTGGAATCTTACCGGCGAAGCCACCGTCAACGATGCTCAGGACGTGATCATTACAGCTGGTCAGTAATTTGGTTAACACAGTGACTCCCACCGAATGCAAAGCCCCTATCATTCGGTGGGTGTCCTGTTCTCTTTTCTTTCTCTGGATCAAATTAACAACAATTCCAAGTCCCTCCTGAAAACGAGCGTGATAGCCATGTTGAATCCCAAAACAAACATTGTCGCTTATCGGTACAGGCAGAGCCTGTGTCTGCTGACGGTAGTTGCTGTGATTGCATCATCTGCCGTGATTCCAATGACCATGGCCAAAGATCCAGCCGCTGGATTTAAGGTCTTTGTCATGGATGGTGCGGGCCATGAGACCGAACTGAACATCGGTGTGTCATTCAAGGTCGACGGATCAGGAGGTCGCGGGACCCGAGTGACAGTCGTATTCAGTGATGGCCTGAAGGACTCACTGCAGGGCAGACAAGTGCGTTTGAAACGCGGCGGTGTTGCCGTTGCCGAAGCCGTCATTCAGGCGGTGACGCCTTCAGAAACGTCTCCTGGGGAAATCACCATCAGCCAGGAAGACAAACAAAACATCATGGACGAACTACAGAAGATCCAGCAGCAGGAATGGAAAGATCTGCAGACGCTGCACGAAGAGGAAATCACGGATTTCCAGAAAACCGACAGGCAGTTTCAGGACAAGCTCGGTACGGGCGATCTTCCTCAGCTTGAACTGGACGCCGCCCTGGAACAGCAGAAAAAAACATAGAAGAACTGAGAGCAGCCATCGGTCGTCACGAAGTCGACCGCCAGCGACTTGCCGCGAAACATGACGCTGAGCGAGCCGAGACCATCAGCACCCTGTTTGGCAACGACGGAAATACGAGAGGTGTGTCCCTCGAAGCTCTGACCTCTGAACTGCCCGTTGGCACAAGCACGGGCGGCACAAGCACGGGCGGAACAACGACGGGCGGTGGTGGGATTGCCCGTTCGGTCAGTCGTCAGGCGCGAGGCAAGTTCAATAACTTCAACAATCTTCCGGTGAATCCTCTGGCTGCGGGAGTTCCACAGAACCTGACGGCGGCCATCAACCGGGATCAGGAAGACGCAAAACAGGATTCCGTGCGTGCGGAATTCGTCATCGGTCACTTCGATCACATTGCGGAAGACGTTAGTGGCATATTCGTAGGTTCCCCGAACGGAGCAGCTCAGGATGCTGGTGGAAAACAGCTCGGTTTCTTTCCTGTTCCAGAAGAAACCGACGCCAACGGTAACGTTTACCATCCGGCACTGCCTCGTGGTGGATCAAATGTGCGTTACCAGAAGTGGGTACGAACGCCGAACTGAGTGCTGATCTGCGTGACAGCGTCGCAGCATCGTTCGTTCTGCGTCGGGCGCTGCACATTGCGGAACTGGCCGACCTGGAGCGTAAAGTTCGCCAGGCGCATCAGGCCATCGGGCAACGTGATCGAATCAAGTCACAAATCGTGGATCGCCGTGTTGAGGATCTGCTGAATCCGGAGAATCGCTGGGAATCACAACGAGAACGTGTCCATGCGGATTCCAACTCGTCTGCGGGGCCAGCAACAGCAAACCAGTCGCCATCGTCTGCATTTCGTGTGTTTCACAAACCTGTCGCTGGACTTTGGGCAGACGGCTGGTGATTCTTCCGACGTGACAAACACGCCGTCGCCAGCCACGGTATTTGCGTCCTGACAACTGTGGCGAGCCGATTTGCTCGGTTACCGCATAAATGTTGCGGAAATCGTGCAAACAAATTACCGTCTCAAGCGACTCTTTCACCATAGGCGACACGGGTGAAGATCCGTCCGCGATACCGAAACTTCACGGTATTCTGCATGTGAAACAGCAGAAACGTGCCGTGAACCAGTTCTGGTGGGTTGCTACACTCTTCGCCTTGCCCCACCCTTCAGATTGCCCACCTCGACCTCTTCAGGTTCAAACCAACTTTTATGTGTAAGCCCATTTCTCGCTCAGCCTGTGCAATTTTTCTGTCGAAACGACTCCTGCTGGTCGTCGCCCTGATCCTGGGCTTCGCGAGCCAGGCCGCCGCACAGTTGGACGGCCGTCTGGCCGCCCGTCCCCTCGGTGTTGGATACCTGCGGAACATCAACCAGGTGCGGATGCTGGAATACATAAAGCACTTGAGTACGCGGCTCGAAATGGAAACCTCGATGTTCGACAGTGTTACGGAGGGGCAGCTGGAGGGCTTTCGGTCGCAGGTTGACGACGCAATCTCTGGCACGGCATGGTACATGGTTCAGGGGCTGATCCCTTCGTTTGAAAATATCTATTTTCAGGAGGTTGCCGACGAGGCAGATGCAAAGCGGATGCTGAATGCCCAGAAGAAAATGTATGGTACCAATGGCACGTTACATGCAGAACCTGATGGCATGTTCAAATTGGTGAACCACAACAGCTGGAACAATGATGTTCCCAAAGGCCAGGAGCCGGAAGAATATGTCAAGCAGTTTCAACACTCCGCGGGCAACCGCGGGATGGAGCGATCGGCCAAAGTGATTGAAGTCGACGGAAAGATGAAGATCGAAAACACGTGGACCATGACTCAATACTATCGCTATCAGGACCAGCTGCTCTTTAGTGGCAACTTTGAAGAGTTGTGGAGTATTGAGTTGCCCACTTCGGAATCACTGACCAGCGGAGTTGACACGCTCAACGACATGGGCCTGGATGCGTTCTTCGACAGGATTCCCGCCGCCATAAAAATGCTCGGCTGGAACATGCTGAGTTCCGGTGCCAGCACTCAGATGCAGCAGCGGGATAATGAAGATCAGACAACAGCGGATCTGCGGAAGTCGTCCTATCAGTTTGGCCTGGATATTACGAAGGCGCTGATGTTCGATGTGGATAAGACACGTGGATGGCTGCGATTTGCGACCAACGAAGCGCCGTCAGTCCGTGGAGAATTGAACTTTGACACTCGGCGCAACAGCCAACTTACCACGCAACTGGAAGACGTGTCCTCGGGGAACAGTCGCTTCGCTCCAATCCTGCGGGATGAAGCGGCCGCCACGCTGCACGTGTGCCTGAAGGTGTTCGAAGAATCAGACCCGCTTCTGAATGCCGCCGGAGCCTGGCTGCAGCAGTCGATCGCCGAGGCCACCGACGGGAATTCTGTGATGGTCGATGGTGCCAGCCGACTGGCGGAAACCCTGACGGACATTTCGAACAATCAGGTATTGGAAGCGATTGTGAAAGTTGGCTGGACGGAAACATCGGGTGGAGTTATCTACGGTGGACTTCAGGTGGACGACAATCCCGAATTGCTGCGCAGCCTGTACAACATGGTCGTCGCATCAGCCCCGCCTTCAGACGTAATGGAAGGCCTTTCTTTGATGGAAATGGAGGGACTGAATGTTTTCCAGATTATCCTGCCCGAAAGTATGACGAATGAAATTGCCGAGGACACGTCGCTGACGCTGACGCACGCGTACCTCACCCATCAGAATTCATGTCTGTGGTTCGCTGTTGGCGGTGAGAACGCGATTGAGATCATTCGATCGTCCATCGCCCGCTGCTCCGCCAGCGGCCTTGCGGCCAGAGCCCCGTTGCTGACAGCGACGGTCGACATGGACCGCTGGTTGTCGTACCCACAGGACGATCCCACGGGTGTGGCCGGGCTGCTGCTGTGGCTGGATGCAAACCGACAGGAGTTTCCGCCGAGTCCGATGTCATTCGCATTTCGAGGTGGACGGGGCGGAAAACCTACGCCATTGCTGCATCGCGTGGCCGATCTTGGTGGTGAAATGCAGGCCGGGCTGACCATTATCGCGGACAGAGGCGGTATTCGGCTGAATCTGAAAATGGGTGAAGTCATCGCGAACTACTATGTTGCACGCATGATCGACGCGCAGGAAAAAATGATGGGGCGGCAGCGTACGCAGGCAAAAGAGCGTGCTGAAAAAGCGAAAAAGTCTGCGGCCAAGCTGACAGTTGCCGCAGCTGAGGCCGCTGGATAACGAGTGGCTCGTGAGGGCACACGAACGCAATCGTCTGGTGTCCTGCCCTCACCCCTGAACGATCACCTCTGTGCGCTGTGCCGGCGCTAGACGCCCGGCCTTGATAACGCCGCTCTGCATGACGGCGATGAATCGGTCGCGATCTTCCAGGATCGATATGTCCGCAACGACGTCGCCGTCGACGATCAGCACATCTGCCAGCTTTCCGACTTCCAGTGTACCGAATTCGTCGTCACGTCCCATGATTTCAGCGCCCGTCTTTGTGGCACACATGATTGTTTCCAGTGGCGTGAAACCGACTTCCTTTGTGAAGTACGTGAGTTCTCGAGCGTAGTCTCCGTGAGGGTTCCAGCCGAATCCGTAGTCGCCGCCCATTCCCAGTCGCCCCCCTGCACGCAGAATTCGCAGCGCACTTTCGGCACCTCCATCAAGCGTTTCCTGATGACCGTCGATGACCCGCTGTGGCAGTCCGAATTCCTCGCCGCGAATTACGCTGGCTTTTTCGAAGTACAAAGCCGGCACGACGGCCACGTCTCGCTCCAGCAGCAGGTTCATGGCTTCGTCGTCCATAAACGTACCGTGTTCCAGCGTGTCATAGCCGGCTCGCAATGCGTTCTTGATGCCCTCTGTTGCTCGGCAGTGACCGGTCACCTTCATCCCGTGATTGTGAGCGGTCTGGACGACGGCATGCATTTCGTCAAAGGTCATGCACAGTGTGTGGTGGTCATTCACATCCGGAGCGGCCGCGTCTCCTGTTGGATATGTTTTCACCCATTCGACCCCGTCCTTGACAAGGGCACGCACGGCTCGACGAGCATCGTCGACGCCGTTAATGATAAACACCAGGCCTTCCATGCCGATCTTCCGGTACTCCGGATTCCAGTCCATCAGTCCGCCGGCCGAACAGATCTCACGACCGGATGATGACAACCGCGGACCGGGCATCAGATCGTTGTCAATCGCGGTCTTCAGCCAGAAATCCACGTTGAACAGGCACCCGCCGGATCGCGCCGCCGTGTAACCACACTCCAGCGCCAGTCGACAATTGACGGCCGACAGCAGGCTGACGTATTCCACGGGATACTTGATATCCAGATCTTCCAGAGCGCTGATGTTGAAATACGTCGCATGAAAATGTGCCTCAACCAGTCCGGGCAGAATGGTTCCGCCGTTGGCGTCGATCACCTCCGCGTCCGCGTGAAATTCGGGAGCGCCGTCGACGGTACCGACGTAGTCGATGCAGCCATTGGTAGCCACAACAACACCATCGGGGATTGCCGCCGCGCCGGTGCCATCAACAATCTGGCCATTGCGAATAACGAGAGTGCCGGTTGCGGTTTTCATTTTACGGCCTTGATGAATTGTTGCAGTTCCGTAGGCCATGACCTGTCATGGCGAGAAGCACGAAGTGGCTCGTGTTCAGCAGACCTACACGCCGTAGAACTTCTGAGCGGTTCCACCCATGATCTGGTTTCGTTCTGTTTCACTGAGGGAGCCGAGAACTTCGCCCAACGCGTTGTAGACTTCCTCGTAGGTGGCCGCCAGTTCACAGACAGGCCAGTCGCTGCCGTACATGCAGCGCTCCGGGCCGAATGCTTCCAGGGCCGTTTCGACGTACGGTTTCAGGTCTGACGGTTTCCAGTTTTTCCAGTCGGCCTCCGTCACCATGCCACTGAGCTTGCAAAACATATTCGGAAATTCCGCCGCGGCCTTCAGGTCGTCCGCCCAGCCGGCAGTCACATGATCTTTGATCTTTGGCTTCGACAGGTGATCAATCACCATCGGTAGTTCGGGCAGTGCCTGCCCCAGCGTTACGGCGTGCTTCAGGTGTTTGGTGTAGAACAGCAGGTCGTACGGAACAGCGTGCTTCTGCAAAACTTTCAGGCCGCGCAGGATATCCGGCTGAATGATAAAGTCATCATCGGGTTCGTCCTGCACAACGTGGCGAATGCCGACGAATTTGGGATGGTCTTTGAATTCCGCCAGCTGTTCTTCACATTCATCCGACGCCAGGTCAACCCAACCCACGACGCCGGCAATGAAGTCGTTCTGTTCCGCCAGGCCGAGCACCCAGCGGTTCTCTGCAATGTCATGTTGAGTCTGCACGAAGACCGACTTGTTGACGCCACACGCTTTCAGGTGAGGCTGCAGATCCGCCGGAAGATAACTGCGGCAAATTGCTTCGTGCTGTTCGGTATGCAGCCAGCCGTAGCTGAACGGCAGATCCAACTGCCAGAAGTGTTGGTGAGCGTCGATGACCATTGATTGAAGTCCCTGCCGTTAATAGCAGTTTACGAAATGACGGAACCAGTTCTGACTCCTGGGGGGCAGCCGTTCTACTATCAAAATGCGTGAACCGCGGCCATGAGTCAGCGAAATTCGCTGTAGAAACACGCCTATCCGCCGTTCTCAGGTCTTTGTTGCGGAACGGACCAGCGAAGCGTACTTACCGTAATTCACGGATTCCAGCCACAGAACTCAGATGCGCCGGTAATCGGCGTGGTTGATTCGATTTCGAATCGCCGGCCAACCGCAGCTCCTGGCGGCCTCAACATCGAGACACAATCGGCAACCGCTTCCGCGAGTATCTGTTGCGGGGATTTTCTTCCACGTGCGAGAGGCGCTTTCCCACGAGTTCCACGACCACTTCTTTTTGAAAACTGTTCTATGGCGGTGGTGTCTTCCATGCATGAACGCGTCGCACAAGCTGCACGTCGTTTTTGACATCCAGCTTTTCCAGCACACTGGCGCGGTGCTTCGAACACGTTGGCAGACTGATATGCAGTTCAGGTGCGATTTGTTTCATGGACTGGCCTGCGACCAGTAGATCCATGACTTCGCGTTCACGAGGAGTCAGCCGCAACACTCGGTGTTCGATGTCAGCGGCGGGCATTGATTCCTTGCGATTCTTCCCGTCCTGTGCAATGGCCTTTTGGATTTGCTCCAACAGGTTCTGCTGATTGATCGGCTTTTCCAGAAACGCAAACGCCCCGCCCTCGAACGCGCGGATGCACATCGCGACGTCCGCATGTCCGGTAATGATAATGATCGGCAAACTGCACTTATGCGTCGCCAGGTTCTGCTGAAGTTCCAGACCGCTCATTCCCGGCATGCGAACGTCAAGAACCAGGCACCCCGGCGCTGCGGGGTCAAAAGACGTCAGGAATTCCGCCGCGGAAGAATAAGTGTCGACGCGTAAGTCCACCGATTCGATCAGCCATTTCAGAGCGTCTCGAACACTCTCGTCGTCATCAACCAGAACGACAGTCGGTTCACGATGCATCGGCCTCATCCTTCCACAGGCGTGACGGCAGATCGAAATAGACGCTGGCACCGCCCATCGATGAGTGCCCCAGCCACATCTTGCCACCATGGGCCTCGATGATGTTCTGGCAAATCCCCAGCCCGATGCCGACGCCGTCAGCCTTTGAAGTGTAGAACGGTTCGAACACCTGTTCCGCCCGGCTGTCTGAAATCCCCGGCCCGGAATCTTCCACGACGATTTCCACGCGGTCCCGGTGTTTCTCACGACTCGATATCACGATTCTACGCTTATCGGAATCACTTTGCACAATGGCATCACAGGCATTTCGAATCAGGTTCAGGAGAACCTGTTGAACCTGGATCGGATCAGCTTCGACGACCGGCAATACGTTATTCAGTTCAAACAGGATCGTGATGTCCTGCTGTTTCGTCTCTGATTCGACGAACTGATATACCTCATGCACCAGGCGATTGACGTCCAGTTGACGACGCCTGGATTCACGTCTTTGTACGAAGTCGCGCAGTCGCCGGATGACTTCGCCAGCACGCTGGGCATCTTTAGCGATCCTGGAGAAAACCGGCGCTATCTCGGTTTCTCGCAGCTTGCCCCGGTCAAGACGCAGCAACGCACCTTCTGCGAAGCCGGCTATGGCAGTCAGTGGCTGGTTCAGTTCGTGCGCCAGGCCCGCTGCCATTTCGCCCAGTGTACTCAACCGTGCAGCATGTGTCAGCTCGGCCTGTTGCGTGCGGAGTGCTTCCGCAACGCGCTCCCGTTCGGTGATATCGAGAAATGTCACCACCGAGCCGACCAGTTCCCCATCGCGGCGGACCGGAAAGGATCGGTATTCCGCCGGAAAGCTGCTGCCGTCAGCCTTCCAGAGAAATTCATCGTCGACGTGGACCCCCTCACCAAGCCGAAATGCTTCGTAGATTCTGCATTCGTGCATCGGGTAGGCCGCTCCGTCGGGGCGAGTGTGATGCATCAGATTGTGCATGTTCTGCCCGAGCAGCTCTTCGACGCGGTCGTACCCCAAAGTCGCCACGCACGCCCGATTGCAGAACGTGCAGCACCCCTGCAAATCGACGCCGTAGATCGCTTCGGCGGTGGAATCGAGCACAAGGCGGGTCTGCTCTTCGCTGGCGCGCAAAGCGTGTTCAACCTGTATGCGTTCGGTAATGTCACCAACAACGCCGTCCAGCCGCAGACCACCATTGTCCGTTGGGCTGACAACCACATTGTCGTGCACCCAGCGAACCGTGCCATCCGGAAGGACGATGCGATATTCTTCCTCTTCACACGTCGATTGACGCGCCACGATTCTGCCAAACGCCCGTCGCAGCTTAGCTCTGTCGTCGGGATGAATGGTGTCAAACCATGCATCCGCAGTCGTTGTGAAAAACTCCGGTGGTCGACCCGTGATGTTTTCCACAACCGGTGAACAGTATCGAAAGGTCAGCGTGCCTGCTGTGTCAACATCGGCACTCCAAAGATAGTTCGGTATCGAATTGAGAATTCGGTTCAGTTCTCCGTGCGTTTGCTGCAGGTTCTGGTCAGCTTGAATACGCTCGGCAATTTCGCGTTCCAAATGGGAATTGGCATCTTTCAATTCCGCAGTACGATCTTCGACCCTCACTTCAAGTTCGTCGTGGGCGTGGTGCAGTGCCTTTTCTGCTCGCATACGCAGCAGTTCCGCGCCAGCGCGCATTGAGAACACTTGCAGGATCGAATGTACGGAATCGGTTTCCTGTAACGGTTTGTCGTGCGCTACGCCCAGGTGACCGATTGGTTTGCCGTCGAGATCAAACAGCGGAACCGTCAGGTAACTTTCGATATGGGAATCAATCAGCCATTGGTTCTGTGGAAATAGTTGCCGCACATTCTCCGAATAACAGACGGGGTTCTTCCCCATCACAAGCTCGCACGGAGTGCCCGCTGAGGCATATTCAAAAGTCTGGCCGAATTCATTTCCGTTCCAAATGGCGAGCAGTCGCATTTTTCCCTGGCGGTGTTCGTGAAACGCGGAAACGAACGCACACCGCACTGACAAAGCAGTTGCAAGATGTCGCACCAACAGGTGAAAATAGTCTTTGCCAAACGACAGCGACGTTCCCTTGATAATCAGACGCAGTACATTCTCGGAACGCCTGCGACTTGTGATGTCACGCCATACCGACCTGCTGCGCAAAACCCTGCCATTCACATCTCGAACAGCGGTCAGACTCAGTGAGACGTCGATCGCACGTCCATCCTTGCACATCAATTGAAGTTCCACGTCGCGCACGGAGCCCTTCGTCACGAACGTGTGGAACACTTCTTTTCTTGCATCTTCGAAATCCGGATGGTACAGATGCGATATATGAGGCAGGGCATGAAGTTCTTCTTTGGTGTATCCGGTTGCCGCCGCCAGCGTATTGTTGCAATCAATGATTCGTCCGGTCTCGGCATCGATCGAAGCGCACATGTCTGGTGAGTTCGCATATAGATCCTGGTACCGTTCGTCCGGCACTCGCAGGCGGTCCTGTTCCTCATTCGCGTGCACAGCATCTTCAGGCCGCAACCGTTCCGAAACGTCCCGCACGGCAGCACAGATCAACAGACGGGCATCAGTCTGCATGGGACTCAAGCTGATTTCAACGGGGAACGTTCTGCCGTCCCGATGCAGACCGAATAGCTTTCCGCCCTGGCCAATCGTCCGCCGATGAGGATTGGCAACATACGCGTTTCGCTGACTTACATGCTCCAGGCGAAGAGATACAGGTATCAAATCTTCGATCATCAGTGAGACAAGATCGCCACGTCCGTAGCCAAACAAATCCTCGGTCTGGCAATTGACCAACACGATTCTGCCAGACGTGTCCGCGATGATGATGCCATCCGGCATCGACTCCAGGAACTCGCTGAACTGTCCGGCGATTGTTTCACCGATCGATCGGAACGGTCGATCGTCAGCATTCGGCGGCGAATGGTTGTGTCGCGACTCGTCTGTCATCAAGTCCTGTTCTCACCTTTGCCTGCCAGCCATTGAGCGCGTCAGACAGTTGTTTGTGTTGTCGGCGTCCCACCTGCCCTTCGCAGTCGTGACAACCGCGGTACAGTGGGTATGAATATCTGCAAAAGTTTCACGCCAACTGGACAGCAAACCACGTTGCCCTGCCCCAGGACGCAGCTGCCTCTTCCATGTCATTCCATCAATCCGCGGGGCATTCCATCGACAATTGGCAGGTTTCCTCACAGACAACACTGCCGATACCATCGACAACATTATTCCACGCAGCGGCGGATATCGCCATAAAAACGCTATTATCGGCAGGGGCGTTGACCCAAAACCAGACGGAAACATCGCCTGCCTGACGCTACGGTGATGCTGCGAACGCTTCCTCGCTGACCGTCTGCGGCCATGTTTCCTGCTGTGTCTCAGCCACACCGGGGCCACGACCGACCAGTTCCTGCCGCATGATGCGCACGTGATCCGGAGCGACGATGCCGAGTTTGACACGTCCCCTGCCAACCGAGACGACGGTGACCTGAATCACCTCGTCGATCTGTACAGATTCGCCCTGCTTTCGACTGAGTACCAACATGGCTTCATCTCCGCTGCAAGAGTTTTTTGGCCTCGGATCCTTTCGAATTGACGAACGTTGCACACACCCAAGTCTTTCGAATCGGATGTCTGCGCATCGGGTAATCTAGGACTTCTGCAAGAGCCACGCACCCGCACAAATTGTGCACTTGTATGCAACTTTATTACATACCGCAGCCAATCACTCCGCTCCATAATTCACACCACATATCGAAGACGAATTCAGTTTGTGGCATCGTTTGCTGCGGCG
>JBDONA010000126.1:0-15502 GCA_039831575.1 Fuerstiella sp. | reverse complement strand
AGTCGACGTTCCATCCGGCCATTCGTCGCCGCATAGCGATACTTTCCTTGTCGTCCTGTTGCTTCAACAGACTGATCGAGAAGCGTTTCAACCACGCCAGGTTGTCCGCAGCCAGTCGGTCCCGGACGCGACTTTCATCCTCACGGAACGTTACATCCAGGCACCAGTGCAGACTGTTTTCGATCCCCCAGTGTCCGCGACTCGCCTTCGCAAAACGCCGAACGCCCAGGTGCAGCGATGAAATGAAGAAGCGAACATCACAGGTCTCTTTGCCGCCCTTTTGACTGGTTCGAATGGCCACACCGATTGTCCGCAAATTCTTCCACAGAGATTTTCCTGGAAGCGACGCCGGAGCGAGCATGTGAAAGTATTCCACTGTGTCTTCTCGACCATGCCCTTTGATGGTTTCTGCAAACCTTCGAACCGTGGTTGTGGCGAAGTCGTTTTCCATTTGCTCGAGAACCCAGTCCATCGCTGCCTGATACAGGTTGCCCTGGTTCCCTTTCAGAGCCAGCAGGTAGTCTCCACCTTTTTCAATGATCTTTGCGGCGATGTTTTTCTGACAGCCGGCCGCATCGATTGTCACTGTCGCTTTGTTCAACTCGATATTGTCAAGCAGTTCGGGGATCGCCGTGATTTCGTGGGATTTCTCTGCGGTCGCCAACTGCCCAAGACTGATGCCTCGCTGAACCGACCACGCACTCACCAGAAACAGCGGACCAAGACTTTTCTTGTGGTTATGGGAACGCCGCAGAGCCTTCCCATCAATCGCAATGATCTCCTCGTTCCCTTTGTCATCGGAACTCTGCCGCAGGCTGTCAATCCATCGCTCGAAGCAGGATTGAAACGCTGCTGGTTTCAGTGCTGCCAACAACCTGCCAATCGTGTCGTGAGCTGGAATCCCATTGGGTAGTTCGAGATATTTCTGTAACCAGTCCTGGTGTGCTTGCGCCCACACTCCAATGGCCTTGGGACCATCCGCACCAGCGAGCACGCCGCACACGCTGATCACAATTAAATCTCCGAGCAGATGCTGACGATTGATCGTGCTGCGAGGGTCATCCAGATCGTCAAAATACTCCAGGATGGAAACGGCATCGTCGTGTGTCAGAACCTGCATGAACTGGCTCTCCGTAATCAGTCATTGATCGCAAAGCGGAAAGCCGGCTTCTAACAAAACTCAACCCCAAGCGCAAACTGCTCAGCCTCTGCATGTCGCCCAAAATGCGCGTCGGCCCTGGCCGGCAGCAGGCTTTTCAGCTGAAACAAGGCAGGTGAGACTCCTCGACTGATTGCTGGTTGCGGATGATGATGGCCCGACCCACCACGATGAACGCCGACATCAGCGGGATCCACTTCCGGAACGTACTGCCTTGCGGCCGGAGATCGCACGGATCAATCAACCCAGTCTCCCGCAGCGTGGAAACTCAGACACAATTGTATCATGATTGTCGAACGAAGTGACGCATCGAATTGTACGGCACCATGGAACGCGGTCCCACGATCCACCGGATGAAACTATATGAGCGCGACAAGCCCCGCTCGCGAGTCGGCGACTCGCCCTCGGTTGCCACGCACGATCATCGACTGGCTGTTCATTTTCGGACCGGGCGCGATCATCGCATCGCTGACGATCGGAACCGGTGAGCTGATCTTCTCGACGCGCGGGGGCGCGTTGTTCGGTTATCACATTCTGTTCGTCTTCGTCGTCATCTCACTGCTCAAATGGGGATTGGTGGTTTCAACCAGCCGCCACATGATTCTGACCGGGGTGCATCCGTATGAGCGGATGATCGAACTGCCTGGCCCGCGCGGCTGGCTGCCGATCATGCTGCTGCTGATGTCGACCGTCTGCATGCCCATCTGGATTAGTTTTCATTCAGGCGTGCTCGGCAATCTCACATCGTGGCTTACCGGCACCCGCGGCTTACTCAACGGAGGCATGGATTACGTCTGGGGCGCCGGAATTCTTGTCGGCGTCCTGATCCTGTCAGCCGTCGGCGGTTACACAGTCCTTGAACGCATTCAGCTGTTCGTTGTCACTGCGCTGGTCTTCTGCTCGGGATTAACTCTGATTCTCTATAATCCTGACTGGCTGCAACTGGTGATGGGCGTGGTTCCTCAGCCACTGTCGTATCCGGAATGGCTGCCGGAGAAGTATCCGGAAATCGCCCGCCATTCCGTGTGGGTCGAGACAACCCGGTATGTTGGTGTGATCGGTGGTGCTGGTTTCGATTATCTCGCGTACACGTCGTGGCTGAGAGAGAAAAGCTGGGGCGTCCTGCCCGGCAAAGCCACGCCGGAACAACTGGAAGAGATCGCCGCCGATCCGAATCACGAGGTACGGAAGTGGATCAACGCACCGATCGTCGATTGTACCATCAGCTTCGCACTGATCATCGCGTTCAGCGCGGTCTTCGTGGCTTCCGGCGCCATGATTCTGGGGCCTAAAGAAGTCGTACCTGACGAAGACAATCTGCTGAATCTGCAGGCTCAGTTCGTCACGGGAATTCATCCGCTGCTGCTGCCTCTGTATGTCGCCGGTGCGTTTCTGACAATGCTGGGAACACTGTACGGGACGATTGAAATCATTTGCGCGATCGTGGACGAGATTGTGCGATCTTTCTTCCACGAATGGACAGACCGATCTGCGCAGCGTTCAAGGCGTCTCGTCCTTATCTGGTGCGCTCCTATTGCACTTGCCATCCTTGGCTGGCTGTTCGTCAGGCAGGCGAGTCCGGTGGAGACTCCAACCAGTGATGTCACCGACACCATGGCTGTCGAGTCAGATTCAGATCATGAGGAGTCTGTCACCGCAGATACGACGGATTCTGACGATCTGGCATCTGCTGATGCAGCAGTTGCCCCGGCGCGCCGCAACAAACCTCGCGTACTGCTGGCGATCCTGACACCGGTCAATCTTTTCACCGGCGTCCTTGCCTGTGGACTGATTTGTTTCGTCGTCATCTGGATGGATCGCCGCTGGCTTCCGCCCCAACTTCAGCCACCCATCTGGCTGACTGCCATGAATCTCGTGTCTGCCGCCGTCTTCTTTGGACTTGGTATCAAGGGGTATTGGGAAAACGAGAACCGAGTGGTCGTTTTGAGCTGCATGTTCGGCATTTTTGCGATCTCGATGATCGTAGCGGCCGTGGCCGAACCAAAACTCCGGGCACTCAATTCTGATCCGGTTTCGACAGGCGAGGAGGCATCAGAATGACCAGCAGCCTGCAACAGATCGACTACGGCATGTTCATCATGCCGTTTCACTCGCCCGAGAAACCGCTCGCACAGGGCTACGACGAAGATCTTGAACTGGTTGTGCTTGCCGAAGAACTGGGCTTCAGGGAGTTCTGGATCGGTGAGCATCACACGATGAAATATGAAACCATCGTGATGCCCGAGATCTTCATCGCACGGGCGCTCGGCGATACCAGTACGATCCGGATGGGTCCGGCGCCTGTCTGTTTGAATCAACACCATCCGGCGCTGGTCGCAGGCCGCCTGGCGATGCTCGACCATCTCGCCAAAGGCCGGCTCAATCTATGCTTCGGAAACGGCAGCG
This sequence comes from Fuerstiella sp., assembly GCA_039831575.1. Taxonomy (GTDB): domain Bacteria; phylum Planctomycetota; class Planctomycetia; order Planctomycetales; family Planctomycetaceae; genus Fuerstiella. The sequence goes on along the minus strand of JBDONA010000126.1, from coordinate 11,937 downwards.
TGACCGCCGATCATGAATTGTTGGGAATCGAGCCAAAACACGGCGGCCGCATGGCGCTCGAAGCGATCGACGTGATTCTTGATCTGTGGTCGCACGACCCGCCGTATGAACATGACGGCGAGTTCTGGCAGATCCGACTGAAAGAGACAGTCGACGAGGAATCTCTGATCGGATTCATTCACAAGCCGTATCAGCTGCCGCATCCACCGATCTCGATGCCGGGGATGAGCCGCAATTCGTACAGCATGAAAGTGGCGGGGCAAAGGGGTTATCAGCCATTTGCACATTGTCTGGTCACAGGAGACGTGGTCGCCGACCAGTGGGCCACGTACGCCGCGGCCGCCGAAGAAGCCGGCCGAACTCCGGATCGCGCGGACTTCAAAGTCGCCCGCTCGATTTTTCTGGCGGATACCACCAGAGAAGCCGTCGAACGTGCCCGCACGAATTCGCTCGGCCAAAACTACGAATACATCGGCGGCCTCTTTGACAAAGGTCTGGGACGACAGATCTACAAGCGAGATCTCGACATGCCCGATGCTGAATGCAATCTGGACTTCCTGATGACCGAACAAATCATCGCCGGCGACGTTGACGAAGTTTTACGCAGGTTGTTGATACTGGTGGAAGAAACGGGTGAATTCGGAACGCTGATCCTGATGAGCTACGACTGGGATGACAAGGATGCGTGGGTTCGCAGCATGGAGCTGTTTGCCAACGAATTGATGCCGGCGCTGAACAGGGCGGTGTGTGGAATCTCCGCCAAACAGTCGTCATAACGGAGGCAGCATGAGTCAGATATGTCGTGCAGATGCTGTCTTGCAGGCGGGTTTACAGCTTTTCACCGCAGCGGGCGCTGACGAATCCCATGCCGGGAAAACGGTCGGTTCGCTGGTAACAAGCAGCCTGATGGGACACAACTCACACGGAGTCATTAGAATTCCCGAGTACCTGGACTTTGTTGCTGACGGTTCAATCGCTGTTCATGCACCTCTCTCCGTTGACCGAACCGGGCCAACCACAGCGGTTGTCGACTGTGGACACGGCTTCGGTGCAGTCGGGGCCGAGCGGGCGATCAGCGAAGCGGTCAATATCGCGAGCGAACAGCAGACCGCCTGCGTGATCACCCGGCGCTGCAACCATGCTGGACGCCTGGGTGCGTGGGTTCAGCTGGCGGCCGACAAGGGGATGATCGCGCTGGCAACCTGCAATTCGCCGATCTATGGACACTTTGTCCTGCCCTTTGGCGGGCGCGAAGGCCGGCTGGCCACCAACCCGATCGCCTACGCTGTTCCAACCGGTCGCGATCCGATTGTCGCTGATTTCTCCACCTCAGTGGCTCCGGAAGGGAAGATTCGATTCCACCGGAACGAAGGCAAGTCGGTTCCCGATGGCTGGATCCTCGACGCCGACGGCAGGCCGACCAACGATCCGAATGCGTTTTACGGTCCGCCACGCGGTGGCATTCTGCCCCTGGGAGCTGATGTCGGATACAAGGGCTTCGCGCTCAGTCTGCTGGTGGAGATTCTCGGGAGTGCGCTGGCCGGAATCAGTTCGAAAGATACGGAGGTGTTCGGAAACGGACTCTGTTTCATCGTGATCGACCCGTCAGCCTTTTGCGCATTGGAAACGTTCCGCAAGCTCATGGACGAAACCGTGGATTACATGAAGTCATCGCCATCCGCCCCTGGTTTTGACGAAGTCCTGGTTCCTGGCGAACTTGAATTCCGCTCAATGCGACAGCGTCAGGTTGACGGCATCCCGGTCGACGACAACACTCTGCAGGCCTTACACGAACACGGCACGCGTCTGGGAGTTGATGTCGTTGGAATCCTGAACGGTGGAGAGACGCGATGAGTCATGAGACACCGCTTCGACTCGGGATGTTCGTGATGCCGATTCACGATCCAGGCAAGCCGCTGGCTCAGTGCATTGACGAGGACCTTGAACTGGCAGTGAAGTGTGAGGAACTCGGCTTCCACGACTTCTGGGTTGGCGAACATCATTCGTCGAATGTTGAGAACATCGTCATGCCCGAAATCTTCCTTGCGAAAGTGCTGGGCCTGACCGAACGAATTCGGGTCGGGCCAGCGCCGGTCTGCCTGCAGTATCACCATCCCATGCACGTCGCCGGCCGGCTTGCCTTCCTGGATCACCTGTCGCATGGCCGGCTGAACGTGTGTTTCGGACCTGGAGCCATCCCCACCGACATGGAGGTTTTTGGTGCGGCCCCCGGCGAAATGGGTGCTCGCGTCTCCGAGTCAATCGACATGATCATGCGACTGTGGGAAGGTGAGCTGCCCATTGACATCGAAGGTCAGTTCTGGAACGTAAAGATGAAGGACAATCTTCATCCTGAATTTGGAGTTGGGCATCTGCACAAACCATTTCAGCTGCCGCATCCGCCAGTCTACGTGCCGAGCATCAGCCGTTCCTCCGTCGGACTGCGGAAAGCGGCGGAGCGAGGATTTCGTTTTATCAGTCATCACATGATCCACAGCAACGTGTTGCAGGAGCAGTGGAAGACGTATTCCGAAGCCGCTCTGTCGGCCGGTCGCACGGCAGACCCTTCCGACTGGGCCGTCGCCAGAAACGTGTTTGTCGCGGATACGAAGGAAGAAGGACAACGCATGGCAAGGACTAATTCGCTCGGTTCATGTATCCAGTACATCCTCGATCTGACCCAGGCAACCGCTCCTGACGGAGTTGCCATGTGGAAACGCGACGAACAGCAGTCTGACTCTGACTGCACGCTCGACTATTTTGTGGACGACGTCGTCATTGCCGGAGATCCGCAGCACGTAACAAGCCAGCTGCTGGAATTGCGCGAACGGATCGGGCCGTTCGGCACATTAGTTTTGACGGCTCATGACTGGGACGACCGCGATCGATGGATTCACAGTCTGGAACTTTTCGCCCGGGAGGTTGTCCCACAGTTTAACGACGCCATCAACGCCGCCTGAAACAGGCTCCGCGTGACAGACGTCAGACACGGATTGATTCCGGCTCTCGCAGCCGATCGTTTACGCAAACAAATAAGAGACAGCAACAAACATGATCAGCACAAATATCAACCAGATGCGTGCCAAACTCCGAGCCGGAGAACTTGTTCTTGGTGCGGGGATCACACACTCCGATCCCACGGTCACGGAAGCTCTCGCGCCCAGCGTCGACTTCTTCTGGATTGACATGGAACACAATCCGACAACAACTGAGTCCATGGTGGCGCATCTGATTGCAGCTCGGGCGGGTGGCGCGCCTTCCATTGTCCGCGTGCCGAACAACGACGTCGGTTGGGTCAAGCGTGTGCTGGACTCAGGCGCCGAAGGCATCATCCTGCCACGATCGTATACGGCGCAGGAAGTTGCCGAGTTTGTATCCGCCTGCCGCTATCCGCCAATGGGCACGCGGGGATTCGGTCCGCGGCGTCCCATGCAGTATGGTCGACTCGGGCAACAGGAGTACCTGAAGCAGGCAAATCGCGACGTCTTTGTGACCGTGCAGGTGGAAACGGTCGAGTTGGTGGCGGAATTGGATGAAGTCCTGAAGATTGAAGGCCTCGACTCGCTGGTGCTCGGCCCTCAGGACTTGTCAGGTTCCATGGGACGACTTGGAGAAACAAGTCATCCGGAAGTCATTGCAGTGATGAAAACCGTCGCCGAAAAAGCGCGGGCTGCCGGCAGGTTCATTGGTTCGGGATTGGGCGCAGATGCGAAGTTTGCGCAGGTGCTTATCGATTGCGGCGTGCAGTGGCTGCAGGCCGGAAACGATTTCGAATTCATGATCAATGGCTGCGAACGGGTGTTCGGTCAAATTCGCGGGACGGTCTCATGAGACCGTGAGGCATCGAGTCGCCGCCTCACGTCTGCCGGACGGCATTTGAGCTGGCGGATCACTTCCGGTCGGTCGAATAGCGCAGTTTTCGAAAAGACGTGGCGGATACCGGCTCGCGGGGCAATGATTGATGGGCGATGGCACCTCCGCCGCGGCCACGAATCAGCGTAATACGCGGTAGAACCACGCGACCGGCAAGGAACGAAATCGGCAGGAATAGCGGCCGCCTTCTACGCTCTCCCAGTAGCTCATGACGGCCCGGCCCTGGGCGAAAGTGAGACTCGTGTAGGAGAACGTTTTCTCAGGGTCAGATTCCAGATCAGCGACGACCTTCCAGGTCCGACCCTCATCGACTGAAAGAGCGGCCGTCAGGGGAGTACGGCGGCCGCCATGACCAGCTCCTTCTGTAAATGTATTGTTCCAGATCAACAGCAGGTCACCGGTTGACGGGATGCGCCGCAGTGTGGCCGGCGCCTCCGGTGCCTGGACACCCAGCGATGTCATTTCCGACCAGCTGTCGCCGCCATCGGATGAGAAACTCCTGCCGATGATCCCCAGCTGTGTCCGCATGATCATCATCACGCGACCATCACTCAGTTCGATGACTTCAGGCTCCATTGCTCCACGTCCCTCGGCATCAACCTCTCCCCGACCGGGGCGCCATGAGACGCCACCGTCGTCGGAGAGATAGCAATGTGAGACGAAGTGGTTGTCCTTTTTGACATCTGCCGTTGAGGCCGCAGGTGCCAGCAGACGTCCACTGGACAACTGCGTGATTCGATCATTATTGACAACGTGATATCCATCGTCGCCCGTTACCAGAATCGGTGCTTCGAAGGTGGCCGCTTCGTCGGTAGAAAACCGCACATACAGGTCGAGGTCGTTGAAGTTGTTCTTCTGCAGGTAGAACAGGCCAATGCGTTCCGGACTGACTCGACGCAGAGTGACGCTCATCACGTTGAGCCCTCCCGTGTTTTCCTGAAGAACTCGGGCCTCGCTCCAGGTCCTCCCACTGTCATCTGATCGTCGGGCAATGATGCGGGCCTTCGCAAAGTCGCTGGTACTCTCCTGAAACTCGGTGACTGCAAACAACAATGCCCCGTCATTCGACTCGATGATTGAACCTTCGGTGTACCGTGGATTCCGGCTGGTACTGGCAAATACAATCGAGGAGACGTCCTGCCGATGATCGATCGGGGCCGGACGGGACATCCACAGCAGCGATTGCGCAGCTCGAATCCGGGCATCCGGATGCGTGTCATTCAACATTCCCTGCAACCGGTCGGCAGTCGTGATTGCTCGAGCATCGCCGGCGAACGTTGCCGCGTAGGTCCGAATCGCAGGATCGTCACTCTTCAGGCTGTCGATCAGCGCTGCAAGTCCTGCATCGCTGCCCAGAGCGGCCAGCGCGTTGTCGAGGTAAGCACGTGTCACGTTGTCCGGGCAGCGGTTACGCTGCTTTGCAATTCGAGGGATGTCCGTTTCATCCCCGATACGGCCGAGAACCCAGGCAGCGATCCGAAACAGTTCTGCGTCATCGTCGTTTAACATTTCCCGGAGGTAGGCCATCGCCTGCGGGTTGCCGCAGCGTGCGAGGGCACCGGCAGCCATCAGCTTTAAAGTCGGATTGCGTGTTTCCGAAAAAGCCCTCCGCAGAGCACTGCCATCGCCCGTTTCCGCAACTTTGTACAAACTCTCCGCGGCATGGACGTGACCGTGGTCGTCGGTTCCGCCGAGAATCTCCAGCATGATGCGTGCTCGACTGCGATCCCCTGCCCGAACCAGCTCACGAGCAATGCCGCATCGACGCTGATCGTCATCCTCCTGCAGCAGTTTTGGTGCGAGAACCCCGATGACTTCTGCACCGTGTCCGCCAAGTGTCAGTCCCTCGGCCGCGTGGATCGACGGCCAGAAGTCAGCTCCCTGCAATCCGGAGCGCAGCACATTCAGACATTGACGCTGTGTCTGGTCATCCAGTTTGATGGTCCCCTGGGCTTCGGCGCGTGCCGGGCCATCGATCGCCAGACATGTCACCATGAACAGAATCGCTCGCCGGATCATCATTGTGGTCAATCATTGCGGTGCAGGGTCATCCCGCGGAACGTGGTGGCTTTCGATGATGCATTCGGCCACATCGTCCGGCTGACGTATACTCTGGCAGGATTCGCCTGCAGGTTCAGCATTCGTGGAATCAGTAATTGGATGTGAAACTCGGCACGTATGACGTCGTCGTACCACCGCGCCTCTGTCAATGCACGACCCTAGCCAACATGCAGGGACTTGTCCATCGCCCTGACGCCCGCCGCGTCGCTGCTAAACCGAGGTCTGTGTCGTATTTTCGGACGACTGGTTGTCCGGCCGCCAAACGGGACCGTCACGAATGGAACTGTCGACGCTGGCAGCATCGGGGAGAGCTCTGACGCTGCCAGCCGCCGCGAATTGGACAATGATTGAAAGCCATTCATGCTCCCTTGATTTACTGTGCCGCACGGCGGATGGTCGGCACGGTTTGACAGATCAATTGATTTGACAATCCGCAGGCGGGTAGCCGTTGACGCGAACGTTCTGTTATTCAATGCTGTCGCCTCCATTAGGCAATTGATTCCCAGAAGACACGATGACTGTTACCCACCATCCTGCATACGACGACTTTGTTGAGTACGCCCAGCAGACCCGTCTTGTGCCCGTTTTTCGTCAGCTGACGTCAGATGCCTTGACGCCGGTCACGGCATGGCAGCGACTGAGTGAAGGGGACTGGTCATTCCTGTTCGAAAGCGTGGTGGGCGGAGAAAAAATTGGCCGCTATAGTTTTGTCGGCAGCGGCCCCTTTCTGACGATGTCCGCATGGGGCCCAAAAGTACAATTGCGACGTCAGGACGGCAGCACGGAAGAATGGCAAAGCCTCGACCCATTGTCCGACCTGGATAAACTGCTCGCTGAATATCCATGCGCGCACGTCCCTGGCCTGCCGCGATTCTGTGGAGGGGCTGTTGGTTTCGCCGGCTACGATGTGGTGCGGTACACGGAAAAACTGCAGCATGTCCCTGACGACGATCGCGGCCTGCCGGATCTGTGTTTTTCGCTCTACGACACAATGGTTGTGTTTGATCACATCAGCAAGACCGTGCTGGCTGTGGCTCTGGCGGACACTCATGAGACAACACTCCGGGCCGCCCGCAGCGACGCAGAGCAGCGACTGAAGAAGCTGTGTGATCGCCTGTCCCATGGTCAGTCAGGTGTCGCACTGACCGACATCGATTTGACTGTCGAACCTGAATTTGATTCCGAATCCAATCTGTCGCAGGAGGAATTCGAATCGGCTGTGGAATCATGTCAGGAGTTGATTCGCGCGGGTGATATCTTTCAGGTCGTGATCGGCCAGCGCCTGACCCATCAGAGTGATGCCGCGCCGATCGACGTGTATCGCGCTTTGCGAATGGTCAATCCCAGCCCCTTTATGTTTTTGCTTCAGACACCGGATGTTCACCTGGTAGGCAGTTCACCGGAAATTATGGTGCGCGTGGAAGACGGAGAAACCACCATTCGTCCGCTGGCCGGTACTCGTCCCCGCGGTCGCACTGAACAGGAAGACCGGGAGCTGGCCGCAGAACTCCTCGCGGATCCCAAAGAACGGGCCGAACATGTCATGCTGATTGACCTGGCACGCAACGATGTGGGACGAGTCGCCGAATTTGGTTCGGTCAAACTCACCGACGTCATGGTGGTTGAGCGGTACAGTCACGTGATGCACATCACGTCCAGCGTGACAGGACAGTTGCGGCCGGGTATGACGGCCGTTGAAGCACTACGAGCCGGGTTGCCGGCCGGCACCGTATCGGGAGCCCCTAAAGTCAGGGCCATGGAAATCATAGACGAAATTGAGCCTCACAAGCGCGGCCCCTACGCGGGTGCGGTCGGCTACATTGATTTCACGGGCAATATGGACACCTGCATTGCGCTGCGGACGCTGGTGATTCAGAACGGGGTCATCTACGCTCAGGCTGGAGCCGGAATTGTGGCCGACAGCGTCCCGGAATCGGAATACAAAGAAACGCTCAGTAAGGCCCGCGCGTTGCTCAAAGCCATTTACGTGGCCGAAACACAGCTGTCCGCCCCCTGACCTTCATGTGGCCGCCTGCCGGATCGTGTGTGTCGATGCTGAACCGCTGGGAACAACTCAAAGGACACGACGAGCAACGTCAGTTGTTTGCGCGATCGCTTGCGCGCGGGCGGTTGTCTCATGCCTATGTCTTCGCGGGACCATCCGGGACAGGCAAGCTGGAATTCGCACGATTGCTGGCGATGTCCGTCTTCTGTCGCAATCACCCGCTGGAAGAACTCCGCGTCTGCGGCGAATGTCGGGCGTGCCGAGGCTTCGCCGTCAACAGTTGGCCCGATTTCCATGAAGTCGGACTCCTCAGCGGCAAACGTGAAATCCTGATTGGCCAAATGGCGGGCGAAGGAGACAAGCGAGGACGCGAAGGCCTGTGCTATGAACTGTCGATGACGCCACAGGCTTCCGATCGACGCGTGGCCGTGATCAACGACGCGCACCGCATGACAACTGAAGCGGCCAATGCGATGCTGAAAACACTTGAGGAACCGCCAGCGGATGCCCTGTTGATACTGGTCACCGACAGCCCGGAATCGCTTCTGCCAACAATTCTGTCTCGATGCCAGCTGGTCCGCTTCTTTCCGTTGACCACCGCTGATGTCCGGTCGATTCTGTTGAGTGAGGCGCTGGTGGAGTCCGAAGAAACCGCCAAAACCGTGTCGGAAATTTGTGAAGGCAGTCTGGAAACCGCTCAACAGCTGCTCGACAGCGATTTACGGATGCTGCATGGTACGGTCACTCGAGAGCTGGCGTTGCTGGATGCGATGAATCCGCTGGCGACGGCCAAAGCCGTCATGGAAACCATTGAACAGATTTCCGGCAATGCAGCGGAACAGCGGCAGAACGCACAGTGGTTGCTGAAGTTTGTTGGCGACGCCTTGCGGATCCGGCTGAAAACTCTGGTGTCCGGCGACCTGAGTGATCGATTGACACAGCGTCTGGGAGCTCGACGCGGGATCGATTTATTGACCCGCCTGCTGGACCGCACAGTGACAGCTTCTCTGCAGCTGGACAGCATGGTCCCGGTGAACCTCGCTGTGAGCGCACTGTTTGATGAACTGGCCGGAATCCTGAGGGCCAGTCTGAAGGGCACCTGAATCCGGCTGCTCCGGCGGCGACCTGGCTGCACGAGGATCGAATGTGTTCGATATTTGCCTCAGAAATGTTCACAGCGAATTTGCACGTTTTCCTGCTGCTGACCAAATACGAAGATCCAACAACACTACCTCGGCGTTGTGAGCGTTGGGCGGACTCCCTGAACTGCGCACGTCTGCACCGTCGGGCGTGAAGAAACCAGTATTTTCTCTTCTAAAACTGATCCCCATGCGTTGCCTTCTGTCCAGTCAATAGTACCCGAACGTTCCAGCGGCACAGATTTCGTGAACTGCGACGACTGGGTTTCCTGAGGAGGCAGACGGCTGATTCGCGATCTTCTGGCAATGGGCGATCGCTTCACGTCGGAGGAAGGGTTAAATCAGTCCCGTGGCCGGCGTATAATGAATGGCACCGGCCTGACTGCTCGTTCACACCTGAGATCTCGAATGCGCCCATCGAAGCTTAAAACTCCATGCGTCACTCGCGTCCTCGCATCAGCTGTTTGTCTGGCTGCCCTGGCAACAGGTGAACCAGTTGCTGCACAGGAGACCGACAAGCAGCGGATTGGACAGTTCATCGAGCTGCCGGGCCAAATCGGTGACGGACAAGTGACGCTCGTTCGCAATCAGCTGCTGGACCTTGCTCGTCGATCGGCCAGGGAGGATAAAGAAGCGGTGCTCGTCCTGAAATTGAATCCAGGGGCCAGCACGATAGGAAACGTCACGGATCTGGCTCGAGTGCTGATCGACGACGAAACATCGTCCGTCAAGACTGTCGCCTGGATTCAGAATCGAATCGTTGGCAGCCACGCCATTGTCGCCGTGGCGTGTCATGAGATCATGATGGCACCTCGGGCGTCCGTGGGGGACATCGGAAAAGGAGAACCTGTGGCAGCCGAGGAAGCGGCATTCGTTCGGCGTTTGGCGGCAAAACGCCGAAATCCCCGGATGCCCGCGGCGGTCACCGAAGCAATGATCAATCCGTCTGCCGGATTGGTACGCATTGGAATCGTCCCGGATGGTGGCGAGCCTGACCATCGTTTTGTTTCACCGAAAGAACTCCAGCAATTGCTGGCTGCCGGACAGGAAGTAACGTCGACCGATCGAATTCGAGAGTCGGGCCAGCCCGCTGCCTTCACGACTGAAGAAGCACTACGTCTCCATTTTATGATCGCCGGCACGGCCCAGAACGATGATGACGTGCGCCGCGCATGGGGTCTTCCACTATCAGCTCGCCGCGAACCGCAGCTGTCGGACAAACCTGTCAAGGTGGCCGTCATCGCGATTCATGACACCATCACGAATATCGTGTCCGAATTCGTGATCCGCGAAACTCGGAAGGCAGTGGCCGAAGGTGCGAATCTGTTGATCTACGACATTGACTCGCCGGGAGGCCTGCTGACATCCAGTGAAGAGATCGCCACAACGATCGCGAAACTGGACCCCGCTACAGTCACCACCGTCGCCTGGATCCAACATGACGCCCTGAGCGGAGCTGCATTGTCAGCCATGGGGTGTGATCAGATCGTCATGGCGCCGGATGCAAAGATCGGAGACATCGGCGTCATCCAGCTTTCCACAGATGGAGCCTTCGATCGCGTGCCCGAGAAACTTGTGAGTCCTTTAATGGTCACGATGGAGTCGCTGGCACTGAAAAAGGATCGCCCGGTTGCTGTGCTGCATGCCATGGTGGACAGGAATCTCGAGGTCTTCGAAGTGGCTCATCGAGATACGGGACGTCGCACTTTCAAGACACAATCTGAAATCGACGCAGCGGATGGTGAATGGGTTCGAGGACAGATGGTATTTTCATCCCGCAAAGGGAACCTTTTAACTGTCAATGGTGTGCAGGCCCATGAGTTACAGATCGCCGAACCACCATGTGACAGTCTGGACGAGCTCAGGTTACGCCTGGGAATCCCGGACGACGCCACGCTGAAACCGAGGGCTGCGTCATGGGTTGATACCCTGGTCTTTGTGCTCAATTCCGCGGTGGGGGCTTTTGCGCTGATCACCCTGGCAATTCTGTGTATCTATGTCGAAGCACATCTGCCGGGAGGATTTTTCGGCATCGTGTCAGCAGCGCTATTCGCCCTGTTCTTCTGGAGCCACTATCTGGGCGGAACCGCCGGGACACTGGAACTGGTCCTGTTCCTGCTGGGAGTGGGATTGCTACTCCTCGAAATGTTCGTGATACCAGGGTTCGGTGTCTTTGGAATCAGCGGTATTCTCCTGATGATCGGCTCGCTTGTGATGGCTGGCAATACGTTTGCGGGAATGTCGTCTGGCCAACGATTCCACGAAACAATGAGCAGTCTTGGGACCGTCGCCGGCGCACTCGTCACTGTGATCGCTGTTGCGTCGATTCTGAATCATTTCCTGCCCTCGATCCCGGTCTTCAAACACCTGATTCTGACTCCTCCCGGTCAAATCACGGATGATGGCCTAGTCGATCCGGCCAGGGCAGCCGTGTTTCCCCCCACCGGTTCGATCGGAATCGGTGACCGTGGAACGGCGATGACGACGCTGCGTCCTGCGGGCAAGGCCACATTCCGTGATGACTATGTCGACGTTGTGAGTGAGGGTGGCTACATTGAGCACGGCACGGCGATTGAAGTGGTGCGAGTTGCCGGAAATCGTGTCGTCGTAAGAGCTGCTGAAGAAGTCTGATTCATGCTCGATGTTGAGGGTGCTGGTATTCGGCCCCGGTTGTACTTCTTTCATGGCAGCACTGTTGATCGGAAGATGGCTTGTCCGACTGGCTGCGAAATGTACCGCTGCTGATTCCGTCGTGCTGCATGGGCATTACCGTTGCCGGGCTTTGCGGATTGCATCGTGCCGACCAGTTGTACGGAGACTCGCAACTGTTTGAACGCCAGCTCGTCTGGATCAGCGTTG
>JBDONA010000239.1:0-15514 GCA_039831575.1 Fuerstiella sp. | reverse complement strand
AGCCTGCGGCCCTGATCGTGGACGACGGTCACGGCAGAACGACCTGAACAGAATCAGCAACTGATCAATTTGGTCCCCGACCAGCCGGTGAATGCTGACCTGATGTGAGAGCCTGAAGCCCTCTGCGCTATACAGCGTGGCATGTGGTTCACCTATACTCATCCCGCTCAACCTTGCTCAGCTTCCGCCAGTCCCACGGTGCAATCGGCTTGTGACTGCCACCCCACAGCCCGAGCTTCTTCAACCGTGCGTTGTTTTCGTCGTCTTCTTCAGCAAAGCCTCGATCTGTGTGTTCTGGAACTGGATGATCTGCTGCTGTCGCTCATTGACCATGTCACAGAGTGCGGCGAGCAGGATGTGCCAGGGCTGGAGCAGGAACGACATGTTAGCCGCCGGAAATCGGTCAGTGTCCGGTGCCGACAAGTGAAATCAAGCGGCTGAGAGGTAAGACTCTGGTGAGCCGTAAGTCGAGTGTTTTCACGGCGTTTTGAGTTCGGCGGAGTATTTTGACCCTACGGGCTTTTCGGTGGAAGCAAGACGACTTCGGTATCGGTGTTCTGCTCGATGAATTCTCGCAATGCGATGAAGCTGGTGTCGCGGTCGACGATCAGATGGCTGGCGTCTTTGAGGAAACCACCAGCCTGATCTGCATGATACGCAATCAGTTGCGAACCCCGCCACGCAAAAAGTGAACTGGATTCCAATAGTTGCACTGATTGCACTATTGGCAGTGTTTCGCTTATTGCTGGCTCCAGGAGTCGCCTTTTACTAAATGTCGTTGGAGGCGTGAAACTTAATTCCATACTTGAACTTCAGTTGAGCCCCAACATGATCTCACGCGCAGGATCGGTGCTGACACCATTGCATCGCTGGAAGTTTCATGACGCACACGTCTAACATCTTTGCGAACTCCAGTCTTGCTCATGGTCCTTACCAGTGATAGGCTCTAAGTTCCCGTAATTGCTGTGAAGCAGAGTCTCCGGAGGCAGGCGTGGGGATGTTTCGCGATTGGACCACGGTGTTTCATCTCATGTCCGCTGAGAAACTTTGAATGGCTGTTACAAATTTACCCATTGACATTGCCGAAGTTGCCGATGAGCTTGAGGTTGGCGATACACTTCTGAATGTTTATGACCTGCGGGAGCTAAAGCAGGTCGCCCCGTTTGACGGAATGAAACCAGGGCCTGAAAACTTTCCTGGTTCCATGATTCTTCGTCGTTGCCAGAAAGGTCGTGTGCTATGTCGTCAGGGGGAAAAGGGTGCGACGGCGTTTCAGATCTTGACGCCTGACGATTCCATACGGGTTCTCGGGGCACTGTTACGCGGAATCTCCAAGGAAGAATCGGCCTTGAATGAGAGAATCCTGGCAATCCAGACGATCGTGGACGGGGAACCGAAAAAATCGACAGACGCCGTCGAAACGGAATTGGAGGAACTGCAGGAGCGGTTGGAATTTCATAGACGAGGTAACAGCGAACGTGAAGAATCACTGAGACGTCAAATCGAACAACTCGAACGGGTTGTCGAAGTCCTCCAAGGAGAGCCCGTCTCGTCGCCTCGCGAAGTCGTCAGTGCAAGGCTTCTCATCTCAAACGAAAACGCACGCAAAGGACTTTTGTCCCGGCTTGTGGACAGGCTGCGTGGACGGCGCTCCGGACGTGCTGGCATTCCCGAGTACATTCCTAATGATGGGCCGCAGGATCTAGACACCAACACACTGAGTGCTCCCATGTATGAGGGTGACCTGTTCGGTGAGATGAGCTGCATGAATCTTGCCCCGCGATCTGCAACGGTCATTGTGACGGAAGGGCAGACTGACGACCCTGTCTATGTTGTTGAAATGCTGCGAAACGCTCTGGACGCATTGCGAAGCAATGCCGAATTCCGAAGACGTCAGGATCAGACGTATCGAACGCGAGTCATGGAGAACCAGGTTCGAAGCTTACCGTTGTTTCGTGTATTGACCGACCATGAGTACGAATGGCTCGCTGATAAACTGGAGCTTGTCGAATTTGCAGCGGGGGATGTGATCTTTGACGAACATGATTCGTTAGCCGAATACTGTTACGTCGTCCGCACAGGTGTTGTCAAGATTTCACAGAATCTCGGGTGCCTGCTCGGCGATGATGAACTACATGATGTTCCAACTCTCTGTCGCGAACTGGTTGCCTGCGGCACAGGGGCCGAAATCGCGGTCAGGTTCTGGAATGAATTGCCAGCAGAATTCAGAGTTCTGATCAACGAACTTGCGGGTCCAAACTCTGCCCCCGAGCAACATCAAATACTGACATTGCGCAGGGGGCTAAACAGGTGGATGCAGGCGTCGCAGCTTCACACGACGATGGGGGCGACCACCAAAGAACTGATCATGAAGTCCGGCGTCGTGCAGAATGTTTCGCAGTTCGAGGAGTTTCAGGTTAAGACAAGCGATTGGTGGCAGATTGAAGTGAGAATCTTCAATCGTGTTCTGCTCGAGAGTTTTTGTCCGAATGGAATTCGGATGCGAGCTTCCATGCTGAACAACCAACGAACACTTACTTATGCGAGTCGCGGCGATCTTATTGGTGAGATGGCCTTGCTTTGCGGTGAGAGCAGAAATGCGACGTGCCTGGCGTTTACTCATCCGTTATCTGGTCAGAAGGTGGCCACAAATGCCAGCCTGATTCCACAAAGAGTGGAAGCCATCCGTATCAGCGCTGATGTGTTGAAGGAGTTGCGGTCGAAGTCGAAGGAATTCAAACAGTTGATTGATGACCTGGTCGAATCGCGACGAGCCGAAAATCAAGTTGCTGTCAGGCCAATTGCGGGTGCGCAGGCCGGGAGCCAGACAAAAGAGTTTGATGACCTTGGTCTCGCATGGGGGCAGTCATTGATGGTGATTGATCTGGATCGTTGTACTCGTTGCAACGAATGTGTGAGCGCGTGTGTAGATGCGCACACTGACGGTCGAACGCGACTATACCTTGACGGGCCTCGCTTCCAGGGCCGACACTTGATTCCTGTCACCTGTCGCCAGTGTCTGGATCCCGTTTGTATGATTGGCTGCCCGGTTGGGGCCATCAACCGCGGAAGCGGCGGTGAAATTCAGATTTCGGATCACTGTATTGGTTGCCACAAGTGTGCGGACCAGTGCCCATACGGCTCAATTCAGATGGACTTGCTGGACAGCTCTCCGGTCCTTAGCCCGGAGCAGAGCGACATGTTTGGTCCTGGATACACGCTGCGTGCAGTTCAGGAAAAAGCTGTGGTGTGCGATCTGTGCACCTCTACTCCAGGCGGGCAACCATCATGTGTCTATGCGTGCCCTCATGAAGCAGCGATTCGCGTTGAAGGATTACAGCATTTTAATTCATAGAGCCTTGTCTCGAGTCTGATTTACAAGAAGGGAAACACGGGTGCTCATCGATCGTTCCCATTTGTCATGGGCGCTGTTTTCGGGCACCAGCCTGACGGCTGGTGCGGTGTCATACGTGGCGTATGCCGGGAACAGCCCAAACGGGCCGTCCGGGGGATCCGCAATGGGGCTGCTTTTTGGCATCATTGGTACACTTTTTATGCTCTTCGCCGGCTTGCTGGCCGCTCGTAAGCCACTACGGGTCAGACGCATTGGAAGTGCCAAATTCTGGCTGAAGGGGCATCTTTGGCTGGGCACCCTCTGTATCCCATTCATTCTTTTCCATGCCGGATTCGGCTGGGGTGGTTTACTAGAGCAGTTGATGTGGTGGTCGCTGGTGACTGTAGCCGCGTCAGGGTTCTTCGGACTTGCAGTTCACCAGTTTCTGCCGCGCCTGCTTTGGAATCAAGCGCCGCTTGAAACGTTCGAGTCGCAGACTCCTTACCAGTGTGATCGAATGACCTTCATTTCCGATCTTCAAATTTCAGCTCTATGCAAAGTCCCACTGGACGTTTCTCTCGGTCCCCTGAAAATGCATTTCCAAACGCTCATTGACGGTTACTATTCAATCGCTAACGGACCGGGAGAGAGAAACGAAAAAAATGCCGCAAAGATATTGCTGTTACAGCAGGTATCACCACCTGCTGTCCGCGATTATTTCTGGGCGATGGCCATGTACGCGAAAACCGAGGCAAGGGCTATTCGATTTGAAGGTGATTTTCCCGAGTTACTTGAAAAGATGTACGCTGGTCTCAAGCCACCAAACGTTGAGAGTTTGCCAGGTGCACGTCAGGTAAACGATCAGAACGTCACGGCCCTTGCACCGGAAACGAGCCCGGCACGAGTCACTGCCACGACCAAAGAACCAAAACTTTCACCCATCGAATTGATGAGGAAGAAGTCCACAGAGAAGGCAAGAGCGGCCACCAAAACGCCCGCGGTAGAATCGCCTAAAACTGCGGTAGAAACTACAGACGCTCAGAATGCTGATGTGGCCGCTGGCGATACGTCGAAACTTTCGCCTCTTGAATTGATGAGGAAGAAATCCACAGAGAAGGCAAGAGCGGCTACCAAAACGCCCGCGGTAGAATCGCCTAAAACTGCGGTAGAAACTACAGACGCTCAGAATGCTGATGTGGCCGCTGGCGATACGTCGAAACTTTCACCTCTTGAATTGATGAGGAAGAAATCCACAGAGAAGGCAAGAGCGGCTACGAAAACGCCCGCGGTAGAATCGCCTAAAACTGCGGTAGAAACTGCCGAAGCTCAGAATGCTGATGTGGCCGCTGGCGATACGTCGAAACTTTCACCTCTTGAATTGATGAGGAAGAAATCCACAATGAAGGGAAGAGCGGCTACGAAAACGCCCGCGGTAAAAACGCCGAAAGCTGCGATAGAAACTGCCGAAGCTCAGAATGCTGATGTGACCACTGGCGACACGTCGAAACTTTCACCTCTTGAATTGATGAGAAGAAAGACTGCGGCAAAGGCGTCCAACACGCCAAATGTTTCGCCTCTTGATCTTCTGAAGACAAATGAACCCAAAACTCTCCAGGCATCGGCTTCAAAATCGGGCCAGGTCACCCCGTCTCCAAAGACATCGGTTGTGAAAGATCCGGCTGTTGCTCGTCCAGCGGCGACACACAGTAAGCCTGTTCAGGCAACGTTGTCGGAAAAGGAGCTGCTCCGGGAATTCTACCTGAAATATGTGCGACAGTTTCTTGCTGCGAAGCGAACGCGACGGTCTGCGCGCCAGTCGCGGTTAACTTCCGTGGCCGAAGCACGGATTTTGTTCTCAACGAACATGTCAACACTGCCGACGATTCTACACCCGATCCTGAACGAATTGAGCGACTTTTGCGAAGTCCGTCGACAACTTGACGTTCAACGGCAGATATTGCGATGGATGCACTGGTGGCTGATGATTCACGTTCCGGCGGCAGCAGTTCTGGTTGTCTTTGTTATCGCTCATGTCGTCATGGCACTTCGAGTTATTCCATTCCACAGTTGAAGTTTGGGCGCCATTATAGTTTCTCTGACTGACTTTAGATTTTTTGCTTTGCATTCCGATGGAACGTTCTCAACATAGTCGCGATTTTTCAGCTCGCGTTCAAACCAACTTCCATCGGCAGGGAGACCCCTTCCGATTTCGGATGTGGCTTGTTACTTCCTGCTTTGGCATCACGGCTTGTGCAGGGTTGCTGTGGAATGGCGTTTTTGGCAGCCCCGAAATTTACAGCGCTGGTGAGCTTACGGCGCCTCATCATATGTTTGAGCGTCGTTGTGAAGCGTGCCATGTTCCATTCGCGGGGCCGATGGAACGCCTTGTTTCACTGGGGGGCGAAACGAACGCGACATCTGCCCCTGATGAGAAATGCCTCGCTTGTCATGACGGCGCAGGTCATTTCTTTGTTGGTGATCCGATGTTGGATTACGATGATCGGTATCAGGAAAGGTATTTGGCGCCCGGGCATGAACGGAATTGTGCGGAATGTCACAGAGAACATGGTAGCCAACAGGATCTTCGGCGAATTTCGAGCCAGTTTTGTATTGAGTGCCATCGGAGTATGGAGGCGTTCGCTGAGACGTCTGACAGAATCGGTGCGCTGACATTTCAGGATCGTGGTGCGACCAGTATTGAAGACTTTGCACATCATCCGGAGTTTGCGATTCATGGTTTCGCGAACGGCGGTGACAGGACTTTGCCAAGGTCCCATGGCGCTAACGCGGTGGTGGCGCAATTTCTAAGACAGGGGGAAAAGAAAACTCGCTGGCAGGACCGGGCCGCCATCAGGTTTAACCACTCGAAGCACCTTTCATCGAAAGACCCCCGAGGAATCCCCGACGCGCGAGGCGAGTTTCACGACCTGAGTAATGACTGCAGCAGCTGTCATGAACTGGATTCAGAGCGGCGCGTCATGAAACCGGTCAATTTTGAGATGCACTGTAGTTCCTGTCACCCGTTAGTCTTTGATACAGATCGAGTTCGAAAGAATGATGGTTCCTTGTTCAGAATTGATTGGGATAGCAATGGAGCCAGCGAAGGGCTCTTGCGCAATGAACTGGACGCCGACGATGTCCACAACATCAGTGAATTGAAGGCCAAAGACTCACCGTTTGAACTGTTAGTTGTCCCGCACGAAAGTCCGGAACAGGTGCGAGGATTTCTGACGGACATCTACGCGAAGAGTTTGCTGCAAAAACTCAAATCGTCGCAACCAGGGTTGAAGTCCGGCACGGCGGTCAGACCAATTCCTGGTAGCTCAGGGAACACGCCGCCACCCCGTTTGATTGAGCCTGAACAGTTGGGTCAGGTGTTTCGTCAGGTCGGGCAGGCTGAATCTCTCATACGCGCGGGAACGTTCCGAAGTGCCGCGGAGGACGAAATCCCAAAGCTGTTCCGTACACTGCACTGGCTGCGAAGCTCGGGAGGATGCGGTTTTTGTCACGAAAGTAGCGAAGATGCCGATGGTAACTGGGCAATCAGAAAACCCAACATTCCGGACGTATGGTTTCGTCATGCAAAGTTCCGTCATGATGCGCACCGCATACTCAAGTGCGTCGAATGTCATTCTTCATCCGGAAGTTCGTCCGATATTGTGAAAGAGCAGGCTACTCTGCCCGACATATATAGCAGTTCGAGCACGGGAGATATTTTGATGCCTGGCATCGCGCTTTGTAAGAGCTGTCATAATGCGTTGCCCGCCGAGGAGAGCGGTCAAGGTGGTGCTCGAACGGATTGCCTGGAGTGTCACGTTTACCACAAACGCGACTTTGAGAAACCCAGAAATTGGGACCTGAAGAAATTCTCGAACGTCACTCCTGATTCGCGATCTGCAGATTGAGTGTTGAGTATGAGGAATTGAGACATGAGCACTGCCCCGCGTGAACATACTGCAATACGGTGCCGGTCGGTACAGATTTCAGTTGCCAGCGTTCTGCTGATTTCGTTAAGAATGAGCAGCATCTACGCATACTCCGATGTGACGCTTACGCCGGTTCTTGAAAATTCATCAGTTGAGCGCGGCACATCGAATCTTGTCGGGACAAATTCGTGCGCGGCTGGCAGTTGTCACGGAGGTGCTCGGCTTTCTGAGGGTCGCAGCTTTGCCGCATACAGAATTTGGATTCAAAAGGGTCCGCATTCAATGGCGTATGAGGTATTAAACAACGAACGTTCGAATCGCATGATGACGCTCCTGCATGCAACGGAAAGCGGATCTCCGCCCCATGCGACAAAGGAAGCTCGCTGCCTGAATTGTCATGTGACGACCGAAGTCTCCGATGCACTGGATGTTCAGCCAGCCCCGCACGCTATGGCAGATGGCGTTGGGTGCGAATCGTGTCACGGCCCCGCCAGAAAATGGATTGGACTACATACCACGGGGGAATGGCGGGGATTCAGTGCGGAGACGAAAAAGTCATTTGGATTCGTTGATACAACAGCAGATTTAACGGGACGCATTCAGTTGTGCGTGCAGTGCCACGTTGGTGGCCCGGGCAGAGATGTTAGCCATGACCTGATAGCCGCTGGGCATCCGCGACTAAACTTTGAGTTTAGTGCTTTTCACGCGAACCTGCCGAAGCATTGGAACGTACACAGTCAGCAAGCTGTTGACATCAAGGATGTCGAGTCCGATCCTGCATTCGAGGCCAAAGCGTGGTTGACGGGGCAACTGCTAACGGCTCAGGCTTCGCTTCGGTTGCTGGAGCAGCGGACCGAAGAGCTTCAGAGCTGGCCGGAGTTGTCAGAATACTCTTGTTTCAGTTGTCATCATGACCTGAAGGACGACAGCTGGTATCGGTCGGAGCATCGGTCGAAGCGAAAGCCTTTGGGGCGACTTTCCTGGGGTACGTGGAATTACAGCACACTTCCAGCTCTGACACCGGACGCGGAATTCAAACAACAGTTTGAAAGTCTCAAAGAGCTTCTTGAAGGTTCATTTGCGAAGCGGGAAGAAGTCCGAAAACAAGCCCGTAGTCTTGATCAGGTTCTTGATAAGGTCATTCGACACCAATCGAATCGGGATTATTCTCTGCGTGGACTGGACCAACTTGCACTTCAAATGCTTAAGGGCGTTCGGCGCGAGAACATTCCTTACCAAAGCTGGGACCAAACCGCACAGCTTTATCTGGCGACGGTGGCCATCTCTTTGGCCCGGGAGAAGTCTGCCTCCGGTGACCTTCGCAATATGTCCATCCGAACTGACCTGGAACAGATTCGTAAGGAACTTCTCTTTGAGGAAAATGAGGACAGCCCGAGGGAATATTCGGAGCATCGAATCGAAACGATTCTTAGTCGCTTGAGTCGAATTCAGGAAACGCTGGCGACGGCCAATCCAGACGCTCGCAGGCCGTGATTTAGTTGTTGACATACCCATAATCGGAGAATTCCCGATGTTGCGTTCCTGGCCGGTAACCGGTGTCGTTCTCGTGGCCTGCCTGGTGGCGACTAACGCCGTCCTCGCCCAGAATCCGGCAGTTACCTGCGAATCATTGCTGCAGCCAGGTAGAGATAAGTCAGACAGGACGTTTCTCGGCCTCAAGGACTGTTACAACTGCCACACGAACGGATTTCCTGCAGACGGATTTGGCGCCCGTTTCGGAATCATGGCTAATGACAGTTGGATCCTTGCGAATGAATTCAAGACGTGGGGAGATAAAGACAAACATGCACAAGCCTACACTTCGCTATTGAGTGATGCAGGAACGAAGATCGGCGTGGCTTTGGGTATCGGAGAAAATTCACACCGAGACAAGCGTTGCCTTGCCTGCCACACGGGATTTCCAATTTCAGAAATGGAAACAGACGACCGCGGTCTGATTAGTGAGGACAAATACAAGGAAGATATCCGGTTGACAACTGGAGTCAGCTGCGAAGGTTGCCACGGAAAGGCTGGAGGCACGCATGGGTGGCTTGCTGCTCATGCCAACAAAGAGAAATGGAGATTCCTGGAGCCGGAGATTAAGTGCGAGAGCGGGTTTTATAACTTGAGGTCAGTGATCTCTCGGACAAGGCTCTGCCTGTCTTGTCATCTGGGAAATGCAGGACTGGGCCGGATCCTGACGCATGAAATGTACGCCGCCGGGCATCCTCCACTGCCTGCTTTTGAAATCGAAACGTTTCAAAATCAAATGCCACGTCATTGGCGTCATCTCAGCGAGAAAGCCGGGCTACAGGATGAGTTTCAGGAGAAAACGGGCGTCAAATCCGATCCTGACCAACTGGAACGGACAAAATCGCTGCTTATCGCAGCCCTGATTGCCAGAAGCGAATCTTTGAGGCTTACGGCTGACTTGGCTGAAGGCACATCTTCTGAGCACGTCAGCAGGCCACAATGGCCGGAATTTTCGCAGTTCGACTGCTATGCGTGTCATCACGATTTAAGAAACGAGAGTTGGCGCCAGGCGGCGCAACACGCCGGCGTTCCGGGCCGACCGGTGCTTCTTCCGTGGCCAACGGCACTTTCAAGACTTGCATCAACCCTGGTCGCTGCTCCAGATGGTGTGAAACCGAATAATTCGGGCGTTCAGACGGCGATATTAAGGTCACCCTTTGGTGACCGCATTGCACTTATTAAAGCTGCGCGGCTTTCTGCGGACAGAACTGACCAATTGGCCGAGGTAGTTAATCGTCAGAAGATTACCATAAGCGAAGGCAACGCCCTGCTTGAGCGGATTGTGGAAGTTGCTGCGACTGAAGTCTTTGACTACGAGTCCGCTCGTCAATTAGTGTGGGCCTTTGATGTCATCCAGCAGGAACTCAGGTCACACCGTGAAATAGGCATTGCAAATTCCCTCCAGAATGAAACGTTGACTGATGTCAGGGAAATGTTTGTGCTGTCATTAAAGGATGGACGTTTAACGAAACATCTGATCCCCACGGCAACGCAAGAAAGATCTGTCATAGAGGTCGATTTGAAAACTGTCCTGCCACCAATTGCAAGCTACAACGCAATAGCGTTTCGGAAGGCCTTCGCAGAGGTGCGACACCGACACCAAAGCTCATCATCACCGACGCAATAGCCTTTCCCACTTGCCCCTTTGGTTTCGTAGGTTGAACTCGGGAGGTATTTGCAGCAGTCGCGGCGACGTTGACTTACTTGTCATGTCGGCTTACGTCTGACTTGCAGAAAATCCACTCCGTTTAGCCGACAGAGGGCACGACATTTGGTGATGGGCTAAGACGTCAACGGTGGAAAAGTCGTGGAGCCTTCCTGAACGAACCGAAACCGAAATGGTTGTCCAGCGGATTGTTGTATTCATCGGGTTCGTAGTGCCCTTCACCGTCCTGATATTTTCGACCATGAAACCAACGCAGCGTGACACGTGAATACCAAGGGGCATAGTCCACGCCGAAAGTCCCCTCGTTTACGTAACGATGTTCACCGTAAAACGATGATGCGGCAACCTTGCGCCGCGCTGCGCCACCGCCGACATAGTATCCTTTGTAGGTTGAACCGGGAAAGCAACGTGCCCAGCGAGAAATCAAGTGTGGGTTCCCGGCGCGAGTCATTGGGGCCTCCTGACACGTGTTGTGTCCCAGGCCGTTGCGTTTCCTGACGTGGTGGAGAATCTGTGCACAACAATACTGATCGCAGCAGGATGTCAGGATGGCCAGCACGATGAATGAGTGAATGCACTTGCTGCCACGTATACACGGATTGTAGCGAAACCCTGTGTTGCTCATGCTTTGTTCTTTGAATAAAGGTGCTTAGCAGCTGCGACGATCAGGCAAACGGATTGCGCAGGAACTTGATGTAGGGCAGTCGTACTCCGTCAACAAAGACTTCATCGGCAGCTATGGCACCGTTTTGTTGAGGAAGAAACCCCTGAGCGCCAATAAAGCTGACCACGTCGTCCTGATCCACACCGTCTCCACTGACACCAAAGCCTCCGATCAGCTTTCCGTTCTTATAGAGCGGAGTACTTCCCGGGAAGAACACGATTCCGTTCTGATGTTCCAATGGGGTGCTGGCATCGCGAAAATTTGTGCCTGGATTAAACGCATCGTATCCAAGCACAGTGTCGTTCATTTCTGACGCTGCAACCGGCGCCCCGATATTCTCCGCTGTGGCAACATTGATATTTGGATTTTTGGTAGTGTTCAGCGTGGAAAATGCAGGCGGTGTCGTGCCTTCGATGCCAGAGGGAAATCGCGGCTCGGCCAGGAAGCGAAATGTCCGATTCGTGAACGCCACGCCCGTCGCAACTCCAGGCAGCTGGTCTTCTGGCTGGAGTGCTGCTGCGTCCGCGTAGTACGCAGTGTTTCTCGCTTTCGCAACAGCAACGTCAATTGAGAATACGGTGGCGTCCGGCATGCGATACAATCCCAGTACGTCGCCTGTCTTGTCTGTCACGGCAAAGGCCATGTTTGTTCGGGAGCCGATTGGCAAACGGATGGCGGCACGAGTTTTTTCGGCGCCAGCGATGCTCTGAGTGATGATTTGTTCGACTTCCGCAGCTGTGATCCCGACGCCACTTTTCGCCGCTACCAACCATCCTTCGGGAACGGCACTGCCGTCCAGATAGAAATCACCGCTGGTACTCACCAGGTGATCTGTACCGTTGATTGTGCCAATACCGAGATTAATGCCAAAGGACGTAAGGTCTCGAACTCCTTGAATCCCCGGTGTCGGGCCAATAATTTCCAGCTCAATTCCCACCAGCGTGATATTGCCAAACGGAAGGTCAAGATCGACAACTGGAGGAAGGCCGGCCAGGTCACCAACCTTGGCGGCTGGATGACCTGCCGCTGAAGCCGCACCTAAACTGCCTCCTGCAGCGGCAAGAGCAATATACTCGGCTTCAAGGGCAAGAGGAGAATTCGTCCGTTCAGTTTCCGTTTGTCCGATTTGGGCTACGAATCCCTGTTCATGTGTTGCAAAGCCATCTGGTCCAGGAAAGAAGACGCCGATTCCGCCTACCAGAGTATCCCCAAATCCATCATTGTCAGCATCTCGGAACAGAGGAATTCCGCCAGGCAGAGTGGCAATTCCACGTGATTGTTGTGTCAATGCAAGTCCCGAGGCAAAACCGTAAGACTCTGGTGCCAGGATCTCTTTCCCTGGCAGGAAATCCGCGTCAAAGCGTGATGACAGGGTAATGTCGTCCCCACCGCCGTTTTCACGAATACCGTTCGCACCAGCGTGAATCAGGCTATCGCGGTTGTTGTGCTCGATGGCAAACAGATCGACAGGTGGCGTATAACGAATCTCAGGCGGAAAGTGCCCACCCAGGCCAATCGGTGCCACAAAGCCAGGGCCACGTGTTGTTGGGTCGGTGCTGTTGGGGTCCGCTTCAACTTCTCGTTGAGTGATCGTAGACTGACTGATGAAACGAACCGTGCGTGATGTCAAGGGGGCTGTATCATTTGCAAAGAACGCAGCGGTTCGCGCCTTGGCAACCGCACCATCGATCATGAAGCTGAGAATCTGGTCGTTCGGGGCGACGACTCCAGTTTCAGTTCGCACTCCCAGAATCGTACCATTTCGGTCAACGATCGCGATAATCGCGTCCTCGCTTGGCGTGGCGGCAGTCGCTCGGTCGAGGAGCAGTTTTACATCCGCTGATGTGATCTGAGGATCTGCGAGAGGCCCTACCTCGAATGAGGATGATCCCGCTGAAAGCGTTTGATCACCAATGGACGTTGCTGGGATAGCTGATGCCTGAACAGATTTTGCGATTGCGTCCAGAGTCAGTGCTCCGGTGTACTGACTGTTCATGATACCAGGTCCGCCAATCGTGTCCTGGTACCCCAATGCGTGTCCGACTTCGTGTGCGACCACAGTGAAGAAATCGTGTGTGCCAGTTCGATTTCCATTCCCAGGTTGAGTGTCCCATGTTTCCAGAGCATCCAGCCAGGCTGTCCCATGAACCGTCGACTGTCCATTAATATTTGTTGCCTGGCTTCCGCCTAGCCCCAGTATTGCTCCAGGACGACTTTCATAGTCAAGGGCCAACAGGTCACCAACACCGATGTTCAGGATGCTGTCACGGGAAGACTCGGTGTCACGCTCAAATGTATACCTATGATTCGTTGCGTCGGACCATTCGTTGAGAGCTATGACCGCGATGCGTTGCTGCTCCACGCTGATTAGGTTTTGGAATCCGGACTCATCGCGGAAGTCATAGCGAATTGAGATCGGCGTGTTACTGTTTTCGGACGCGGCCTGATAGGTGACCTGGCTTTGCACAAGGCCCGCGTCGGAAGCTGATGTGCCATCGACGGCCGGAGAGCTCATCGGAACAGGAATGGTCCCCAGTCCACCAAGACACAGTCGGTCTTCCAACTGTTCGATGCCCACGTAGCGTTCAGTTCGCTTTATGCAGTCGTCGGCGTCTTTGAGAGACGAAATCAATTTACGAAACAGCATGACTCGTTCCTGTTATGGGGTGTACGTACTTCCCCAACGTTACGATCGGCAAGTCTGGGCCAATCGCATGAGTCCTTTAACCAAGTGCAAAGAAAGAGTGAAGAATTGGGCTTCGACTGACGACGGCACGGCGATTGCTCTTTGAGCATTACCTGCCAAAGACCGATTGCGGCTCGCGTTCCCGGAAAGAAGTTGTCCGTATTGACTTTCCCTCTGCCTCGCACCCATTTTTTGTGCCAACGTCGATGAGAAAATCGAGCCTTCATCAGGACGATTTGTACTGGCCAGATGTTGCGAAGTTTCCGGGCCGGATTACTCAGAGTGCTGTGGGGTCGAACATTGTTTCAAACAAGCTGCCAGGCGAATTGTGCGGACGGTAACCGTTGTCGCTCCGGATGCATTCGGGAATGCCTTAGATCACAAACGATTCGGACAAGCGATTGATCGCATCCTCGCTGGCTATGCTTCGTGAGACGCCCAATGTAATTCAGCGAGAAACTGGGGCATTCGACTGCGTCGAACATATTCACGAGTTGGCAAGAATGCGGCCACATCGTTTGGCCGTTGCGCTCATTTGCAACAGTTCGATGAATGCGAAATCGTCGGAAGGCACTGCGGGGGCAGCTGGGCCGATTCCGGAGTGATCTGCGACGATAAATGTCTCAGACATGTGCTGTCCCGCACATTTTTCTGAATCACCTGCGCTGTGGCTTGGCAGCGACTCGCGGAACTTCCCCCCGCGGCAGGCGCATTGTGGCGATCAGTCCAGACTTCAAAAGTCCGTGAGAATTGACAACTTTGGCCCAGACGCGTACCTGCTGGGTGACTTCCTGAACTTCTGAGTCCACGAATACAATTTCGCCGTAGAAGCGAACGCTTTCCACAGCCAGATTAATTCCAGGAATTTCCACTCGAACTTCGACCGATTGTCCTCGACGGACCATCCATGCCATGTCCAGCGGCAGAAATCCTTCGACTTTTAGTTCTTTCAGATTGGCAAGATCGGCGATGGGTTCACCTTCCCGAACAGATTCACCTAATGACTTCTGCACTCGAAGGATGACTCCTTCAAATGGAGCCCTAACGCTGTATCCATCGAGTGTGATTCTGGCGGTGTCCAGCTCAAGCTTTGCGACGGCCAGGTCGTGAGATGCCTTCTCAATCTGAAGTAACGCACGCTCTGCGGTCATCTTAAGATTCTTGATCGATTGTTCGGGCTGAGCTCCGGGAATTTCCTTGTTCAGCTCAAGGGCGCGGGAATACTCAAGCTGTGCCAATCTACTCAGTTTCACTGCATATCTCAGATCAACGTCGTTTTCGGCCTTCAGGGCAGCAGTGGCCAGGTTTGCTCGTGCCAGGTCGTCATGGACCTGGGCAATCTGATGGCCTTCTCGCACAATGTCACCATCCAGGACGTCAATCCTTGCAATGGTCCCGGATCGCTTACTTGCGAGAACAGCTGACTGCAGCAATGTCACTCGACAATCGCGCAGCACGATTGGTTCTCGTGCAGCGGAGTTTTGGCCAGGTACTTCCTGTCCCGCACAGAAGCTGACGGACAGTAGACACACACTGATTGTCAGGTGGGTGACACGGCGACAATTTGAATTGATCATGAAGTCATCGCCTCCTTGCAATATGCCAGCGCGATCCTATTGCTTATTCCCTGAACGTGTCAAGCGGTATCTGATCTTGACCTGTATTCATGATTCTCACAGATTCCCGTACGAGTGACCAACGAATT
>JBDONA010000104.1:0-15539 GCA_039831575.1 Fuerstiella sp. | reverse complement strand
CAGTGAAAAACCTACGGGATCCATCAGGTTATGACAACTGGCACAGGCCGGATTTGCACGGTGCTGCGCCAGTCGCTCACGTACGGAAAGGTTGGCGGCCACGGTGTTGTCCTTGAGCGCCGGCACATTGTCCGGTGGTGGTGGAGTTGGTGTACCGAGGATATTCTCCAGAATCCATTTTCCTCGGAGCACGGGCGAAGTTCGTGTGGCGTACGACGTTACGGTCAGGATACTGCCATGCCGCAGCAGTCCACCGCGGCGGCTGTCTTCACCCAGTGACACTCGTCGGAATCGACTGCCGTAAACGTGGGGGATGCCGTAGTGTTTGGCCAGACGTTCGTTGAGATACGTGTAGTCTGATTTCAGCAGGTCACGGACGCTGCGGTCCTCACGCATGATGCTCTGGAAGAATAGCTCCGTTTCCTGCCGGAACGCCTGTCGCAGGTTGTCGTCGAAATCCGGATACAGACGCCCGTCCGGAGTTATCGATTCCAGATTGCGGAGATGCAGCCACTGACCCGCAAAATTGCCTACCAATGCCCGCGAACGATCGTCCGCCAGCATGCGTCGCGTTTGCTGTTCAAGCACCTCCGGCTTGCTTAGCTGACCGCGCGCTGCCACGTCGAGCAGTTCGTCGTCCGGAATACTGCTCCATAAGAAGAACGACAAACGCGACGCCAGTTCGATGTCGCTGATGCGATATACAGCTCCGGGTGAGACGCCATCGGGATCCCGTTCAATCCGGAACAGGAAGCGGGGATTTATCAGCACGGAGCTAAGTGCCATTTCGATGCCATCTTCGAAGTCGCCTTCCTGGCATGCTTCACGGTATAACGCCATCGGCTTGATCAGGTCTTCCTGGTCGATCGGCTGCCGACAGGCGCGACGCAGCAGATTCGAAATAATCTGCCGCGCACAGTCTTCTTCTTCGTCCGGGCCTGCGGGCCGAGATACAAAGATTCGTCGCCGACTGGGCGTGTCACCGGAACCCGTTGCCTCAAACGGACCGGCGATCGAAACCTGGTAAATCGCAGGCCCCAGTCGCGGATGCCGATACATATTGAAATGGACGTGCAACGGCTGTCGCCTGGTTTCCAGCAATGACGAGGGGTTTTTCAGGAAGGTCACTCCTATCTGATGTGGACCTGCCGTCGCCGTGATGCGTGCCATAAGGTGCCGATCAACGTTGGCATGACCTGGCTTGCCGTACTCACCGTCAGGTTTTGCATTGCCTCGCGGCGGTTTCACGGTGAATAACCCGACGCGTTCAAGATCCAGCAGCAATTCCAGTTCGTGCGGCTGCTTGAGTCCCTCGACGTGCTCGTTGCGGTCTCGCGTCAGGCGGATGCGAATCTCGTACTCGCCATCCTGCGGAAATATGTATGGAATGAGTGCTCCGCCACGTGTGCCGAGGGGCAGCCCTGCGACGCGTTCTTCCTGCGTACGGTCCGGGCGAACGCGGATGGTCCTGCCGCCGGGCGAATTCTGAGATCCACCAATCGCCAGTCGGCTTATTTTCTGTGCGGCGGAGATGTAACGATGCAGCAGCGTCGGTGAAAGTTCGCCGACGGTAATATTGTCGAAACCGTGACTGGCTTCGTCTGCCGGCAACATCGTGGTGACGTCAATGTCCAGGGACAGCAGATCACGAATGGAATTCTGGTACTCGGCCCGCGTTAAACGTCGAAAGGTGTCGGTGCGTCCGGGGTGCGGATGATCGTCCGCGACCTGATCCAGCGTCTGTTCCAGCGCTGCCTGAACGCTGTCATACGTTGATTCTTCAGGACGAGCACTGTCACTGGGCGGCATCTGACGCGCCCGCAGTTTTCTCGCGACTTTTTCCCAAACGTCCAGATGCCGCGCGACGGGAATCTGGCTGATCGATTCGAGGTCGACACCAGCAGTCGGATCGCTGCTGCTGTGGCAATCCAGACAAAAGTCACGCACCATTTTCCGGACAACTGGTGTTGCCATGCCGGTCGTCGCTTCACGTTCGTCAGCTCCGACCCCTGGCGTCGCGGCGCCCAGGACAAGTGACAGCACACAAATCAGAAACGGAATTATCTGTCGCAGCATAGGTCGCACTACCGGAGGGAGTTCAGTCGGCGCAGGACCACCTACTTTAAATGCTTCGCGAGGAAATTCAACACCACTTCACGCCGAGTCCACGGCAACACAGTTTTTCAAACGGTGATGTGAGCCGCATGGCGCTAGCCGCGGGTTCGTTTGCGAAAAAACGTTGGAAACCGACGATCCTGACAACTCTGGGATTCGGAGACAGTCACCGGCCCAACGTCTCTATCGTTTCTTTGACACAGCCACGGCTTCAACCTGGGCAAGGTGGGTGCGCATGGCTTTGACAGTGCTGGAATGTTGTCTCGAGTTGGCGAGGTTCTTCTGCTCGGTCGGATCGTTTTTCAGATCGTAGAGTTCCTCTCCACCGGGCCAGCTTGTGTAGCGCCATTGCCCCGAGCGAATCGCCTTGCCGAGTTCTTTGCCTCGACTGACGACGGTGTACGCGGCCTGCTTTCCTGCTACGCTGGAATCACGAAGCATGGGGACCAGACTTCGGCCCTGCAGATCTTTGGGCGGAGTGACATCACATAGCTCTGCGAGTGTCGGAAACAGGTCAACAAGCTCAACCAGTCCTTCGCTGGATGATCCGGCCTTCGTCTGTCCTGTTTGCGAACCTTTCGGGACTCGAATCACCAGTGGCACGCGATCACAGACCTCGAACAATGTGACCTTGCCCCACATGAAATGTTCACCCAGTTGGTAGCCGTGGTCAGAGGTCAGGATAACAATTGTGTCATCCCAGTGCCCCGAACTTTTGAGGGCATCAAAGACCAGTCCAATCTGCGCATCGATGAATGAGATGCAGGCGTGGTAGGCCTGCATGTACTCGCGTCGGAGAGCATCGTTTTCGACGCCTAACTCAAACCCGAATCCTCCATAGCGTTTGACCATGGCGATTCGTGGCGCCTGTTCCCAGAACTTCGGCGATGCAGGCTGAAACTTAAGGCTGGCCTGCGGGTACATATCGAAATATTTGTCCGGTGCCAGGAATGGAACGTGAGGCTTTTGAATGCCACAGGCCATGAAGAACGGTTTTTCTCCGTGAGTTTTCTGTTCCAGCCATGAGACAATCTGCCGAGCATTTCTGCCATCCTTGTGCTGGTCATCACGTAGACCACTGGGACCATAACCTGGCTGCTGGCCGCGAGTCTGTGTGGCAATCGTCGCATACTCTTGCCGCCACAGTCGTCGGGCCTTGCCCTGATCAACTGATCCATGTTCCGCCTCAAACTTTTCGCGGATCGGCGTCACCAGCGGCATTTCGTCATTTTCGAACCGCAGCATTTCGTGCCAGGCCACTTCACCGGGGTCAGCACCGGAATTGTGAAACACCTTGCCGACCGCTCCGGTCCAGTAACCGGACTCGTTAAACCGCTGCGGCATCGACACCGTGCCAGGTCGCACATCTCGAATGTCGGAACTGTTGTCGAGGATGCCGGTTGATTGAGGATACAGACCGTACAGAAAGGAGGCTCTGGAAGGACCGCACACGGGGTACTGACAGTACGCCCGACGGAATGTCATGCCCGCGGCGGCAAGCTCATCAAAAGCGGGAGTTTTGATATGCGGATATCCAGACGTCGATACGTGAGTATTCAGGTCATCGCAAACGATGAACAGGACGTTCGGTTTCGTATCGGCGCCCGCAACGTCGACGGCTAACGCCAACGCCACCACGATGCCCAATGCTGCCTGTTGAATTCGTGTCATAATCTTTGTCGTGATATGCATTGCCGGGTCTTGTGTTGGTGTTGGCCAGGTTCGATTCTGGCGTAAAGATTTGTTCGGGCCACTTTGTGGACTACACACAAAAACAGAAGGCCGGACAGAACGACAGGGTGACATGCGTCGCACGTGTCATGATTGATTCTTCGCCTTCTTCTCTGCCACACGCTGCTTTTTCCGTTCGGCCCGAATTTGTTCTCGCTTCAATTCACGCTCTGTCAATTCCTTTTTCTCAGACGCTGGTTCGATATCGGCAGGCTTGAATGAATCCACGCGTTTCGTGCCGCCCGTGATGGGGTCGACCATCTTTGTGATCCACTGGTCGTACGCGTTACTGAGTTCCCGCACTTTGGCAGAGTGGCCAGCGGCAACGTTTTTCTGTTCCGAAGGGTCGTCCGCAAGGTTGACGAGTTCCATGGTTCCCTTCGTCCAATGCAGTTTCCAGTCACCGCGGCGACAAGGCAAATGCTGGCCAGGAGCAGCCGATGCAGGATCGATAGTGATGGCTTCACGATTTCGTTTTCCTTCTCTGAATTTGGATGGTCTTGATGAGGAATTGCCGAATGAAATGAATAGGTGAACGTGGCTGCACAATTAATAGCCGAACAAAGCAAATGGTTACGAACGATCTATGCAGTAACCTGGAAAACGAGCGGTCTTAATCGCGATTTTCTAATTGCTGTGTGACGGACTTGTACAGTCCTGCGATCATCACTGCGGCCATCGATGTCACTTGTCCCCGGAGATCCCTTAGAGCCGTTTACAAATTGACGGAACCAGTTCTGGCTCGTGGGAGCAGCCATTCTGCTATTGAAACACGTCAACCGCGGCCATGAGTCAGCGAAATTCGCTGCAGTGAAGTAAATAGTCCAGCATAGACCTCGGTTGCTACGGTCAGTCGACAATCCGGAAGATTGTCTCATATGTGCCGTTTTCAGCCATTTGTGATGGAGAATTTCTGGCGTTGCCATCAGGCAGAATCACTGGTGCCGCCCTGACGACCACCGTAGAGACGCAGGACGGCAGGACATGCAATGGCCAGAGCGCAGTCGACGAGAAGCACGGGACGCAGACAACAGAACGGTTTGGCTGTGTCAGCAGTTTGTTGCATCTGATGTTTTGAAGAGCATGGAAAGCCGTCACGCTGATGTGACACCTGGGAAAACTCTCAACACAAGTGGCTGGTGTTCAGGTGCCGCCTGCCCACAATTCTGTTGCCACGTTTTCCCCACTTCACAAGATGACTCGAATCCGGCCGGTGGCTTTTGTTAAACTTTGTTTTGAAACTCAGAGGCAAACCGGCTGTTGTTGAATCGACTCATGACCAACGCGGCGGGTTTTGCTTTCTCGGGCAGTCGCTCAAAGAACGAGGCGATTGCGTTGTTCTCAGTTGCAAAGAGGCAGGTCATTGAGCTCATCATCATCCGGAGAATCAAACACAGAGGCGTTGCAGTGGTTCGAAAAAGGCATCAGCGCAATGGATCTGGAGGACTGGGGTGATTCGGTGAAATGTCTCAGTTCGGCGGTTCGACTCAAACCAGACGAACTGGAGTATCGCAAGCAGAAGCATCGAAGTTGCCGCCGAAAATTTCAGAAGAACGGCAATGTTTCGAAGCTGAGTCGGGTCAAGCTGGCCGCCATTCGCGGTCGGATCAGGGCAGCGAACGTCCGGGAAGACTGGTCCGCACTGGATCAATTGGCCGAAGATGCGATCGCCATTGATCCCTGGGATGCGCGAACGTTCGCTCACATCGCCGAAGCCGCCGCGCGGGTGGACCGTGTTGAAATTGCCAAATACGCATGGACATCGGCGGTGAAAATCGACGGGGCCAACACTGCGTATCTCCGATCATTCGGAGCCGTCCTGCAGGCCAACGGTGAGTTGGAGATGGCAAAGAGCTGCTTCGAGAAGATGCGTGTGATCGACCCCACGAGTCTGATCGCGGAAGATCTGATTCGTGCAATTGACATCGCTTCGCTCATGGAACAGCGGGGTTTTGCGACGGCAAATAATTCTCGCGATGTCGGTGACAGGCAGGAAGAGCCGCGGTCAGCCGTCGATCAAAAATTCGTCGCCTTCGTGACGCTCGCACAGCATCATGCTCAGCGGAAGGAACATGAAAAATCTATTGAAGCCTACAGGAGTGCGCTGAGTATTGTTCCCGGTGACCGATCGATTCAAACCCGACTGGAAGATGTGGAAGTCGCATTCCTGCGGCAGCAGGCTGTGGACGCTCGGAACGCCGCCAGACAGGACCCGAAGTCTGATCGACGGCGTGAGACGGCGACTGAGCTCCTGACCGACCTGTCCCGTCGGGAGATTCAAATTCATTCTCAACGGGTCCAGGAAAACCCGGACAGTCTGTTGCATACGTATTATCTGGCAGACTGTTATCGGCGAGCGTCTCAGTTGGAAACAGCGATCTGTCTGTTTCAGAAAGTCTGTGCAGATCCACAGCTTCAGACCGAAGCAAGAATCGCCATAGGGGAATGCAGGATCAGGTCAGATCAGGCAGAACTCGGCCGTCAAGAGTTGGAAATCGCCCTGTTGGAGGTCGATCGCGCCGCAAAGCCAAGGTCGTTCAAGCTGGCACATTACTGGCTGGGAAGACTCTACGAAACCCGCAAAGAATACGCAAAGTCAGTCGAGCACTACGGAGAAATTACCGCTGTGGACCCTCAGTTCCGCGATGTTGCAAAGCGACTTCAGGTGCTTAACGCATTAACGTGGCCTTAACGCAGGATTCAAACCGCAGGTTTGCTGAGAGTGACGGAACATCTCGGATACAGCGCCGTCAAGGACGGTCAAGCTGTCGCAGCAGTTCCCGAATCGGCTTGCCCTTATCGACAACACGTCTTGTGCTCAGTCGAATTTCTTGAGCTTGTACTCATGGACGCGTTTGCCGACGACTTCAACCATCACAATTCGATCAGGCGACGTACTTTGCCGTGAATTCGCGACTGATGCCTGGAACCGGCAGGGCCGGACAACTTTAATTCCGGCGTTCGGATGTGTATGTTGTTCCTGACCCGATGCTTCTCGTTACCACAATCACACCTGCATAAGAATCCACCATGAATCGTCGATCCTTTATCTCCACGGCTGCAGCCACCGGAACTGCCGCATGGCTCACTACCGATTGCTCTTTTGCGGCAGAAAAGATTTCTCTCGCGACAGGTGACGTAATCCTGTTTCAGGGCGATTCCATTACGGATGCCGGCCGCAACAAGAGGGATCCGGTTGCCAATGAGGGTCTGGGACGCGGATACCCGTCATACATTGCGGCCGATCTTCATCGCGATTATGAAAATCTGAAATTGCAGATTCATAACCGAGGCATCTCAGGGCACAAAGTGCCGGACCTGGACAAACGCTGGAACAGAGACTGCATCGATATTAAGCCGAAGATTCTCAGCATTTTGATCGGCGTCAATGATATCTGGCACATGCTGGCCGGGCGCTACGATGGCACGGCTGAAGTTTATCGTGATGGTTTTACGGCACTCCTGGAGCGGACAAAAAAAGGTCTGCCGTCGGTGACTCTGGCGATCTGTGAACCCTTTATTCTGATGAGCGGAACGGTGAAGGAAAACGAAGACAAGTGGTTTCCGGAATTCGACACGCGCCGTCAATATGCCCGGGAAGTGTCTGATAAAGCCGGAGCAATCTGGGTGCCCTTTCAGAAAATGTTCGACGATGCCGTCGCTGCAGGAACCAGTCCCGGTGACCTGGCACGAGATGGTGTCCACCCGACGCCCGCCGGTCACATGTTGATGGCGAAGACCTGGCGTAAATCTGTGGGCATTTAAAAGCAATTTGTTTATTGTCTTAGACAATACTGGCTCGTGGGAGTAACGAAACTGCTGTCGAAAAGCGTTCTTCGCGGCCACAAGTCAGCGTGAAATGCTGTAGTCACTCTTCGCGATTCGCTCTGTCACGCTGCTTTCTGTCAGTCACCCGTAACGCAAAGCACCACCGATGAATTCTTCAATTCGACTCGTTCTGTTCTCATCAATTCTGATTTTGAACTTCGATCTGATCTGCCTTGCCGAAGTGCCGCTGAACGGTCTTACCGAGGCAGAAAAACGTGGCGGGTGGAAAATGTTGTTCGACGGCAGGACGACCGACGGATGGCGCAATTATCGCGACGAGAAAATGAGGAGTGGCTGGGCTGTGGCGGACGGTGTCCTTGACCGCGTCGGTGACGGCGCGGGTGACATCGTGACCACGGAACAGTTTGAAAACTTCGAACTGTCGCTGGAATACCGTATCTCAAAAGGAGGCAACAGCGGCATCATGTTTCACGTGACTGAAGACGAGCCGCAACCGTGGAAGACCGGGCCTGAGGTGCAGATTCAGGACAACGTGGATGGCCACGATCCAGAAAAAGCGGGCTGGCTTTATCAGTTGTACAAACCTGTCAAACCCGCATGGGCCACGAAGTTTGAAAACCAGGTGGGTTTTAAAGGCATCGACATGGACGACGCCACTCGCCCGGTCGGGCAATGGAATCACGTCTACCTGCGAATCTCGCCGCGGCAATGTGAAGTCGCGGTGAACGGTGTCAGCTATTATTACTTCCGCAAGGGCGATGCTGAATGGGACAAGCGTGTGGCCGCCAGCAAGTTCGCGGAGTTTCCTTTGTTCGGCAAAGCGACAAAAGGACACATCTGTCTGCAGGACCACGGCGATCCGGTCGCCTTTCGCAATATCAAAATTCGCACGTTGTCGGATGATGGCGAGATTGCTGACCCGGTCGATGGTCAATTGCCCTTGAAAGGGACTGTGGCTTTCCCGGACCTGAAATGGGAAGGCTTCGAAGGTGTGGACGAAAACGGCAGGACCAGAAACATTCGTCCAATGGCGCTGACTCACGCTGGCGACGGCAGCAACCGCATGTTTGCGGGGACGCAGCGAGGCGCTATTTACGTTTTCCCGAACGATCCGCAGGCCAAACAGGCAAGTCTGTTTCTGGATATCCGCGACAAGGTGCAGGATTGGAAGAATGACAACGAGGAAGGTCTGCTGGGGCTGGCGTTCCATCCAAACTACAAAAAGAACGGACATTTTTACGTCTATTACAGTTCGTCGAAAGAGCCACGTGTTTCGATATTGTCCCGCTTTCGGGTGTCCGGCGACAATCCGAATCGGGCAGATCCGTTCAGCGAACAGGTGGTCATGAAAATACCGCAGCCGTTTTCGAACCATAACGGTGGGTCGATCACCTTCGGCCACGACGGTTACCTCTACATCGGGCTGGGCGACGGTGGCGGGCGCAACGATCCGCTTGGTCACGGTCAGAACCTGAAGACCTGGATGGGTTCCATTCTGCGCATCGATGTCGATCACAGGCAAAACGGAAACAACTACGCGGTTCCCCGTGACAACCCGTTTGTGCAGCGGGACGGGGCCAAACCTGAAATCTTTGCCTACGGTTTACGAAATGTGTGGCGACTGACGGTCGATCGCAAAACCGGTGATGTGTGGGCGGCTGATGTCGGACAGGATTTCTGGGAGGAAGTCAACATCGTGCAACGCGGCGGCAATTACGGCTGGAGCGTTCGCGAAGCGTCTTATCCCTTTAACAACAAGCCGGTTGAAGCAACAGGTAAGCTGATCGAACCTGTTTGGGAATACGACCATCAAATCGGAAAATCGATTACCGGTGGGTTTGTCTACCGGGGTTCGCGATTGCCTGAACTGCAGGGTTGGTACGTGTATGCCGACTTCATCAGCGGCAGAATTCGGGCTCTGAAATACGACAAAGCCGCCGGCAGGGTTACTCAATGCATGGGAATCGCATCGACAGGATTACCCGTGCTGGCGTTTGGAGAAGACGAAGCCGGCGAGATGTATTACACGCTGGAAACGATCAGCGGCAAAGGAGTTTATCGCTTCGATCGCGTTCAATAGGCCATCTTCGATGGTTTAACCGGACAGCGACACTTCGGCGAAATTGCCGCTATCAGAAAACGTGACGAAATGATTTTCTCGTTTAACCGCGTTGCCCACGCGGTTAAACGAACGGGGAAAGTGTCAGGAAGGCACCAGGTAAGGGGCGAATACCAGCTCGACGCGCAAGCGAGTGGGTTTCGACGTAGGTGACTTACTCACTCGCTTGCGTTTCGAGCGTGAAGAGGATCAAAACGGGCGTTGCCTAAACGATCAACGCCAACGAATGTGTCGACCGGGGAAAACCTGGCCTGACGCAGCCTGTCCACTGCCTTATTCCACCGCGGCTGCCACGGTGCCGTCGCGAACCGAAAAACCGGCCGCCTGAACGGCTTCCGCGACAGCATCGTGCGCATCTGTGCCATAGATGGTGACCCGACTTTCCGCGAACGAAACATCGGCCCGTTCCACGCCCGTTGACGTTTCCAGCACTCGTTCCAGCCGTGCAGCGCAGCCATCGCACGTCATGCCGTCGACGTGCAGTGTTATTGAGTTGTCACCATTCTGCCGCCCGACGTTTCGTTTTCTGGCGAAACGAAAAGCGTCGCTGATTGCAAACCAAACGATCATGGCAGCAAGTACGGCCCCGCAGGCAATGCGCCACCAGGAGGTGTGGTCATGAACGTGATGCAGCGTCACCGACGTGTCGATGACGTGATTGAAGGCCAGGCCCGCACCTACGCTGCCAACAATAATTGTTGTCAGATACACGATCAGTGATTTGTGGCCCAATGTCCGATAAACGGCGCCCAAAGTTGCAACGTTGGTCGCCGGCCCTGCCATCAGAAAGACAAGGGCTGCGCCCGATGGCAGGCCGCTGTCAACAAGAGCGGCGGCAATCGGCACGGAAGCGGTGGCACATACGTACAGCGGCAAAGAGATCACCAACGTCACCAGCAGCGCCCAGATGCCGGTCAGTGCGCCGACTTCGGAAAGCGAGTTCGGTGGCACGACGGTGGTAATGACGGCCGAAATAACTACGCCGATCACCAGCCAACCCCAGATCGAATGCACGACATCCAGCGATTGATTGACGAATGCCTGCAGTTTGGATGCCGCGTCAGGCGAACGCACAGGTTTCGCGGATGCCGTGTCGGCTGATGGCTCGTCTTCGGCTTCAACGATATTCGCGACCACCCCGCCGACAAGTCCGGTCACGAGTGCAACCACCACTTTCAGTATGGCAAACGGCCAGCCCAAGAACGAAACGCTGACCAGAATGGAATCGACACCCGTCTGCGGTGTACTGATCAGGAATCCAACGGACGCTCCCCGGCTGGCACCTTCATTGCGCAAACCAAGTCCCACAGGAATCACGCCACACGAACACAACGGCAACGGCACACCGACCAGCACGGCCTTAACGACACCCATGCGACCGGAAAGATGTCGACGCAGCCAGCCGGTGGGAACAAGGACGTGCATCAGCCCGGCAACCATGGCACCTAACAGCAGCCACGGTGCAAGTTCCAGCCAGATGTTCCAGATGGCCTCAACCATGTTC
This sequence comes from Fuerstiella sp., assembly GCA_039831575.1. GTDB lineage: Bacteria > Planctomycetota > Planctomycetia > Planctomycetales > Planctomycetaceae > Fuerstiella. Next base: position 4,281 of record JBDONA010000104.1, on the reverse strand, counting down.
GTTCGTTTCGCTGACTATCAAGCCTCTTCCATCATGTCGGTCAAGCTGCGCAGGTCATCGGAACTTCCGAACGCAAACAGGTTGTCGCCGGAATGAATCCGGAGGTCACCGGGCGGAGGGAAGAACTTTTCTCCTGATTTTCGACACACTCCCAGCAGCATGATGCCCTCTCTCCGGAGCGATGTATCCTTCAACTGCTGGTCAACCAATGGAGAGTCCTCTGGCACATGAACGTCGGCGATTTCCCAGTCGACGCCTTCACTCTCGGCCACTTCTAAGAAGTTCTCAATACTCGGCGAAAGCATAAAGCGAGCCATTCGGATTGCTCCGGACGACAGCGGGTTAATCACTCGTGTCGCTCCCGCCTGCTGCATTTTCTGAGCAGCCCGGTCATCACTTGCGCGAGCCACAATCTGCAGCTCGCTGGACAACAATCGGGACGACAGTACGACATAAAGGTTGTCTGCGTTTGTCGGCAGCACTGTCGTCAATGCTCGTGCGCGTGCGATTCCGGCTTCCTGCAGAATGTCATCCTGAGTCGCGTCACCCTGAAGAAAGAGCCATTCATCGCGTCGCATCTCCGGTGTGACCAGTTCCGCGTTTTCATCAATGATCACAAAGGGTTGATGTCGCTCGTGCAGATAGTTGCACAGTTCTCGACCCATTCGTCCGAAACCACAAACGATAAAGTGCCCCGTTAGTTTGTTGATCTGCCGTTCCATACGACGTCGCTCCAGAAGTCTTCGAAAATCTGCGTTGACCAGGATTTGTCCGAACTGAATGGCACTGTACGCGAACACTCCCAGTCCGCTGGCGAGATACACAATGATAAACACCATCGTCGCGTCAGTCAGTGGCTGAGGTTCCTGAGAACCCACAGTCGCAAGCAAAATGAACGCCTGGTAGAAACTGTGAAGCAGCCCCTGTCCTGTCAGAAGGTGTAGTCCGACGGTACCGCCCAGCAGTATGGTCAGGACCAGAAATGGTATCTGAAAAAGATTTCTCATCCTGAAATCACCGCGTACCCGTCTGTCCTCGCCACGTTGTCTTTGCGTTGTGCCATCGCAACGATAGAACGTTTGCCTCGGCAAGTCGAGACTGGTTGAGGGAGTGTAAAGGTGGGGCAGTCACGGGATTTGGTTTTCGAGCGTAGGATGGGACTATTGTGCCGTCGATTTTCGTTAAGTCCGTATGAGGCGGCGCAGCCGCACCGGCGTAGTGCCCGCTGCCAGTGGGTGATTGGCAGAATCACACGTCAGGAAAGCAGTGACGCGGTGGCATCAGAATACGCAACACCTTGCTGCCGCCGTTTCACGGCTTTGGTCATCGTTGGCGTTCTTCTTCCCTGTTTTTCACCCACGGCAACGGTGGACGGAAATACCCCGCTGGCAGCGGGGCCTACCACTTGTCGACCGGACCACTCGGAACGGGAATGTGGCAGTCTGTCAGAACGCCCGTGCGGTTGCCGCCGACAGGGCCTTCCTGCCGAATTCGTTCCAGGATGGCGTCGAACTGGTCGGTCGTTTTCACAAATTGAAAATCACCCCGCAGCTTCTTGCGAATGCGCATCCCCTTCAGATACCAGTGAGCCATCTTGCGGAACAGAAGGATGGCACGTTCGGGAGGATGCTGTTCTTCAAGAAACTGATACTGCTGGAGCATCAACTGCAGACGTTCCTCGAAGGTTCCGGCAGGGGAGTAGCTGCCTGTGCGTTCCCATTCGTCCAGCTGTCGAAAAATCCACGGGTTGGCCAGAGCCGCGCGGCCGATCGATACCGCGTGACATCCGGTTTCACGAATCATCGTGGCAGCGTCTGCTATGCTGCGGACGTCTCCATTGCCGACCACCGGAATGTTTTCGACCGCCTCCACGACCTTGCGTATTCCCGGTCGTGATACTGCCCCGCTGAAACCCTGTTCGCGAGTTCGGCCGTGAATCGCAATTGCGCAAACTCCCACCTGCTCAAACTCCTTTGCAAAGAACGGCGCCGACAGGTTGTCGTCGTCCCAGCCAAGTCGCATCTTGACGCTGACGGGAAGTTTCACCGATTCCACCACCTTCTGCACGAGCGAAATCGTACTGCCTGCGTTGCACATCATGCCGGCCCCGCAACCAGCGCCCGCGATTCGATTGACCGGGCATCCCATATTGATGTCGATCGTGGCAACCCCTCCGCGTTCTTCCAGAAACTGAGCCGCCACCGTTACGAATTCCGGATTGCTGCCGAAAATCTGCACGGCAAACGGCTGGTCCTCAGAATGAGTCTGAATCATCTGCATCGTGCGTTCATTCTGCGACAGCAGCGCGCGGCAGTTGACCAGGTCGGTCGTCGCCAGTCCGACTCCACCGATGTTGCGGACAATCCGACGAAAGGGCAGCGTGGTGAATCCCGCCAGCGGCGACAGTAAGTAACGCGTCGCCAGTTGCAGCGAGCCGTAACTGACGGGGCCGCGAAATTCCGGGCGGTCCACGCTGGTTGAATCCTCAGCGCCGACATTGGCAGCGACGTCATCCGGCGATGCGTTGGTGTCAGCTTTAAAGACGTCGGGGATTGCATTCTTGATGGTGTCAGGTCTTCCTGCGATGAAATTGTTTAAGCGCGTGCCCAACCGGATCGTCTTAGCGTTGCCCGTTGGGCACGCGGTTAAACGAGTGACCACCGAGCGTTCTTCACTTCGACCTGGCGACTTCCGGTTTCTCTGTTTTTGGCATCCATGCTGCCAACTGCTGCTTCAATTCTGCGTGCTGTTTTTTGCTGGCCAGATTCGTCCATTCGTAGGGGGCCGCGTCGTGATCGTACAGTTCTTCACTGCCGTCCTTATAGCGGATATAACGCCAGCGTTCCGTGCGAACCGCATGCTGATTGATTCCGTGAGTCGTCAACGCAGGACGATTCCAGTCGGCGTTGGGATTCTTCAGCAGCGGTGCGATGCTGACACCGTCCAGGTGTCCCGGCTTTTCCAGTCCGGTGAGTTCGCAAAGCGTTGGGTAGATGCTCATGAAGTCGACCGTCCGCGAACTGATCATTCCTTTCGGAGTCATCCCAGGCACAACCCACATCAAGGGCGCTCGGGTTGCTTCTTCCCAAAGGGCGAACTTGCGCCAGTGATGTTTTTCGCCCAGATGCCAGCCATGATCTCCCCACAGCACGACAATTGTGTTTTCTTTCTGTCCGGAGGTTTCGAACGCATCAAACAGGCGCCCCAGCTGAGCGTCCGCAAACGTAACGGATGCCAGATATGCCTGAACTGCTTCCTTCCACGCGTTGCCTTCACGGATTTTCCTGTGGTCCCCCTGAGGCTTTGCTGTCTTAACGCCAGCAGGCGGGATGTCTTCCAGATCATCTTCCCGATACGGTGGAAGCTTGATGTCTGCCAGCGGGTGCATGTCGAAGTATTTCTTTGGAACGCTCCATGGCATATGCGGTCGGAAAATACCGCACGCCAGAAAGAACGGCTTGTCACGACGTTTCCGCTGCAGTTCATCGATGCAGTAATTGACCGTATAGTAATCGGCAACGACGTCGTCATCGCCTTTTAGAACACTCCATGTCACACCGTTATAATTGCTCTTGCTGAACGCGCCTTTGCTGGGCACGTTTTTCTTCTTGAAATATTCGTCCCAGTCGTCCGGTCGTTCAAATCGTCCATGATAGATTTTTCCTGCTCCGGTGACCCGATAGCCGTTGGCTCGATAATAAGAGTTAAGTGTCAGTTCGGATTTGATGTGCGGTCGATAGTCGTGGGGGTTGTTGTACACGCCGGTTGTCGAAGGCCGCATGCCCGACATCAGTGCTGCCCGCGATGGGTTGCAGGCCGGGGCGGCACAGTAGGCTCGTGCAAAGCTGACACCCCAACTTGCCAGGCGGTCAAGATTCGGAGTGATCGTCTGATCGTTTCGTTTCAGGTGCCCGATCCAGTGGTTCAGGTCGTCGACCGCAATGAACAGCACGTTCGGCTTTTCGGCCGCAAATGATGTCGATGCGACGACGGATAGCAAAAGAATCAATGCTCTAAACATCTGAGACTCCGGATTCGAAGGAAACGAGGACGAATTTGGGCGACGTCGAACAGGTGGTCGTTCTACGAGCTCGCGACATAAAGTCATCCAGTTCCCATTCTCATGTTTTTTTTTCTCACGCAAAGCCGCCAAGCCGCAAAGATCGAAAGACAATCCCGATTTCCCTCCCCGTTATCGCGATGAGGTTGATTCCTCATATTTACCGCCGTGCGTCTTTCTCGCAGCGGGCGGTCCCGTGGAAATCGCTCCTTCAGGAGAAC
>JBDONA010000817.1:0-15569 GCA_039831575.1 Fuerstiella sp. | reverse complement strand
CGCCCGCAGGCGAAGTGGGATTTGATGCCAATGCCGGGTGGGGGGAGGCGTCGGCGGAGTCGGCGGCACCCAACCGGTCTATGAAAAGGAAATCATTTCTTCGACATACGACAACGGCAGCACGGAGGAAGTGATTCGAGAAAATCCTGGCAAGATCATACGACTGACGGTTGCCGCCATCGTTGATCTGACACCGCCTGCGCCACCGGCAGTCGCTGATGGCGATCCCGCAGCCCCACCGGCACCGGTCGCCGCCCCGATCGACGTCACACAGATTGAATCGATTATCAAGCAGGCGGTCGGTTACGACTCAGTGCGCGGCGATGAAATTCAGGTGGTGAATGCCGTACTGGGCGGCGGCCTGCCCATCGAAGAAACGCCCAGCATTCTGAGCCTGTATGAGCAGTACGAGCCGATGATTCAGACCGTAGTGACATCGCTGATCGCCGGCATTGCTTTTCTGCTGGGCTTTCTGCTGTTGAGGAAGATGAAACCCGTGATGGTCACGGACTCATCAGGCGAGCAGGCGCTTTCTGTGGAGGAAATGCAGCGGCTGGCAGCGTTGTCTGACCAGGCGAAATCAAATCCCAAGGTCGCAGCAAAGATACTGGCTGGGTGGCTGGGCGCAGAGGAAGATCAAACGAACACAGCGGACTCATCATTGCCTGCGTCTAAAGCGGCATGATGGAAACGCCGGAACCACCAATGGAAATCAACCGTGATAATCGCTGTTCAAGCTTAACATCTGACAAACTGTCGTGACTGACCGAAAACAACAATCTGTGGCACTACTCAAGCTGCTCGGCGAAGACACCGCCGAAGCAGTTCTGTCACATATGCCTGCGGAATATGCGGACGAAATTCGGTTGCAGATCCAGGGCGATCCGATGCAGGGCATGAGAACGAAGCAAAAACGCGCTGTGTTGAAGGACTTTGAATGGTTCTTTGATTTTGCCCTGAAATCATCACCTCGCAACCTGAATGTCTTTGACAACGAAACGGACGCTCAGCACGACGACGAGGCCGACGAACGTGAGATCAAGGCGCGGCTGACCACCGCATTGTTTGGGGCGGAAGAGGCAATCGTTGATGCGATTATGGAAAACCTGTCCCGCCGAGCGCGGCTGACGATCGAGGAAGAACTGCAGTTCATGACACGTGTCCCCGAGTCCAAGGTCACCAGCGCGCGAGAGACGGTGGCCGAACTGATTGCGAAAATCGATCAGGAAGGCGAATAGGAGGCCGGTCATGCAGCAGCCTTATCGTATTACCCTGTCGCGATCACCATCATCCGTACGAATGGTGACCGTCACCTCGCAGTCAGCATCTGAACGGCGTGCGAAGGAACAGACACCCGCAACGCCGTCAAAAGAGGAACTGATTGCTGAACAGTTGAATTATCTGCAGCAACTGCTGAACGATATTGGTGCATCCATCGAAGAGCTGCAGCAGCAGCACCGGGAGACTCTGGCGGAGATGCAACAGGCGACCGTGGAACTTTCGATTACGGCGGCATCCTGGATTGTGGGAGCGGCCTTTGGCGCTGACGTCTTTGCCGTGGACGACCTTGTGGCGTCTATGGTGCGGCACCTTCACAAAGAGCAGCCGGTGCGGATTTTGCTGAACCCGGAAGATGCGACGTTGCTGAATGAACTGATTGAAAACTCAGAAGCGGGCCAACTGGTGGACACTGAAATCGAGGTCGTGCCGGAAACCGCAATGATACGAGGAAATTGCCGAGTTGAATCGGCTCGCACAACACTGGTTATGGACCTTGAAGACAGACTGGCGGATATTCGCCGGATCTGGATGGAGAACCTGAATGAAACTCAGACTGAACGTCGAGCAGATGACCCGGCTGGCCGAGGATTCCGCCGCTTTCCGGACCGTCGGCACACTGCGTAGCGCACGAGGACTGCTGCGTGCGTCGCTGCCGGCTGCGGTGGGCGAGGCGTGCCGTCTGCGATTGCCTGGTGGCCGGATGCTGACCGCGGAAGTGGTCGGATTTGATGACCATGAATCTCAACTGATGTGTTTTGACAGCTCCGCCGGCCTGCGTCCTGGACTGGAAGTCACCGCGCCGGGCCAGAAACGCCGCGTGCCTGTCGGATCACAGCTATTGGGCCGAGTGCTCGATGGACTGGCGCGACCGGTCGACGGGCTGGGGCCAATTCGGTGCCCGCAGTCACGGCCGGAGGAAGCGACCGTTCCTGCTGCGATGGACCGTATTCGTATCCATGAACCACTCACCACGGGGCAGCGGGTGATCGACGGACTGATCAGTATCGGCCGAGGCCAGCGGATAGGTCTGTTCGCAGGCAGCGGTGTTGGAAAAAGTACGCTGTTGGGTGAAATTGCCAAGGGCGCCAATGCAGATGTCAACGTGATCGTGCTGGTGGGGGAACGAGGTCGTGAAGTGCGGCCCTTTATCGAGGATTGTCTGGGCGATGAGGGTCGGAAACAGTCCGTTGTGGTGGTCGCGACTTCCGATCAGACGCCGCTGATGCGAATCAAGTCCGTGTTGACTGCAGTCACTATTGCAGAAAGCTTTCGCGACGAGGGTAAGGATGTGCTGTTCTTTCTGGACAGTGTGACTTGTCTGGCGATGGCTCAGCGGGAATTGGGGTTGTTGCTGGACGAGCCGGCCGGCAGCCGAGGATATCCGCCCTCTGTACAGTCGCTGATGGCCAGCGTGCTGGAACGCTTAGGTGCTGGTGCGAAGGCCACAATCACAGGGCTGATCACCGTGCTGGTCGAAGGTGATGACATGGACGAACCCATCGCCGATGCAGCTCGATCGATACTGGACGGCCACATCGTGTTGTCTCGCAAGCTGGCGACTGCCGGTCATTTTCCCTCGGTCGATGCCCTGGAGAGTATCAGCCGTCTGTTCCGTGACCTTACCGGGCCGGACCATCAGGTCGCTGCCACGAAAGTCCGAAACATGATGGTGACCTATCGAGAGATGGAGGACCTGATTCAGATCGGCGCCTACCGAGCCGGGACATCGCCGAAGGTTGACCGAGCCATTCAACTGACACCCGCCATCGAAAAGTTCCTGCAGCAGGAGGTTAACGAACAATCTTCATGGGAGCAGACACTCGAACAAGTCCAGAGCCTGGCCGGTGCATGGCCATTTTGAACAATGAAACGTTTCCAATCACGAATTGAATCACTGCGGCGAGTTCGGCAGCAGGCGGAACAGCTTGCCAGGCTGAAGGCTGCCGTGTGTCAGGGCGAAAAAACGAAAGCGGATCAGCAAGTGGAATCCCTGCATCAGCAACTGGCGTCGCTGCACAACCGTGGTGTCCAGGAAATGATCGGCAACACTTCAGCAACGATGCTGCAGTCGCTGTCGAGCGCTTCAGTGTTTGCAGAGACGGAATTGAATCACGCTCGGGGAATACAACAACAGGCGGCGGCGGCCGTCCGCCAGGCCGTGGCGGTTGTCGCTGATGCGAAAACGCAGCTGAATATTGTGGATGACTTTCGGGATCGAGAATTCGAAAAGTACCGGAAAGAACAGCGAAATCAGGAAGAGAACACGCGACAGGAAACAAACAGTCGGCGACGACAGCGTGCCGGACGGCAGGACGACGGTCCCGGTCCGGTGCGACCAGAACCGACACCAACGGAGCCAGTCGTGCAATGTCAGACAAATAACTGAGACTGAGTCGTCATGCTGAGCTTCGAAAGGCTCTCGCGACGCAACGTGGCGGAGAGAGACTTTTCAGTCGGCTGAAAATGACCACCAGGATCGTAGAGTAAACAGAAAGTTCGTGGAAAGGTGATGTGATGAAGAAAATGTTGATGTTTGGACTCTACGGAGTACTGATCCTCGGCGCTTCCGCGGGAGCCACGTGGTTTCTTCGTTCCAAGGATATCGCGGAACAGGAGGCGGCCAGCCAACCAACGGATCCGTTGACACAATCGACTGCTGCGCTGGCAGCTCCGGTTGACGTCACTCGCCCGCTACCGGACGCAACGGAAAACGTGCTACCTGTTGCTGTGCGCCCGGGCGAAATGAGCGTTGAGGAAATCGTCCGCTACGGTCTGGGCCACCACACCGTCGCAAAGTGCGTGGAGCCGAGCTTTGACTCAGTCCAAACGAATTCACGACGAGGCCGTCAGGATGCTGCGACTCGCTCCCAATCAGCTCACGCGAATTACTGCCGTGGCGCAGCCATGGATCTCAAAGACACTCAAACGACCGACGGTTTCTGTCACACTGCGTCGACTGAGTCCCTGACGCTGAACAGTCGTGAAAGAACGAGAAGTTCCAGCACAGCGATGCGTCCTGCGGTCTTTCGCCGGACAATTCCAAGTTGCACGGCAGTCGTGTGACGCGACGCTCGCCAATGCCGACTATCCGGCTAAAGTCACCTCTCGGACGCCTGCCCTTGTGAAACTTCGCAGTGCCGATGTGTGAGGCCGTCAGAATTCTCCGATGGTATTTCCATCTGCAATATTCAGAAGATTCTGGAACACAAAATCTCCGTTTGTCCCTTGCTGGTCACGCTCGATATTTTCGCTGATGAATCTGCAGGATCCGTCTCCCAACAGAAACTGAGCTCCCCCGACATGTCGACTTGAGAACCCTCGGCTGCATCGATCAACGACTGGCTGAGACGATGTATCGTCCAACGTTTCGTTGATACCAAAAAGTCCTTTTGCCAGCGTCATTCGCGGCATGTCTCCGTTTCCCGCCGACGCACTCATGCCGTACAACGTCGCGGCGCCGCACTGAGCTTTTCCACCATTGGGGATGAACAACTCCCACGCCCGCTCGCCCACGACGATCGTATTGCTTGATCCGTCAATCATGTCTCGAAGGTTGACGCGACTGTTCTGCCCAAACGATCCGGTCAACTTGCCACCTACCGTCCAGTCTGCTCCGCCCGCGGCGGCGACAAGATTGGACGTCGCCACACTCCTTTCCCTACCGTTGGCCGAACGCAACGTGTGATGGTCATTGACTTCAGGTGCTGTATCAGATGGGCAGCGAAGTGCGGTCATGGGAGTCTGCATGGATTTAAGCTTTACTGCGTCATCCAGAGCCATTCCGAGACTCTGCGGGTTCCCCACCTGCAGGCGATTGTACAGGTTCGCCTGTTCAATTTGAGGAAGCAGATAGACGGCCCATCCCCAGTTGGCCGACGTGCCGCCGGTTTGGTCCACCCATCCTGGCGGGAATGTTCTGTGTATGTCGTGGTAGTTGTGTAAGGCCAACCCCATTTGTTTCAGGTTGTTCTGACATTGAGTTCGTCGTGCAGCTTCACGAGCCTGCTGAACCGCTGGCAACAGTAGTGCGATGAGAATTGCAATGATCGCGATGACTACCAGTAACTCGATTAAAGTGAATCCGGTGCGTTGATTCGACGTATGACGATAACGCATAAGGCTAACTCCTGTGACTCATTAACTAAATATGTATTGCTGCATGTTCTGTTGCGTTGGCTGGCTGGCAGACATGGTCCGGGCTGGAAGAAGGCACAAGTACGTTCCGTCGAGCTGCCCGATTCACGTTGGTATCTCAACGAGTGATTCCGTCAAACACTCTGGTTGTTTAGACAATTCTGTTGCGGTACGAGTATTGGGAAAGTTTCGAGGGCGAACGAGGGGTCAGGTTACGGGACGATTGCTGATCTTCATACCGATACTGCTGCAGTCACCGGAGGTCACTGAAGCCTGTCCAGACGTTATGAATTCCTGACGGGCTGTCTTCAGCCAGCCATCTTCGACATACAGGTTGCTATACAGCAGCAACACAAGAACTGTGGGTCCTCAGTCGGATGTGAAAATATTCGGAAGTCGTGCGGCATCGAAAGATTCGACGATGGCTCTCTGCGCTACCAACTCGGCGGCTTCCAACTGCTCGGCACTCTTTAAAGAATAGCAAGCCGTCTCTCAACTTAAGCTGAGGCAGCCAAGCCATATTATCACCCCGAGTCTGCTGATTCAGCAACACCAACGGGTTAAAAACAACGTCCTCACCGGAAATCAACCTCGATGGCCGCAGTGCGGACGAATCTCGGGCAAACGTCGGAGACCTCCATGAACGTGACCATATCCAACACATTGCTGCTGACGGGGGCGAGGAACGTCCTGGCTGAGTGCCAGGGGAAAGGGCTAACGAGCGGCGTTGGGACAGTTGCAATGTGAATCCGCGCAGCCACGTCTCACCTCGGGCTGATTAGCCGAACCTCACGACAACTGCGCCCAAAGTCCAACAGGTTCCATACCAGCGTGAAGAGTTGCAGAACGGTGCTCCGCCGGCGCCTGTTCCCGGAGGGCCAGCAGTGCAACGTAGTGCGAGCTGCGCACCGGAGCCACAGATCGAAGTGCTCTCTCGCCTGCACTCATATCCGATCTCAGACGAAACCGGAACGCCCCAGCATCCAGCATCCAGCGGAACACGCGGCGCCCGACAATGTCCTGCGGGACATCAAAAGTCAGGCCGGGAAATATCGGTCGTAACAGCACTCGACCAGGTTCGCCATGTCCAACCCATGGCCGGCTCACGCACATGGGAATGCCGCTGCTGCCACCTTTAGAACGGCGGGTCTTCATCAGAGGCGAAAGTTTCGCCATACGGAATATCAGCCGCGCCTGGTCCGTTGTCGGCAGGGCTGTCGCCCGCGTTGAGAATTCGGAAGCCGGTAGCTTCTGCGCTCAGGAAGTACTTCACTTCACTCTGTTCATCACGTTGCCACTTTCGTCCGCTAAGTCGAAAGGAGATTTCCACTTCGGCACCGAGGGTCAGCTGGTCGGCGTCGTCGCACGCATCCTGGATGAATTCCATGGGAAGATAATTCGTAAAACGACCGGTATCCTGCTCAAGAACGACCAATCGCTTGCGAAATCCCTTCTGTCCGTACGTCTTCGTTTCCTCAATGACGTGGACTTTGCCTTCGACTTTCCCGGTACTCATGATTCGTTGCCGCTGTGTTGCTTCCGAAATGGTAATGAACTGTTGCGGATCGTAGGTACATTCTCATCCGTTCTCAAGTTGCAACGGCATTCCCCTGCGAGTTGCGCTGGAAGTCCCGGGCGAATACACGCCGCATTCATCGGCAATCGGAGTCCCACTATCGGCCCACCGCCATCGCCAGATACTCCTTGGCGACCGTAGTAATGGCCCCGAAGCAACCGGCCTGTGGAATCATACCTTGAATGATTTCTCCGGGTGTCGACTCTATAGACGCGGGACGGTTCATAAAGTTTGCCGGCAAAGGCTGAGGTGCAAAGTCGTAGCGGTTTGCCAGACGCAAGGCTCGCGGCAGGTGCCATGCCGACGTCACGATCCCGACTCGTTGTCCAGAGTTCAGGAAACGCTCCCCCAGTGATTCCATTTCTTCAGCCGTGTTGTGTCCGCCACAGATTTCAATTGCCGATTCCGGGACTCCCAGCCGAGTCAGTACGTCTCGGGATCGTTCGGACGCATCCATCGACGACGCGTCCATTGAGGCAATTCGTTGGCCGGTGCAAATCAGTTTCCGAGCGATATCGGCATGATAGAGCTGAGCGGCCAGAATCAGTCGGTCGCCTGAGCTGTTGCCCTGGCTCCGATGATTAGCCCCTAGTGAAGCCCCACCGCCCAGGACGATGACGTAATCAAACGGCTGCTGAGTTAAGGGTTTGATTTCCGCGTACGGGGCTTCCAGACGGCGGGTCAGCTGTGTTGCGATAAAACTGTTGCCGAGGCCGGTGAACAACAGCCACACAACAACCAGCGTCCTTGTAAGTTTCGCCGCCCCCGCCGATCGCGCCGCAACAATGCTGCATGACAGCAGATACCAGATGATGCCGCACGGCATCGCCAGCGACGTGGCTATTTTCTGGGCGGCCATTCTGTCGTAAAACAGCCAGATTCCCGCAAGCAGAACCAACGTCACGACGCCCATGCGAAACAGGAGTCGGACAATGCGGACGTCGTGCGTGGCGTTGTGGTTCGTCAATGCAACTGATCTTCGTTGTAACCTGTGCTGCAACATGAATAGCCGACCGCCTTGTGGCATCGCTGCAACGACCGACAATCGGAATGATGTGACGCATTATATGTGGTCCCACCACGCATTGACACCGATGCCAGCATCTGCACGGTGTGCCATCACCCGAATTGGAACTCACCTCCAGCGATCCACAGATTATGTGTTGTGTTTCAACAGGCGGCACTGGTCACGTTAAGCGTGCGGTACGGCAATGACCCGTTGTGTCAACGACAGCCTGCTACCTGGCCAGCAGGCTGATCGGAGTGGGCGGAGGGACCAACACGCCGTCCACGTCATCTTCCGGATCAGTGGTCAACGATTCAGGAATCATGTTGTCCTGTGACGTGTGACTGTGCGTCTGCTGAGGCCATGGTTATCGCCAGCTATTTCCTGTCACCATTGCGGGGAGCCCCCGCAGGAGTTGTCTCTTCAGCCACTCTAGTCGCGTTCACCAACTGGGACGACTTCACGGTTAGACTCGGCGGCTGCGGACGAGTCCGCGTACCTGTGAGCTGGAATCTTTGGGCCGCGCAGAGCCTCTTCGGTCACCTGCTCGATTCTCATCAGCTGTTCACCAAGCACGTTGATTCGCTGCGAAACATCGTCGTTCGTCTGCTCGATGCCACCTGAAACCAGGTTGATGACACCCAGAAACAGCATCATCTGGGCGACGGTCGTGACCAGCCAGCCGGTCGGTGTATAATCGGAGTATCCGCCAAAGTGGCCGTAGATCACCATGGCCGTGCCGATTGTCAAACCAAGTACTCCCGCATAGGCCAGGAACTGCCCGGTGATCGTCGTGATATTGGACCGTCGGGGAACCGTGACTTGAAAATGAGGGCCGCGAACGGCCGAATCATGCGGCTCGTCAATGTAACGGCGGCGTGGGCGCCCCTGTGTGCGGGAACGTGAACTACCGGTCTCGACGGTCTCTCCCACTGGCTCAGCGGTATCAATGCGGCGCCGTCCACCGCCAGTGCTCGAGTTGCTTTTGATCGTGCCGCCAGCGGCATCCGCGTTTGTATCTCCGGAGTTTTTTCCGGGTGTGTCAATTCGAAATGTCTTTGCCACAGCATTCGATCCTTTGCTGGAAACTTCCGCTTTTGGTTTGCGACTCTGATGTTCTCGTTGCTGCACCGCACGCTGCTGACTGCGTCGTTGCGGCGGCTTCGGTTTCGGCTGTTCGTTGTGTTCGTGTGTGGCAGTTGACGTCGGTGTTACGCCTGAGTGCAGTCCGGCGTCCGACTGTGCCTGGACATCCGATTCTTCCACGTATTGCTCGGCGTGATGCTCAGTCGAAACTGGTAACACCCGCATCATGGATGATGCGTCTTTTTCCGCGGTTGATCCGGCTGCTGCCACAGAGTCGTTGGAATCCGTGGGGTCCGCAGTGGAAGTGTCACTCGCCCGTTCAGGTTCGGTGTGCCGCTCTGATTCGGTCTGCACTTCTGACTCGGCCGTCACTTCTGCTTCTGCCCTGCGATTTTCCGGTCGTTCAAGGGAGATCTCCTGTGAACCGGTTTCCTGTTCCGCTGGCAGTATGACGTCGACGCCTGATTCGGACTCTGATTCCTGGGCGGATTGAAGTTTGGGCAATACCTTAACTTCTTCTGCGGGATCCTCAGCGGTTGCTGACACTTCTGAAAAATGGGGTGGCGGAATCTCGGGGATTTCCGGGAGCGATGAAATCCTGTCCAGCAGGTCGTGAGATGACCATTTGGCAAGAATGTCTCGGGCCTGTTGCACGGTATGCCCGGTCACCATCCCACTGCCGATCGGCTTCCCGCAATTCCTGCAGCGCAAGCTGTCCAAAGACGACTGGCCGGAAGCGCTGGTTTCAGATTTGCAGTGAGGGCACAACATGCCGCACTTTCAGAGTCAGCTGGAGACATCGCCGATTCAGGACCGCCGGTTGACCTGCAGAAAAACAGGAATCAGCATCAGGCGGCGCGCGAAATCGTTCAGGGCTCATGTTCTACTGGTGAACGGATACGGGCAACAAGGTCAGATCTGCCGGCCAGCACTGGCGGGCAAAATCATAGGCATCCTGTCCGGGTCAAACCGGCAGGTTCTGCAGGATCCTGTCCGTGGCCTGTGTCGTTTTGACACACGGTACGCCGTGAACTTCAGCAGCATTCTGCGGGACGCCAAACGCTTTCTACGAGGCGTGCAGCTTTTCACGAATGTGGGTCGCTCGTGCTTCGTTGCGTTCCGGAGTCTTCAGTGGGCCGCCGCTGAGCTTTTGCAGATGTGCCGGCTGAGTATGCAGAAACAACTCGTTGGCGGTTGCAATGCTCACGTCGCTGACCATGCCCAGGTTGATGCCCAGCCGCACCAGCGACAGCAGCCGCATGGTTTCGGTAGAGCTGATCGTGCGAGCACTTGTCAGGATTCCCATCGCTCGCGATATCTGATCATCCAGGTTGGCGCGGTTGTCTCGACACAGCAGATCACGAACGCGACGTTCGTAACCCAGAATGTTAGGGACGACTTCTGCAAGGTTGTCCAACAGATCCTGTTCGCTGCAGCCAAGGGTCACCTGATTTGAGATCTGGTAAAAATCACCCATCGCCTGGCTGCCTTCACCGTACAGGCCGCGAACGGCCAGATTAATTTTCTGAGCGGCCTGATGCACCTTTTGAATTTCGCCTGTAATCCTGAGACCTGGCAGGTGCAGCATGACACTTATTCGGATTCCGGTGCCGACGTTCGTTGGGCACGCCGTGAGATACCCCAGAGATTCATCAAAGGCAAAAGAGGCGTGGTCTTCGAGCGCGTCATCCAGACGGTTGACCTGTTCCCAGCACTGTTGCAGCGAAAAACCACTTTCCAGCAGTTGCATGCGTACGTGGTCTTCTTCGTTCAGCATGATGCTGACCCGTTCACCGTTTCCGATGACGACTCCCCGCGGCCCTTCGGACTGCGAAAGTTCACGACTGATCAGCTGACGTTCGACCAACAGCTGAGCGTCCACATCGTCCAGCGCGGCGATGTCGATGAAGTGGAAGTCACGTCCCAACTCCGTGGATGTGATGGTTTTCTTCAGCGAATCCACGAGTTGCTGGCGAATGTCGTCGTCCGCGCAGGACATGAACGGATAACCTACCAGATTTCTGGCAAGGCGAATTCGAGTCGACACAACGATGTCTGATTCCGGACCTTCAGCACACAGCCAACGCCCGCCGGTGCGTGCCAGTTCTTCAAGGCAGAGTGACTTGTTGTCGCCATCGGACATCGGTGTTTTGATCTCTCATGTTTTTCGCCATTGACTGGCGCAGTTCATTGTAGTCAGCAGAATTCCACACATAGCGATTCGCGGGCGACCGCCATCACGACGGTTGCCATGTTTCATTCGTCCGTGTTTCTATGGCCGGAACTACGCAGCAGCGTCGCTTCGATGTTGGCAATCGCATCGCGGAGTTCTGCCGCAGCTTCGTAGTCTTCCCGACCGATGGCGTCACGCTGTTCCGTTCGGAGATGAATCAGTCGGGCCTGATCCTCAGTCTGGCCTGGAGATCTGAGTGGCCTTTTGCCCTGATGGACGGCCTCTTCGTGAATGTTTTCCAGCAGCGGCATCAGATCCTGACGGAAGTCAACATAGCAGTTGGGACAGCCTAATCGTCCCTGAGCCCGAAATTCTGAAAATGAAATTCCACAATTTGAACAACAGGTCTGCGACTCTTCGTCGTCGTCAGAAACAAGGGCTTCCAGCTTGGCCGCAAGTTCGGCGGCGGGATTGCTGACTTCATCCCCTCCTTCATTCTCAAGATACTCGTGTGCACAGGTCTCGCACAGATGCACGGCGACTGCGTGGCCATCGTGGATTTCAGTAATGTGCAATGTTGCTGGTTTTGAGCAACGGCGACACTTCTTCATTGATTGCTCCGGAGAACTGCCGACCCCCATGACAGTGGGCCGGGATCTCAACTTTGACGTAATGACGCCGTGTGCCACAAGCCAGCACACGAGACAAGGACCGTAGTATCTTTCTTCCCGTTCATCATTGTAAAGGACGCTGGCGGCGTTGATTTTCTTTTCCGACGCGGAAAGTCACAATCAGCTTCCCGCCGTTGAGGAATTCACTCAAAAACGGAGAATGTCAGCAAAAACACACAAATCGAAGCAAACCAGTCGACGCCAATTTACCCCATTTGCCGATACGTCCACTTGGGCGAGTGAGGAGGTTGATTTCCAGTGATAGTGTTTTCAGTGACACCACGGGCTGTCTCGACTTCTTTTTTGCCTGAAGGATGTCACATTCCCGTACTCTGTAAAGTGTCTGAACCAGCAAGTTTCGGGCAGAAGAGTTTGCATGAACACTGGAATCCTGTATCCTTTGCGGCAACCCGTGCACCTGAATTGTGGTCTTCAACGATGGCTGCCGGTGTCCTGAAACAACATGATTGCGGAGGTTTTTTGTGGTAAAGTTGCGTTTGCGTGACAACGAAAATGTGAGCGATGCGGTCAGACGATTCCGCAAGCTCGTGGAACATGCTGGCGTCAAACGCGAAATGCGCAAGCGAGAATTCTACGAAAAACCAAGTGACGAACGGCGTCGTGAACGTCGCCGTGCCCAGATGCGTGCTCGCACTGCCTCGAAACAACAGGCCATTGGCGGTTGATCTGGATGAAAATCTGACACGGGTGCCTGCAGACTGCAAGCACTCGTTTTTTTATGCGCCTGATTCTCTTCAAGTAGCACGAATCCTATGACTCGGAGCGTAGTTTCTCGGTTCATCGTCGTCGCGATCATCGCCTTTTCCATGTTCACGAGTTGTGCTTTCGCGGCAGATTACGAACGTGTGAAACTCTGGCCGCAGGCCGTTCCTGGCGAAGATCAGCTTGCTGCGGATTTTGTCGCGAAGGTTGTGGAAGCCGAGAAGAGAAATGTCCCGGACCGTGTTTTTGGCGTGACCACACCCTCCATGACTGTGTATCCGGCGCCCGCCGAACGGGCCAACGGAGCCGCCGTACTGGTCTGTCCCGGAGGCGCCTACAATGTCCTGGCATGGGGTCACGAAGGCAGTGATGTGGCGGAGTGGCTGAATTCCATTGGTGTTCATGCTTTCGTGCTGACCTATCGCGTGCCTCGTCGCAAACCGGATTTCACCCTGCCGCCACTGCAGGACGCTCAGCGTGCACTGCGTCTGATCCGTGCCCGAGCCGACGAAATGAGTCTGGACAGGAAACGAATTGGTGTCCTCGGTTTTTCGGCCGGCGGAAACCTGACCGTAAACGTCGGCACGCGTTACGACGAACAGACATACAAACCCGTGGACGAAGCCGACCTGCTAAGTTGTCGCCCCGACTTTATGGTGCCCGTGTATGCGGCCTATCTGGGAGCAAAAGGTGACGACCGAACTGAAACGCTGAATCCCACGTTGAAGATCGGCAGGCTGACGCCGCCTGCGTTCCTGGTGGTTACACAGGATGACAAGAATCGCGGACTACACTCGGCTTTGCTGTTTGCTGAACTGACGAAGGCAGGAGTGCCCGCCGAAGTTCATGTCTACACGAAGGGCGGGCATGGTTATGGAATGCGTCCCAGTCACAACCCTGTTTCTGAGTGGCCAGCTCGTTGTGCCGACTGGATGTCATCAATGGGCTTTCTGCAGGCTTCCAGGACTCAGCAAGGTGACCGAACAGGATCTGACCAATGACCCTGGATGAACTGCAGGAAATGATCGACCGAATGTACTCACGCAAGGATGAAGCTCGCGGTGTCGAGGGCACATTCATGTGGCTGATGGAAGAAATCGGTGAATTGGCCGCCGCCCTGCGTGAGTCACCCAAGGAAGACATCGCCAAAGAGTTCGCCGATGTACTCGCCTGGCTGGCCACCATTGCCAACGTCGCAGGCATCAATCTGACCGAAGCGATGAAACTCAAGTACGGCAATGGGTGCCCCGGTTGCGGAAAAATGGTCTGCCAATGTGCAGACAGCGAAAAACCATAGGCGTACGCCGACCGCTGAAATTCCGCAATTCTGGAAAAATCGCTGCCTCCGGCATGCCCGGTCGCCAGGCCATCGATACCTGTGCAGGATCGTCCGGTTATCCGGTTCCCCGTACGGAACTGTTCGAGACGCCGCTACCGGCATACCCCGCGGGGTTAAGTTGGGTAATTCGCGAAGTCGAAGAAGACTCTGCGTGGGAAATCTTTCGGGCAACCTATTGGTATTGCCCGACTCAACTCAATCACACAGGAAATGAGGGTTCAAGGCGATGAAAAGGATCATGCTGGGCACCGCTGCGGCGGTCATGATGCTGCTTTACAGTGGCGTCGCAACAGCGGGTCTGTGCGGACTAGGAGGGTTCTCGAATTGTCCGACAGATGCGTGCAATGAATGCGGGGACTTCGCGGCAGCGAAGGGCGGATGCGGAGTTCAGTACCGCACTGTCAGAAAAATTGTCTGGGACCGTCAGCAGTATACTTGTATGCGGACCGTGTATGACCGCTGCACCGAGACTGTGCCTGTGTCGTGCACTCGAAACGTGTATGAGACTTGCTATCGAGACCAGTGTTACACAGTCTGCAAGCCGGTCTACGAAACGCATTACCGCTGCGTACAGCACAAGGTCTGTCGTCCGGTGGTGGAAACATGCTGGCGAACGGTCAGCTGCAACGTCCGCAAGCCGTGTTACAAGACCTGTTATCGAAACGTGTGCTATAAGGTCTGCAAGCCCTGCTTCAAGACATGCTACCGCACGGTTTGCTACAACGTCTGTCGCCCGTGTTACAAGACGTGCTATCGTGATGTGTGCTGTACACAGTACCGAACAGAAACTCAAACGTGCTACAAGGACGTCTGTTACACCATCTGCAAGCCGGTCACGACAACAAAGACAATTGATGTCTGCAGCGGCCGCTGGGAAACGTACACCAAGCACATTCCCGGACCGGTTGTCCGGAACTGTGTGCCCGATTCGTGTAATTCGGCATGTGGCGAAAGCGCTTGTGTACAGTGTCCAGGGCGAACAATCTGCTGCAGACGTTGGGTTCCCTGCACTGTTAAGAAGCAGGTCTGCTGCACAACGATGGTGCCGCAGGTCTGTCATCGCAGAGTGCCGTACACAACCTGCCGACGCGTTCCGTATACTGTTAACAAGAAAGTGCCGTACACAACCTGCAGTTTTACTCGTGAAACTCGAACGCGACAGATTCCCTATACAGTGTGCCACATGACTCAACGGACATGCACCAAACGCATTCCGTACGTCACCTGTACGTGGACGAATCACTGCGTGACGAAGCGGATTCCTTACACGAAGTGTCGCATGGTCAGTCACTGTGTGACGAAGCGTATTCCTTACACAACGTGCCGCATGGTTAAGCAAGTCTGTACCAAGCGAATTCCCTACACTACGTGCCGACAGGTCTGTGACACCAAAATGGTCACTCGCACCAAATGTGTGCCAAGGCAGGTCCCGGTCTGTAAAACTCGCTGTGTACCACGTGTCGTCTGCGTGCAGGTTCCCGTGTGCTGCAGCCAGCCGTCCTGCTGTTCGGCAGCAGACGCTTGTGGTGGGGGAGGCTGCAACTAGTTTATTAACCTGGATGCTGCAGCCAACATCGCCG
>JBDONA010000432.1:0-3474 GCA_039831575.1 Fuerstiella sp. | reverse complement strand
GACGCCGGGTCCAGGGTCTCTGTCACAGCACCTCGCATCAGAATTGTGTCGGCGTCTGTCAGGTGAGTCACGCCGTAGACGTCACTGGGAGCAAAAACATCTTTGACGCCATTTAGAACCACATGTCTGGCATTGGCTTCTTCGATCACGCCTCGGCAGCCCTGCCGTTTGTGGCCGCCGTGGTGGCTGACCCATTGTTCGCCCAGCACCTTGCGGCCGAATTCTCCATATCCGATGCTGCCGAATTTTCCGTTGCCCCGGAAGGCGTGAGTCGCCGTGCGAATGCCAATTACCGGTTTGCCGGCATTCAGGAAATTCGTGATGTGCTTTGCGCCGGCCTCATCTGGTGTACGAAAACGAGTCCCAATTAACATCAGGTCTGCAGAATCCAGAGCATCCAGTCCCCGCAGACCGGCCTGGTTGTTGGCGTCGATGTAGTCTGCACCGTCCGGACCGAACGGAAACAATACCGTACACTTGAAGCCGTGCTTCTGACTGAGAATCTTGCCCAGCATCGGCATCGATTCCTCTGTGCGATATTCCTCGTCACCGGCGATCAACACGATGTGCTTTGCGTCGGCGTCAGCACGTGGTGGATCGAATACCAAACGGTCGGCCGCCTGGGTCAGTTGAGCAGCGGCGACCAGCAGCAAAAGGCAGGATGATCTTATTATCATGAAATGGTTTCCCGTGGTTGGAATGAGTGAGTGAGGTGTCGTCGCACCTGGTTCATTTTTTTGGTTTTCTGTACGGTTTGCCCGTCAGGTATTCCAGTCGGCGTTTGACGGTATCATTATTCGCTACACCCGGCCGGAACAGATCCGTTGAAACGGCGAATTCGTAGCCAGGCTTGCCATCCTTCAGAAGTACCAGAGTGTTCAGCATCAGTCCGGCTTCGATACCGGAGGACGCATTGCTGAGTGCCGACAGGATATCCATCTGAGGATCTCGTTTTCCAATCAGGCCAAGGAATTCGGCGGCGCGGACCTTAACCAGACCGTGCAGATTCTGGTCAGCAAACTTCTCTGCCATTGGTGCGAGCGATGCCGCTTTGTCTCCAAATGAACTGCACGTGACCAGCGCCCAATAGATTTCCCAGCGATTCAGGCCGCCCAGAACCTGCTTCAGTTCACCTTCGGCGTCTTTCCATGGCAGCATCTGAAGATTGGCGATGTCGACCATCCGGCCAATGGCAGCGGCGTTCCGCTGTCCGAACTCGACAGGATTGTCAAAGGCGGCATCCGCCAGATGGCTTTCGGGAAAGAAGCTGAGGTCCGGCAGTTCTTTCACGCGCGTGGTCAGTCGATCCCGCATGTCCTGCAGCACTTCCGCATAGGCCGGATCGGTTGCGAGGTTGTTGACCTCGTGCGGATCGGCTGCCACATCAAACAGCTGCTCAGCAGGACGAGACTCAAAGAACTGACGCTGCTGTGCGTTGAGTTTGCCTGTCTGATACAACTTGCGCCACTCGGTGTAGGCCAGCATGCGATATCGATAATTGTTCTGCAGTCCGTCAAAGTTGAATGGTTGATAGTTGCGAATGTAGTCGTATTTTCCTTTTCGCAGGGTACGGACCAGGTCATATTTTTCGTCAAAACGATCAGCGTAGCCGAACGCTTCGTCGCGGCTTTCGACTTCGTCTTGTGAGACCCCCTTGCCAAGGAATGGCCGGCCGTCCATTTGTTCGGGTATGGCCACACCGGCAAGGTTCAATGTCGTCGGTCCGAAATCGATGAAGCTGACGAAGCCTTTTCGTCTGGAACCGAGTTCTGCATTCGCCAGGTGCTTCCACTTGTCGGGAACTCGCACAACCAGCGGCACGTGCAGACCGCTTTCACACGCGTAACCCTTACCGCGCGGCAACACGCCTCCGTGGTCGCCGAAGTACAGGATGAAAGTGTCTTCCAGCAGCCCGTCAGTCGTCAGGGCATCAACAACGGATCCGATCTGCCGGTCCATCTGCATGATGCGATCACGGTACCGAGCATTCGTATATCGGAACGTCGGTGTATCAGGATGGTAGGGTGCCACGAAGACGCTGTTGGGGTCCGTCGTCGTTTTCTCCGTCGCCATGACCTTTTCGGAAAAGTGCAGCGAACTTTCGTGGCAAACCGCAAAACTCTGCATGTAGAAAAACGGCTGGCCATCTTTGCGTTTTCGCCACGTTGCCTTTCGTGAGGACTCGTCCCACGCGTTCTTTCCGGGAATTGCGTTGTAGTCCGTCTTACTGTTGTTCGCTGTGTAATAGCCCGCGTTCCGTAAATATTCCGGGAACATCTTCATCCCGTCAGGCAGCGGCACGGCGACGGATTTACGGTGATACTGCGTTCCAATGCGTGGACCGTAACAGCCGGTGGCCAGCGTTGTGCGTGCCACACTGCAGACGGGGGCATTGGAAAACGCATGGTCAAACGTAAGACCATGGGCGGCCAGTGCTTCAATTCGCGGAGTCGGGGCGCCGTGCTGGTCGAAGTGTTTCAGGTAATGAACGGAGTTGTCTTCCGAAACCAGCCAGACAATGTTGGGCCGGTCGGCCGCGTGCAGGAAGGCTGTACCGCACAGAAACACTGCTGGAAGTAAAGACGCGAGGAATCGTTTCATGAGTATCGACGCAAGTGTAAAGAATGATCAATTGGCACTGGTTGACGCACACGTGCCATTCCGAGCTGATATGATGATCGGTCACGTCGTTAAACGCCAGCGTCGGACGGCGTGTGTCGGGAGACTAACTCATAGAGACCCGGTCTTTTGAAAAGACCGGGTCTCTGACAGTGCTTTTGGGGCGATCGATCAACATGAAATGTAGCCTGCCTGCCTGTATCACTTTTGTCGCCATGATGTCGTCAACCGGGGCCGCAGGTGACGACTTCCAGTCGGACCGATGTGAGGTTTTGCCTCTGCCGGAACACCAGGCTTCGTTTTCCATTGATGGAATTGAAAAGCTGCGATGGCATTTTGATGATCAGTATCCTCGTCCGTTCTTCTATCCGTTCAATGGACCATCGGGCGTTTCGCTGACTCGCATGGGACACCCCGGTGCGCAGAACCATGATCATCATCGGTCTGTCTGGTTTGCTCATCACAAGCTCAACGGTGTCGACTTCTGGTCGGACAACACAAAGGCCCGCGTCCGGCAGAAACACTGGTACCGATATCGAGATGGACGCGACGAAGCCGTTATGGCGTCATTGCTGGGTTGGTTCGATGAGGACGGGAAGGAAGTGATGGAACAGGATGTGATTGCCGCTCTGCGCCCGATGGATGCAGGAGAACACGCGCTGGAACTGCAGATCACGATGCGTCCGCCAAACGGTGTTGAGACCGTGACACTGGACAAAACGAACTTTGGATTACTGGCGGTGCGAGTTTCCAAAACACTGTCGGCTTACTTTGGCGGCGGTCAGCTAAGCAACAGCGAAGGTCTGGTTGGAGAGTCCGACATCTTCGGCAAGCGGGCTCGGTGGATAGATTACA
>JBDONA010000482.1:0-15590 GCA_039831575.1 Fuerstiella sp. | reverse complement strand
TTACGGACTGCCCGGAATACAGTTGCGGTGCGACCCCGGCGTCTCGCAGCGTCGCAATGTCGGCGTACGCCCACGCCGTGGCATCGCGACTACGCGACTTTCGGGCGGCCTGGAAGTTCTCGTTGTCGGCCAGCGAAGTTTTTGCACCGTCAAGAAATCGGTCCAGCAGGACTTTGCCTAACTCGCCGTTGTTCGTCACCAGCAGCCAGTCATCAACGACTGCGAATCTTGCCTTGTTGACTTCATAGGCAGTGATGCCACGGTACTCGCCTTCTTTAATCTGCTCCGGGTTCTTGCCTAGCTTCGACAGTTCCAGCAACTTGCTGCGAAGCAGTTCCAGCGACTCGGCATCCTTGCCGTTGATCAACAGAGCAACTCCCTGCGTCGCCACATCAACCCCCAGGTAAACACCCCTGGAAGTCAGGGTTTCAATGGCTTCACGCCACTCCATCCCCAGCTGAATTTCAACGAACTTGCGACCCGTCAGAAAAGCTCGATAACCGTTTGTTTTTGTCGCCATTTTGTATGGCTCCAGTGCTTCGATTTTGGCCCGCAAAGGATGATCAAAGATCGCCGAAATCAGATCTGGTGGATTCGATATCTCGGCGTAGAAGACGGTCGTACTGGGAAACAACGATGGCGCGTCTCGGTCGGCGGCGTTTGCAGAAACAGCAGTCGTGATCAGGCACAGACAACACAGGATCGAAGTTCTTGGCATGGCAATATCCCCGTGATTAGCGTCGGCATTGTCTAACGAGCTCAGTGCCTCAGACGATTCGAGCGTCCGCTCGGAATAGCAAGCGGCTTTCGTTGGTCGCGAACTTCACTCGTCTGCAATCTGTCAGCGAAGCTGCCCGAGTCAGTCTTCGCCGGTGATACAGCAATCCTGGCGAAAAGTTCGACGATAATCTCCCATCGTGCATGATTGGCGATGGCTTGGCAAGCTGCTGCTGGAAGTTCGTCACGGCGACTCAGTTTTTGAAGTTACGTAGCTCTCATCCCAGCGTGAAACGCTGAGTTGCCCAAGAAGTCCGCTGACTCTGCGTGGACATCGACTCTATGGCAGCTCGCGAAGCTTCAGCCCTCGAAACTCAATGGGTGAGCCTTCAGATTCCAGGCACAGGTAGCCAGTCGCGGGACTGCAACCGGTTCCTCCGGACACTTCCGTGCCGTTGACCCACAGCCGGACCTCGCCGTTGATCGCTCGAACGTAGTAGTGATTCCATTCGCCAATGCCTTTGCTCAATTCCTGCGATGGAAAGCTGCGCGTGCCATTGGGAGCGACCGGCGGAAACGGAGTCATCTTTGATGCACCGACGGGAAAGACGTCTCCATGACAGGTGAACCAGTCGGCTTTGCGCTTGCCTCCGGCTTCGTAACGTTCCTTATAGCCCAGATCCAGCACCTGCACTTCGATGCCGTGAGGCAGACCGGGGCCAGTGAGTCGTTCCAGCGATTCTGGAATTGTCCAGACAAAGATGCCCGAATTCCCAGCGGACTTCAGATGCCGCCACTCGCACACCAATTCAAAATTGGTGTATTGTTTTTTCGAACGCATCACGCTGACGGGTCGACCCGTGCAGTGGATTTCGTTGTCTGCGAACGACCACGTGTCATCTGCGCTGTTGACCTTCGCAAAATCGTCCTGGCCAAGAGCCACCCAACCCGGAGCGTTGCCGTCGATGATGGCCCGCACGTCGGCAGCTTGTGATGTCGCATTGAGCGTGACAACGATCGCGCACAGAATGTTGGCGTTTGCGATCCGTAAAGACATTTTGGTCATAGGAAAGTCCGGTTGGGAAATGGAGGGTGGGAAAAGCAGGGCGGTATGTGGAGGTAGATTGAACAACAAAGTCTGGAGGTCAGTGACAGGCGATCATCGTCCAAAAATGCAGCGGGAAACGCAAACCACGCCGACAGTGACATTCGCCTGGGGGGTGTATCCGATGAATGTGGGAAGGCTGGAAGAGCATTGGATTTCGACTTCACCCAGCGTCACGGCCAACGTCCCGATCGCTCGCAACCCGACATCGTGCCCATTGCTGCAGCATGTCGAGTGCCTGACGTTTCATCGTGCGCATGCCGAAGCGGAGCTTCGGGGATATGCGTTACCAGGCTGGAGCTTGGGGACGAGTTGAAACCCAGCGCACAAGAGAGCACGCCAGGTACGGGGCATTGTCCTGGCGTGCGAAGTTCTTTCCCTAACCTACCTGTCCATTCGCTGAATTGCGAAGACAGATTGTTTTGCGGGCGTTCCCACGACTCCCAGTACAACCCATTGTTTTTTCTGCAGAGTCACGGTGGCCGCAAGTTCCGTGCTGTCGGCAGTCAACTGAAGTTCAAATTGCTGCGCTACCTGGTGGTCACGTACACGTCCCTGAATCCGAAAAACCTGTTCATGGCCGTTCAACATGATAAACGTCTGAGCTTCCGGTTTGGAATCCTCAGCGCCCACGTGCAGCACCATCTGAGAAACGACTTTCAGATTCGCGATACCAACGTCTTTCAGCGGAGCAACGGCTTCTGCCAGTTCGGGCGTCATCAGCGTGGACGTCTTTTCGTCGTTGGTTTCCAGCCAGACGACGCGAAGACTTGTCGGTACCAGGATTTGGAAGGCTTCTTTTTCCGGGACACTTACTAACGACAGTTCCCGAACAATCTCCTGAATCATGGCGATATCGGAGTCCCTGCCCCGAAAAACAAGCACATTCCGGTCCTCATCAAACGTGAAATCGGTTGTGTTTGTGTTTCTGCCCACCATCGCGATGACCTCGAGGATTGCGCGGTTGGGTCTTGTCTTCAAGGGCATGATCACCACTTTCAGATCCGGCTCGGGAGTGTCCAGTGTCGCGAGCAGATCCTGGATTTGTTCATGAATGTCCTTGCCGGCTTTCACGATCACCGAGTTTGATCTTTGGTCTGCAGCGACAATGTCAGATTGTCCAAGCAGCGGCTTGAGCGATTCGACCGTTAATGCGGCATCCAGATATTTCAGAGATTACACGATCAGCGTCTGATTCTGTTGTGCCACTTTCGCCGGGCTTTCCTGCGCGCAGGTGCTGCTGACCGGGATACAAAGCACCATCCCCCAGAAAACTGAGGAAAGAGTGATTGCTGTCAGTCGTCTTCTTACCGTCATCTGCCTGTCTCCTTGAAAGAAGTCATGATCAATGTGGAATCCTGAGTATTCGATGGCTTCAAAGGCGAGATAACGTGTCCCGCGACTTGGTCACCGTCATTTGTGTGGAGCGATTCTGCACGCTGCATTGTGTCATTCTGAAGTGATTGTTTCCGCTGGCTTTGATAGACCAGCAGAATCGTGACGTTGCTGTCTGACGAATCTACGGGGACACCAATCAGTCCGTCGGCCAGCCTGACGATCGGCGGCGAATTCACCGTGTCCATCACGGAGGACATCGAATGTCCGGTCCGTGCGCGAGGGATTCCGTTCTCGTTGCTGACATCGGGAGTACTGACGATCAGCAGCAGGCAGATTGCCAGTGTCATCACTGCCGCACAGACGGCGGCTATGTGGCGATTCGATGACCGCGTTTTCGCAACTGATTGCACTTCATCAATCTGCGGCTTCACTTGCCGGATCCGCTGACGCATTCGTTCCATGGGGACCGACTGCGCCAGAGTTGCAGCACGGATTTCGTTCTTCAGTCGTGCATCTTCCCGCTGAATCGTCTGGCATGCCGGACAGGAGAGCAGGTGCTGTTCAAAGGCCATTGCCTCCTCGGGATCAAGATCACAGAGGAGCCAGGCGTCGAGTTGTTCACAGATATGAGGTGTCATAATATCTTAGGAAGTAACCTGATCCTGAATGCGATTGCGCATGGCGGTACGAGCATAGTGAAGATGAACGCGAACGTTCTGAGGTGTCAGTCCCAGGACCTGGGCAATCTGCTTTGCTGTCATGTCCTCGACGGCATAAAGATGAAGAACGGCCCGCTGGCGTTCCGGCAACGAGTCCATCTGACTCAGGATCTGCTGCAGATGCTCACGGTCATCGACCTGAGATTCTTCGGAAGGTCCTGTTGCGGCGAAATCGGAGGTGAGGGGTGTGAAATTCGGTGCTGCTTTTTTCTGCTGATCCTTCCAAAGATTCGCTGTTATTCGGAATAGCCAGGGACGAAGCGAGTCACGTTCGGGCGGGTCATCAACATGCTGCAGGGCCCGGAGCACGGTATCACGGACCAGATCCTCCGCGCGATGCGAATCCCTGGCGAGTCGCTGCGCAAATCGATAAACCTGCGGCAGAAGTTTCTCCAATTCATCAAACACGAGCTGCCAATCTGCTCTTACACTCTTGTCACAACTGGCTCTTCTACCAGACGATTCGGCCACCAGATCGTTAAATGAAAAGTGCTGTATTCTGCAGAAATAGCGCAGAAATCGCCAGGAAAGCACGACAGGTAAGGGGTTCTGAGCGATCAAGCTGCGGTAAGTCGTCGACCGTGGAAGCGTTTCTGACCTGCCCCGCGGATGGTCGCCGAGCTATTCGCTCACAAACGAATTTCGACGGAAGGCTGTCTCACCAACAGTTCGACGTGGGCGTTTCTGTGACCAGCGATTGCGGATCAGATTTGCGGTTCCTCTTTTGTTAAGAACCGGTGTTTCGTGTTGAGCAATACTGCTTTTGAACCCTTGTCGACGATGACCAAAGCGTTGCCATCTGGTGAGAACTCCACGGTATCGATTCGTCCGGGAACGACCTTTTTGTCGAACAGAAATCGGCCAGTACTGACATGCGAAAACGCGACTCGCCCATTCTTATCACCACTGGCGATCGTTTGTGAGTCGGGCGAAAATGCCACCGAATAGATCTTGTTTTGATGGGCCGGAATGATGTGCTCCAATTCACCCGATGTGGTGTCCCAGAGACGAATCGTTCGATCGTGGCTTGCTGTCGCCAGCCAGCGACCGTCGGGGCTGAACGCGACACACTCAGCCGTGTTTTGATGCCCCCGCAACAGGTGCAGGCGTTGTCCGGAAAGCGTGTTGTAGATCATCGCGTCGTTCTCGGTGGAAATCGCAAATGTTTGTCCACCCGGCGCAAACCTTGCGTCTTCGCAGTGTGGTGGCACATTGATCACTCGCTGCAGGTCTCCCGTTGACACGTCCCAGATCTTGCACGTTCCTTCCCATCCGGCCGTAATCAGGAGTGAGCTATCTGGCGAGAATTCGACTCTTTCCAGATACCCGTCGTGCGCGCTAATCAGCTGAACGACTTTGCCCGTCTCTATGTTCCAGATGCGAACGGCACCATCCGCATGGTCGGCCGCCAGTGTGTTGCCATCAGGCGACAGCGCCAGGAAGCGTCCCAGATCCTGAAATTCCGTTCCAAACGATCTGCTTTCATCCGTCTGACGGTTCCAGATTGTAAATCCCGGTTTTCCGGCAACGACCAGTTCATGGCCATCCGGCGTGAATCCAGCTGCGACAGGCCGCGTCATCGGCAACTCTTCGACGGCATTGGCCCTCACCGTCCAGGCTCGAATCGTGCCGTCATTGCCGGCGGTGACGAGCCGGTCGCCGTCCGGAGAATATTCAAGTGCCCACACTCGCGAGGAATGTGCGCGAAATACGAACGGCAAGCCCTGGTAATTATTTTCGTCGATTCGACCTTCTGAATCATCAAGATTCCATGACCGAATCACGCCGGCCCGGTCGCACGACGCCATAATCGTGCCATGGGGATGAAAGGCGATGTCTTCAATGTTGTCGCTGTGGCCCATGAACGTGGCGACAATCGGAGTGCCTGCGGTTTCATGATCGCGGATCTCAATTGAGTTGTTGTCCATTCCCGCGATTAACAGTGGCCTGTCGAGTGGGAAGTCCAGACATCGAAAGGGATATGCGGCTTCACGCCCGCGGAGTTTTGAGCGTGTCTTCAGATCCCACACTCCGTATTTCCAGTCCTCCCCACTGGCTGCACAGGTTTGTCCATTCGGAGAAATGGCCAACTCGTAAAACTCCGCGCCGTCGGTCGAGAGCTCGGCGATCAGTTGGCCGGATTCCGGATCCCATATCCGAATACCGGGCTCCTCGGTGCAGGAAACCAGGACAGATCCGTCGAGCGCAAATCGGACTCCATGGGCGACTCCTTTTGACACAGGAAAGGACAGAAACTCTTTGCCCTCAGGAACGGTCCATATCCTGATCAGGCCATCGTCGCCAATCGACGCGAGGCGGTTGCCGTCGGGCGAGAAATCGATGTCGCCGACGGAATCAGCGTGTCCGTTCAGGATTGCGAGTTGTTCGTAGGTGTGCGCATCCCATATTCCCATCGCACCATCCCGTCGCCCGGCGGCCAGATACCTGCCATTCTGAGAATGATCGAGGCAATACCAGCCTCCGACACTCGCCACAATCGTTTGGTAGTGGACGGTGCCGAGTTGACGCAGGTACCACCACTCAAAACCTCGCAGGTCCTCTCCGTCCTTCGGATCCGCATATTGGTCCAGAAGATCCGTGTACTGCCGGACGTCGCCACGTTCCCAGGCTTCGGCTGCCAACCGAATGTCCGCTGCATAGGCCAACTGTCTTGCGTAGGCTTCGTTTTCCCTGGCCAGCTGTGCGGCTTCGTCAGCTCGATCGCGCTGCGTCATAAGTTCCGCAGATTGTTTCTCAAGTTCAACGGCGCGGTCATCGGACAGCGCCTTCGCGGCGTTTGCCTGAATCGCGTACGAGACACTGATACCGGTGGCAATCAGCAACGTCTCCACCAGCAGGATGCCGGTGGAGAGTAATATCAGGTGCCACTTCGCGTATTTTTGCAGGCGGTACGCCGCGGACGGCGGACACGCATGGACCACATCGCCATCCAGGTAACGTCGCAGGTCAGCTGCCAGGCTACTGGCGGATTCGTATCTGCGTGATCGGTCCTTTTCCAACGCCTTCATCACGACCCAATCCAGCTCTTGCTGCATCGAAAGTGACAAGGTGTGGGTATCGGTTGTGCGGCGCTCAGAGATCGCCGAGATCAATTCGTTATCACGCGTGTTGACTCTGCGACTGGGACGCAGTGGGTCATTTTCGCAAATGATCCGACGCATTTCGTCGTAGCTGGCACTGTTGAGTGTTTCTTTGTCGAATGGAGTCACACCCGCCAGC
This sequence comes from Fuerstiella sp., assembly GCA_039831575.1. Taxonomy (GTDB): domain Bacteria; phylum Planctomycetota; class Planctomycetia; order Planctomycetales; family Planctomycetaceae; genus Fuerstiella. Next base: position 8,471 of record JBDONA010000482.1, on the reverse strand, counting down.
AGCTTGTACAGCAGGACGCCCAGAGAATAGACATCGCTCCGCGTGTCGATATCAAGCACACTCATTTCGATCTGTTCGGGGCTCATGTACGTGGGCGTCCCGATCAACTCTGAGGCGTGCGTGAACAGGGTTCTTTCTGTCAGGTCGTGATTCAGGGCCTTGGCAATGCCGAAGTCGATCACTTTGACCACCGGCGCGCCGTCGTGCAGTGTAATCAGAATATTCGATGGTTTCAGATCACAATGAATGATCCCTTTCTGATGCGCATGCTGGATGGCTGAGCAAACATCAATGAACAGGTTCAGGCGATCTCTGAGAGTCAACCTGGCATCGTCGCAGTACTTGTCGATGCGAATGCCACGAGCCAGTTCCATAACAAAGTACGGTCGGCCTTCACTGGTCATACCCGCGTCAAGAATTCGGGCAATACCGGGATGATTCATCATGGCCAGGGCCTGTCGCTCAGCCTCGAAGCGAGCGATGACCTGCCTGGTGTCCATTCCTGGCTTGATGACCTTCAAAGCGACCTTGCGGCGCACGGGCTCAATCTGCTGAGCGAGATAGACGACTCCCATCCCGCCTTCGCCGATCTGTTCGCAGATTTTGTACGGACCGATCTGTGCGGGAACTTCCAGTTGATGGGCCAGATCGAGCGACCGATGCAGCTCACTGACAGGCGACTCCAGGAACGGACTGTTCCTGTCAAATCCGCGCAACAGAGCCGTCACGCGATGGAATTGGTCGGTGTCGTCTCCGCAGGCGTCATGAACATAGGATCGACGATCGTCCGGGGAGTCGATCACACGGGCCGCATTAAAAATCGCTTTGTCACCCGGATTGCTGGTCGGCATGTTGTCCTGCATCCGGCGTACATCAACACCAAATTACTACGCGGAAAGAAGTCATTTCATCAGATGGCAGACCGAGCGGTTCCGGGATGTAGGGAGACGAGTTCAGCGAGCAACAAGAACGACTTTTCATTTCCATACGTCAGCTCGTATAGTCTGATGCTCCGTCCTCGTTAGAATTTTGCTTCCTGTTGATGTCGTGTTCAGGACCGACTCTGATTCGAAGCAGTATTGTTCGAGAGGCCTATACGAATGCAATCGATTTCGTACATCGCTCAACGACTTCACCAGTTTTTTTCTGTTGCGTACGCCTAAGGGGACGAATGGTGTCTGGTTTTTATTGCGGTCAGTGCCGCGTCGTATCACTGTTGATGCTGGTCGCCATGGGCGGCACTGCGCTCGCGTCAGAACGGTCCAACATCCTGTTCATTATTGCGGACGATGCATCACGCGACAGCATGGGTGTGTATGGCAGCACGTATGTGAAGACGCCCAACTTTGATCGGATTGCCAACGAAGGAGTGATGTTCACTCAGGCGTACAACTGCAATCCCAAGTGCGCGCCGGCGCGGGCCTGTCTGTTGACCGGGCGATATTCGTGGCAGCTGGAAGAGGCCTGTAACCACAATCCGTTTCTATCGGATAAATGGGTCTTCTATCCATACCTGCTGGAAGACAGCGGTTACTTCATGGGCTTCACCGGCAAAGGCTGGGGCCCCGGCATTCACAAAGGAACAGATGCCGGTAAGTCCGGTTTTAAAAAGGACAATCCGGCCGGGCATGCGTACAACAACAGGACTGCAAAGCCGCCGTTCAAGGGGATTAGTAACGTTGACTACGCGGCCAACTTTGAGCTGTTTCTGGATGCGGCGCCGGAAGACAAACCGTTCTGTTTCTGGTTCGGCACGAAGGAACCACATCGCGGTTATGGCAAGGACAACTGGAAGCTGGACGGTCGCGACTTAAGCGACGTGACTGTGCCGAAGTACTACCCGGACAACGAAGTGATTCGAGGCGACCTGGCGGACTACGCCATCGAAGTGGAATGGTATGACACCCACATCGGACGCGCGTTGCAGCATCTGCAGGATCGTGGTCGGCTGGACGACACACTGATCATCGCCACGTCGGATCATGGCATGCCCTTCCCACGCGTAAAGGGACAGATTTACGACGACGGATTTCATGTGCCTCTGGTGGCTCGCTGGGGCAATCGCATCAAGCCCGGTCGTGTCGTGACGGATTTCGTAACCTTTCCCGATCTGGCTCCGACCGTGATGGAACTGGCGGGGTTGCCACTTCATGATCAGATGACGGGCAGCAGTTTTGTGAAACAACTGCTGGCGGATGAATCCGGCCGCATCGATCCCACACGAAACCACACGCTGCTGGGCAAAGAACGTCATGATATCGGGCGAACGGATGGCGACCTGTTGTCAGTTGCCTATCCGGCCAGAGCGATTCGCAACGATGAGTTTCTGTACGTGCGAAACTTTGAACCACAGCGGTGGCCCATCGGCAACCCGGAATATGGCTACATGAACTGCGATGGGTCGCCGACGAAAACGTTTCTTACGGAGCTTTCTCAGAGCGATCCCGACTACCGTTTCTTCGAACTTGCATTTGGCAAACGTTCAGCGGAAGAACTGTACGACATGACGTCTGATCCGGACTGCGTACATAATCTGGCGGCCGATCCGAAATACACGGACACCAAGGCGCGTCTCTGGACGCAGCTGGCGGAGGAACTGACGGCTCAGGGTGATCCTCGCATGCTGGGCAACGGACAGATCTTTGACTTCTATCCCAACTGCCGCATTGATCGTCAGCAGAAGTTGTACAGGCAGCCGGGATATGATCCGGTGCAATTGTTCGAAGACAGGTTCGGGACTGAGTGAATTGGGCATAGTGACGTGGAAGAGCGTGGCCGGGGCTGGAGCGAGGTACGAGTGAAACCCCGGGGCCGGCACTGCCGGTGTGATTCTCCTTCGCCGGCTCAGTCCAGCCCCGGCAACCGCACCGTTACGCCGTCAAATGGCGGCGAATGAGTGTGCAGACTCCTCGCTGCACATATACTGATGCCGAATCAGCATCTGGAATAATCACTCTTGTAGCTGTGGCAGAATGAGCAACAGATCCATTCAGCGGACGGGCCAGCATCTTCAGCACCGCGTTTCAAGGCGACGCGTGCTTGAGGTCGGATCGTCCGCAGCGTTTGGAGTGACGCTGACTGATCTGCTGGCTGCGTCGACTTCTCAGGCAAGTCGACCGCAGGGCGCCCGGTTCGGTCAGGCGAGGTCCGTCGTCGTGATCTTTTTATGGGGTGGTCCCGCTCAGCAGGACCTGTGGGATCCCAAGCCTGACGCACCGTCGGCCATTCGCAGCGAGTTTAAGCCGATATCAACCAGCGTATCCGGGACACAGATCAGCGAACAGCTGCCGAAGTTGGCGCAACAGGCCGAACGCTACACGATTATCCGATCGGTGACTCATCGTGACTTCGAGCACGGTTCGGCAGCGTACACGGCTTTGACGGGCTACCCTCATCCGTTGCCCGGTACGAACACAACGGCGCGCCCGGATGACTTTCCCACGTACGGTTCTCTGGTAAGTCGGCTGACTCCCACACGTCGTCCCGTTCCGGACTTCGTGGTGCTGGGCCCGGTGATGCATCAGGGTGCGCGACCGCCACTGGCTGGGCAGAATGCCGGATTCCTTGGTCCCGGATTTGATGCGTTGCGAGTTCCCGATGACCCGGGCGAGAAGTCGTTTCGCGTAGACAGCGTGACTCTTCCGGAAGGAGTTGCGCAAAGCCGGCTGGCCGGTCGACAGAGTTTGCTCTCATCGATCGATCCGACGGAGCAGACGTTCCGGAACCGTCGCCTGGCGGGACTTGACGATCTGTATGCTCGAGCATTCGGGTTATTGAGTTCGTCAGAAACCCGCCGAGCCTTCGACCTGACCGGTGAATCAGCGTTACTGCGAGATTCGTATACTCGCACACGTTTCGGTCAGACGTTGTTGATGGCGCGGCGACTTGTTGAGGCTGATATTCCGCTGATCACAGTCAACTGGTCAAAGCTGAACGCCGATCAGTGGGACACTCACGCGAACAACTACCCGCGCCTGCGGAAAATGCTGCCACCATTTGATCAGGCTCTGGCGACATTTCTTGAGGACCTCGACACGCGCGGTCTGCTGGATTCCACGCTCGTGTTGTGTCTTGGGGAATTTGGTCGAACGCCGACGGTCAACAAAGGCGCCGGTCGGGATCATTGGCCCGATTGTTATTCGCTGCTGATCGCGGGCGGGGGAATTGCTGCCGGACGAACGTACGGAGCGTCGAATCGAACGGCCGCCTATCCCATTACGAATCACGTTGCGCCATGGGATATTGCCGCCACTATGTTTCATCTCAAAGGCATCGACCCACACTCTCACATCAGCAACCGACAGGGACAACCGCTGCCGGTCTCGCGCGGCGAAGTTGTGTCCGGCCTGCTGTAAGTGGCGAAAGAAAACGTCTTATGCGCGACGGCATCGCCGACCAATTCACACAGGGACTGATTCGCCGCGTCGTTTTTCCAGACCATTCTGTGCGGCGGTTGTTGTGGCTGATGACTCTGACCGTATGCACCTCGATCCATGCCGATGACTGGCCTCAGTGGCGCGGGGCCAATCGGAACGCTGTATCCCGCGAAACCGGTCTGATCAGCTCATGGTCCGATGGCCCGCCTGTTCTCGACTGGCGTGCAGCGGGAATTGGCGAGGGGTATTCCAGCGTTGTTGTTGCCCAGGGGCTGGTCTTCACCACAGGCCGGATTGACGCCGACGTTTATTGTTTTGCCATCGAACTGGAAACAGGGAAAAGAAAATGGGCCAGCAGAATCGGGACAACGACGCGCAATGTGATGGCCACGCCGACAGTCGGTGACGAGTTCGTGTACGCCGTCGATCCGGACGGCGAACTTGTCTGCCTGAACGTGGCGAATGGTGAGATTGTCTGGCAGCACAGTTTCCTTGAGGAATTTGGTGGCAGGCTGATGTCGGGTCGCGGGTATGGCGAGTCTCCGCTGATCGATGGTGACCGCCTGATCTGCACCCCCGGAGGTGCCGACGCCATGATTGTCGCCTTGGATCGACGGTCCGGCAGCGTTATCTGGAAGTCCGAGCTGCCTGATATCGGTGAAAAGGGAAGCGATGGCGCTGCCTTTTCTTCCATCTTGATCTCACATGCCGCCGGTGTCCGACAGTACGTGCAGCTTGTCGGACGGGGGCTGATTGGTGTTGAAGCGACGTCTGGTCGCTTCCTGTGGGGCTACAACGACATTTCCAACGGAACGGCCAATATCCCGACACCGGTTACCAGAGGCGATCATGTGTTTTCCGCCAATGGATATCACTCGGGGGGTGTGCTGTTGAAGATTGAACGCGATGGATCCGACAGCGGAGTCACCGCCCGAGAAGTCTACCGGTTGAAAGGCAACAAATTTCAGAACCACCACGGTGGATTCGTACTGATTGGCGATCACGTTTTCGGAGGCCACGGCAGCAACAACGGCCTGCCAACGTGCATTGAATTCAAGACCGGGAAAATAGCGTGGAAACAGCGAGGTCCCGGGACTGGCTCCGCATCGGTCGTCGCGGCCGACGGACACATTTACTTTCACTACCAAGACGGTGTCATCGCACTGATCGAAGCGAACTCCAACGAGTATCGTCTCAAGGGGACGTTCAGATTACCCAACGCCGGCGGTGACAGCTGGTCGCATCCGGTGATTGCTGACGGCAAACTTTTTCTTCGCGAGCAGGACGAACTGTCAGCATACGATTTGCGCGGTGCTGCCACCGCTGTGTCGCAACCGGTATTGATGACAGCTCCTCCGGAATTTGCCGAGCTGATTCGCCTGGGAGCGTCTGTTGAGTTTGTTGGCGAAGAGACCAGCGAAAAACGACTTCGCATGTATCAATTTGCGATGGACGACGTTGACGTTCCGCTTGCTGTCATCACATTGACCGACCGACACGTCGAAGCGGACGGCGCGATCAGTGAAGTGATCAGCAAAGCGTTGCAACAACTGAAATCGACGTTTGCCTTGAATGCCGCGGGCACGCACATCACGTTCTCCGGAATCCGCCAGGCGGCGACTTTGAAACAACTCATCGGAATCAGTCTGGAGGTGTGTCGCCGAGTTGACGACGCGGCCATCGAACCGCTCAAAAAGGCACAAAGTCTGCGCGTTCTGATTGTGGCTGGAACGGAAATCGGACCCGTGGGCCTGGCTCACGTTGCTGAGTTGCCGGATCTCGTCGCGATTGATCTGGAAGTTTGTGACAATGTATCCGACAACTCCTGTGACGTGCTGGCCCGCATGAAACAGCTTCGGGCACTTGTTCTTAAGAAGACGGGATTCGAACCAGACCGAATCTCAACGGAAGGCCTGCGCAAACTTGCTGGTCTGCGAAACCTCGAACTGCTGGATCTTTACGGTAACTCAATCAGCGACCAGACAACAAAACAGCTGCAGGCGTTCGTGAACCTGCGTGATCTTGATCTCAGTCTGACGCCGGTCAGCGATGCAGGCTTGCAGCAACTGACGTCCCTGAAGAAACTGAAGCATCTGCAGTTGCTGTATTCCGAGGGTTTTGCCGGTCCGAAGATCACGAATGCGGGTTTGAAACAACTGTCAGAACTGAATCAACTCAGCAGCCTGAACCTGGTCGGTGCGAGAATCACGGATCACGGGATCGACGATCTGACTCGCCTGCAAAAGCTCAGACATCTGATTCTGATCGACACAGGAATGTCCGTTGATGGTTTGAGTCGACTTCGAGAAGCATTGCCGGGCTGTGCCGTCGTTTCTGACCGTTCCGCAGCAAAAAGTCAGTAACTCGGCTGGCAGGCCCCTGGCTTTATTCGATCATCGGTCACCCGTTCTGGGTGCCGGGTTTCCTGCCGAAGATTGATTTCAGTGCGGTCACCTTGCTGATGACGTGCCGGTCGCCTTCGGTGCTGCCGGTTCCCGTGAGGATGATGCCGGTGCCGCAATGGTACGCCAGATTGAAGTTGTGGAAGTCGCGGAAGGCGACTTCCACCCGCACTGGTGGCTGGCCCGGCACGTCGACGAAGAAGACCTTCGCTTCGTCCAGATTGTCCGACATGCGAATTCGCCCCTGGACCGTGATCTGGTTTTCTTCGACTTTGACCCAGCTATCAAATGCTCGTTCCTGGTACGGCTGGAAGTCCGACCCGTTCAGGCCCGGCAATGGTTCCTCGCTATTGGCAAAGGTGTCGACGTCGACTCCGAACTTTTCGAGCAGCGAAATGTGCAGGCGACCGAGTTGCTGGTTTTCTGAGTAGCGAACGTAGCGACCAGTCTTCAATAGTCCTTTGCCGCCGGCAAGGATGATCGGGATTCGAGTGACTGTGTGGTTGTCGCTGTGTCCCATGCCGGACCCATACAGCACGACCGTATTGTCCAGCAGTGTGCCGTCGCCTTCTTTGCGTGATTTCAGGCGGGTCAACAGCGAATCGAATTTTTCCATGTGCCACAAACTGATCTTCAGCAGCGATTCCAGATTTGTGCGGCTGAAGTTGCGGAAGAAGTGTGACAGGTAATGATGCTGCTCGGTAATTCCCAGGAAGTTGAAAATCATACGGCTGTTGCTGTTGCCCAGCATGTAAGTCACGCAGCGAGTGGAATCGGTCCACAACGCAAGTTCAATCATGTCCAGCATGGATTCGACCTGCTGGTCGAGATTCGCGGCGTGGGCAGGTCGGGTGAAACTGCTGACGTCGATTTTCGGTTCTGCCTGCTGCATGTTCTGCAGACGCTTTTCCGATTCACGCACAACGTTCAGGTATTCATCCAGCGTCCGCCGATCCTCGTTTCCGGCCGTGCGAGAAAGTGACCGTGCATCTTCGAGCACGCGATCAAGCACGCTGAACATTCGTCGACGATGAGCAGGGCTGGCCAGTGGATTGCGAAAGAGTCGGTCGAAGATCAGCTGCGGGTCGCTCTCACGGGGAATGGGCGCGCCGTTTTTGTCGTACGAGATATAGCTGCAGCCGATTTGATTCGGGAACAGTCCTTCGGTCGTCAGTTCCAGCGATCGATGCGGCGTGTCCCCCTTGATCCGATCGGCGATCAGCTGATCCATTGATGCCGATTTTGTGTTGGCATGATGTCCCGACAGGAATCGTCGCGTCGAATTCGCGTGTGACGAAAATCCGAAGTCGCCCATGTTGTCCAGAATCAGCACGTCGTCCCTGTGCTTCTGAAACGGCTTCATCAGCGGTGACATACGAAAATCGTGTTCTGCTCCGCCACTGATGTTCCACGACGGTGGGTGAACGCCGTTTGGTTTGAACAACGTCAGGAACCGCTGCGGTGGCGCTGTGGTCTCCGTTGCCTTCGTTGAGGCTTCCATCAGGTTCAGGAAGGGTAACGGCAGCAGGACTCCCGCTCCGCGAAGCAGTGTGCGCCGTTGGATACTGGTGGGCATATTTGTTTTCCGAGGCGTTTGTGAGAGCAGTTTTCAAAAAGATGCGGTCGTGGCGTACGTGGAAAAGCGACTCTCGCATGCGAAAAGACGTTCGCCGCGGCCACAAGTCAGCGTAGT
>JBDONA010000422.1:0-15601 GCA_039831575.1 Fuerstiella sp. | reverse complement strand
GGCCAACTGCCAGCCATTCTTACGCGGCACATTCGAGAGCAGAACTTCCAAATAGACACGTGCCCGCCGACGAATCTCCGTCCGGCCAAAACGAGGTCCGATGCGATCGCTCAAACGATCCAGTTCGTGCCGCCATTTCCTGATATCATCGACGCTAGGCTTCCCTGCCATGCTCGCTCTCCTAAAGAACGAGTCATAGAATAAACAGCGTTTCTTGAAAAGTGCGACTGTAGTACTAGGAGAGAAACCATTGTCGTGTAATGACTGCTGTTTCAGACTTCGGTCAGGTTGAACACTGAATGGCTCCTGTCCAGCTGAACAGCAACAGGCCCATGGAGGGTTGTCCTGCTTATTCGTTTCCGTCAGTTGATGAAGGATGACGACGCACAACCGGATCAATCCCTGTTGCCGGATCACTGCGGTGACAGGGCGTGATTCGGTCGAATTTCGGGCGTTCGATTGATGCAGCACAGGCACCTTAATCACTGCACCGCAGCAGTTGCGATTGCCGCGGCCCTACTTGCCGGCTCGGTGGATTCGGTGGCGCAAGGGGTCCGGGGTTTTGGCGTGTTGCCGGGAAAACTTCCGTTTCGAGGCTTCGGTAACCCTCACGGTGAGGAGGCGCTCAGAGCAAAGTTTCCCGAGGCAGCCGCAGCCGTCGTCGGCGACGACCGCAGCCTCGCTCGGATGCAGATCTCAAAAACGGATGCCAACGGTGACGGGATGGTGACCCAGCAGGAATGGACGGCATCCGGCTATCAGGTGCCGGAACGTTTCCCCATCTACGACCTCAACGGAGATGGCTTTCTCACGGTCTACGAACACAGCATCGGAATTGCAGCCTGGCGACGACGTACCGAGCGCCGCTCATACCAGCGACTCTCAGAGCAGACAGCGTCAAAAAAGGCAACGGAATGCACCGTCAACGACGTCGGCAATGATTAAGGAAGCACCTCAGGTTGATCCGCAGGTCGTCGCTCGGCAGGCGCAGGTGCGGGGACTTGCGGTCTATGTGCTTCGGCACTTCGACATCAACGAAAATGGTGTGATTGAAAGAGCAGAGTTTCAGAAACGGTCGTCGCAGTTCCGAGACATCGCCAGCGCCGACAATGATCGCAACGGCGAAGTTGGACCGGACGAGATCGCCACCTGGCTGCACCGTCGGCTGCCTCCGCTGTCGCGGCTGAACATGGAGTTGCAGGCACACGATCTGAACCATGACGATCAGGTCACGTTTCATGAATTCTCATCGGTCAGCGGTCATGATGCCGTCGATGAGTTTGGCCGATGGGACCGCAATGGCGATGGCTTTATCACGCCAGGTGAAAGTTATCTGTCCGGGGATCCAACAAGCACGTACCAGAACAGTGATGCGTTTGTCATCAAGCCGGGCGCCTCCGTTGTGTCGGACATCTGGATTGAAGACGACGTGTCGATTGATCGACTGCAGGTTTACGTGTGCATTACCAAAGACGGCGATAACTGGGTGGCAGTAAGTCTTGTCAGTCGAGAAGGAAAACGAGTGCCGCTATACGCAGGAGACGGATGGTGACCGTGGGGTGGAGGCCTGATATTGAACGGAGTGACGTTCAGTGATTCCCCCCCATTGATCAAGAAAGCATTGGATCGGCCATCCGGCACGGCCAGCTCAAAGTTGCGCGTGCTGCCCTACCGTGGCGAAAGTGCCAGGACGTTGCTCGATTCCGCCCAGAAGTTCTGGCCCCACGATGACAGAATCGAAATTGTCCCGTCACCAGTCGATGACGGCGACGCAAGACCCTTCGAACGAGAGATCGACTCAGAACAACTACGCCATCCAAAGCCACCTCGCCAGGGAAGTTCCAGCGACGCAGTGACATTGACCGGGAACGACGAGGCCCACAATCGCCCGCTTGACTCTGATTCGTTGGTGCACAGGACAGATTCGTCAGTGAAGCCGAGTGCTCATCTGCCAACAGTGCTGGTGACCACCGCCGATAAGGACGGAAGGCGGTCGACCGCATCAATCGGCGTGCCGGCGATCCCTGCCGACGGCACTGCACGTATTCGAGTTCCGTTGACTCCACGCGGCATTCTGATTCATTCCGACGATCCGGATGCACTAAAACGCTTTGAAGAGCACTTGAAGTTGATCTCGGGATCGAATGAGGAATCAGATCGACAGCTGGCGGTATTCTACCTGAAGTACGCAGAAATCGATGACGCCAATGCCCTGTTGCGGCAACTGCTTTCTGAGGATTCACTGTCCGCAAGCGGTAGCCCCGCAGGGCTAGCCCGACTCTCGTTGCCTCAGAGCATGATGGACGTCACCGGCGGTCTGGACAACCTATGGATCTATGATTCGGCAACCGTGATACCGGACAAGCGACTGAATCGGTTCTTCGTATACGGATCAGAAGCAAATCTGACGACGATCGAAGACCACCTGCGTGTGATTGATCGTGAGAACAGCATCGCCCAGTTGAACACGCACGGCACACCTCGCATGATCACTCTGTATCACGCCAGAGCAGAAGCAGTGGCCACGATCATCCGCGACACTTACACCGGACGCATTGTCTCAACAGCAAAGAAAAAAATGCAGCGGCAGCAGCCCGGAATCTAAGTCAGCCGCAACGAACAACCGGCAATCAGAATGCCCCCGGGGCGGCAGCGACTGATTCTTTAATAGAAAGTGGGACTGCCAACGGAGATGAAGCCAGAATGACAATGTCGGTCGACTTGCAAAGTAACTCGATTATCGTCACGGCACCCAGTCAGTTGGCCAATGAAGTCGAAACACTCGCTCGCGCAATCGACCGTGAAGGACGACAATCCGTGCAGGTCATTCCGCTGAACGGCCTGAACACACTGCAGATTCAGGAGTCGCTCAGAAGCCTGTTTGGCGACCAAATCCGTCAGATTACGGCAAATCCAAATGTGCAGCGAACCGGTAATTCACAGAAATGACGCCCTGAAACAGAGTCGTCTGCATAGTAGTGAACTGCCACACAACGAGAACCCACGCCGACTCACTCGCAGCACGTCACGCATTGGCGTAACCGGACACCCTTCGCTGTGCTGTTAATAGAGCCGACCTCTCAGTTCTTTTGGTATGTGCAGAAGTGCGGCATTTTTTTTGTACGGAATCTCAGTTGCCAACACGGTGGAGCAGCTGAAGATCAATGATTGACCGTACCATCCGTCTCACCCGATTTGTTGTGTGAACGAGCATTCCGGGCGATTGCTCTGAAAAACACGTCTTCGATCCCCGAATTGCAGACCTTGGCACCGGCACTCACCGAGCGGGGTCGCGACCTTATTCACGCAATTGCGATTGTTGACCGTTTTGTGAATCAAGAATGTCAGGATTTCGAATTGGCATCCGTTCTACTTATGGCGTGACATTACAAGAACAGGAAATCCTGCGAATTCTCATGAAAGCCCGCGATCGCATCGCAGCGGCGGCATGGGTGGTCGTGCGTGACGCTCAAGCGGCGGAGGACATTTTCCAGAACGTCGCGATCAAGGCGATGACGAAGGAAGTCAGCTTCGACGCAGGCGGGGCAGTTCTTTCCTGGGCGTTCATTACGGCGCGGCGGGAAGGCATTGACTGGGTACGTCGGCATCGGAACGAAACACCGGTTTTGGACTCAGACATCCTGGAGCTGCTCGAAAAAGATTGGCTTTCTGAGAGCAAACACGAAAACTCCCACACCGAGGCACTGCGCAATTGTCTTCAGCAGTTGCCTCAGAAATCTGGCGAGATACTTCGACTGCGGTATTTTGAGGGCCTTCACTGTGGGACGATTGCCGAACGCCTGGAGACCGGACTCGGAGCCATTTACAAGAGGTTGTCTCGGCTGCACGGGGCATTAAAGGACTGTGTCGAAACACGTCTGGCAGATGCAAAGGCGGCCGAATCATGAACGACGAACACTCGACATACGAATTGCTGCTGCGGTACCTGAATAATGACCTATCTTCGGACGAACGCACTTGCGTCGAAGACTTGCTGCGTGACGACGTCGCCGCGCGTGATGTGTTGCGCGACCTCGCACAACAGGCCGTTGTGATTGCGGATGTGGAACGCGTAAGTCGCGGAACGGGCATTGAGAGAACTGCCGAAGTAACCAGCGGCATCCGGGGACGTTCGGCAGCACGCCAGATATTGCTGGTGGCCGTTGCCGCCATCGCGTTTCTCGCAGTGACGGTAAGTTTGTTACGTCGAGGTGGTGAGCCTGAGATCGTCACGATCAGGGCTTTGAATGGCCCAGTCGAGTGGATCGGCAGCGGCGGCCGTGTGACGGAGGAGCTGGCTGTTGGCAAGGCATTACCCGGAGGAACGATAGAATTAATGTCTGCGGATTCCTGGATCGTGTTTGAATTCCACGATGAATCGACGGTCACACTCTCGGGGCAGACGACCGCCACCATTTCTGAACAGCAGCAAAAAGAATTGCATCTTCGGTATGGCAGTCTTTCGGCCAGCGTCCGGCGACAGCCAACCGATCGCCCGATGCTCGTGCACACTCCGTCTGCTGACCTGGAGGTCTTGGGAACGCAGTTCAATGTCGTGGCCCTCCCTGAAGCGACACAGCTCGCGGTGAATGAGGGTCGCGTACGACTCAAGCGGTTGAGTGATGGCAAAGAAGTCGACGTGCCGGCCCGACATGAAGTGACGGCCTCGATCAGTGACGTGAATGGATTGTCGCTCAGTGAACGGGGTACAGCCGTTTCTGTGTGGAAGAGCGATCTGAAGGCGGATGTTGTCCACGGAAAGTGGGTTCCCGAACTCTGGGCGTTGGCGATGCAGCTCAAGAAAGCAGTCGCTGACGGTCAGATGAATGCGTCCGACGCACACTCCGCGTACAAAGACGCCGCGACACTCGACGATGACGCCGGAAGCATCTGGGCAAAGCCAGCGTCCTTTGGATTGCTGATCATGCTCTCGGTGTCACGGTCATCGTCAGCGCCCGTTATACTGACCACGAAAGCAAAGATCCGGATCCAAGGTCGGCTGTATTCACCGGAAGGCATTGAGTTCGGCATAACCGTCAATGATCCCGGCGGTGGTTTCGCCGGGAAGTACAGCATCTCCGTTGAAGATAACGTCCTGCGTGGTGACGACAATTCGTTTGAGATTCAACTGCCACTGAGCGAGTTTTGCGAAGAACCGGAGTTTGACAATTCCCTGATTGGAAGGGAACTGAGCGACTGGTGGTGCGTGGCTAGGCCAACGTCGGCAAAACTGGAGATCACGAGCGTCGAATTGATTGAGTAGTTTCAGACAGGATCAACAGGATGCAATGCTCGTCCACTGATCCTGTCAATCTTGTTCATCCTGTCATAACCCAAATTTTTACCCCCAAACCATGAAACATATCACCTTCACATTGATCACATTGGTCCTTCTGCAACCGGCAAGCGCCGACGAGCATTGGAACCAGTTCCGCGGCCAGGACGGGAACGGCATTTCCTCTGCAAAGAACTTGCCGGTTGAATTCGACGAATCAAGAAACGTTCGTTGGAAGACCCTGATTCCTGATTCAGGTTGGTCGTCACCCGTGATTTGGGAGAACGAAATCTGGCTAACCACCGGCAGCGACGAACAACGCGAACTTCGGGTGATGTGTATTGATCTCGAGAGTGGCAAGATTGTCAAAGACATCAAGGTCTTTGACATGATCGAGCGAAAAGTCGATCCAGCCTACGCCCATGACTCGCCGCATCTGAACAGCCCTGCAACACCGACTCCGATCGTGGAAGAAGATCGCGTGTTCGTGCACTTTGGATCGCAGGGCATCGCGTGTCTGGACAGAAAAACGGGAACCAGGATCTGGGAACGTCGCGACATGCGTATTTACCAGCCGGTCCGGCAGGGTTCGTCGCCGATCGTTGATGACAGGAATCTTTATGTTGCCTACGACGGAACCGACCAGCAGTTCTTCGTTGCGCTGGACAAGGACACCGGCAAAACACGATGGCAGAAGAACCGCAATATCGACACCGACTGGGACGCGACGTTGCGTGACCGAGGTCTTACGCCGAAAAAAGGCGATGGCGGCAAGCCGGGTGACAACAAAAAATCGTTCGCGACCGCGACATTGATTGAGGTCAACGGACAGAGACAGCTGATTGCTCCGGCGGCAGAGGCAACGATTGCATACGCCCCGGAAAACGGCGCAGAGCTTTGGCGTGTGCTTCATCCCGGAGGCTTCAACGTTTCCGCACGGCCACTGTTCGCTCACGGAATGGCCTATGTGTTCACGAGTGGGCTGACTGGACATTTCATGGCCGTTCGAGTCGATGGCAGCGGCGATGTGACCGATACTCATATCGCGTGGTCGACCACCAAAAGCACGCCTCATATTCCTTCACCCGTGATCGTGGACGATCTGTTGTTCATGGTCACCGACAAGGGAGGAATCGTGCGTTGCCTCAACGCAAAGACGGGCGCTGAGTTCTGGCGGAAGCGTATCGGAGGGAATCACTGGGCATCGCCTCTGTATGCAGCCGGCAAACTCTACTTCTGCAGCAAGGAAGGCGACGTTGCTGTGGTGGATGCGTCCCGCGAAGTTCCTGAAACCGTGGTAAAGAACAGAATGAACGCAAGGTTCATTGCATCGCCCGCCGTCGGTGGTTCATCACTGATTCTGCGATCAACAACGCACCTCTACTGTCTTGCGAGGGGCTACGAACGCAACAAACAGGAAGTCGCCGCAGACGTCTACCCGGATTCCAAAGTAGTCGCGCGTTCGGCTGACACCACGTCCGGTGCGGACTGGGACGCAGCTTATGAGCAACTTCTGAAAAGGGATTCCGGCGTCCGCGCGAAGGTTGAGAATGGCCAGACAACAAAGGAAGACATCATTGCCTGGATGAAAGCCAGAGCTAAGAAGGACGGCCAGAACAAAGAGACAAAACCCCAGGACATGGAATCATTCGTTGCCAAACTGAAGGCAGCTGTGCGCAGCGGAAAAATGACGGATACCGAAGCGACGGCCGCTTACCAAAAAGCACTGGCCAGTCAGGGCGGAAAATCATCCAGTAAAGGTAAACGCCGCGGCAAACCGGGAGCCAGGTCGGGCAGTATCAATTTCTATGCGATCGTGATCGGTAAGCTGAAGTCGAAGGACATTGAACTCGGCGAACTTGAGATCGATGTCGATTACGTGATCAGCAATGGCTCGAGGGTGAAGGATGAGATCATCGGTAAGCGTGTCAAACTCATTGGTGTTGCGGGCCAGTTCCTGGACAACCTGCTGCAGATCAAACGCGGCGAAACAATCAAGGTTCGCACGGGCGATTACAACGCGGACACGCAGGAACTCGGCTTTGGCTACAAGTTCCAGGTCCTTGAACGCACGTTGCCCTTCAAGCCGGAAGACTTCGGTGTTCCACCGACAGAGTTTCGTGGATTTCGTGGCGAACTCGTCGGGCAAGTGGTCGAAGCCGTTGGTTACGAAGTGTTGCTGGAAGTTCGCGATGTCAAACCCGCCGACAGCAACAAGGCTGCGGACGCAGGCAGCATCAAAGGCAAACGCATCCGCATCGCCGGATTTTACAACGATCACCGTGATGCCTTCGCAGACCTGCATCAAGGCGACACGATTCGTGTTAGCACGACTCACGACAATCCCACGCACGACGCGATTGACGTGACAAACTTGCTTGAAAAGGTTGGCAAGTGATCATATTGAGACAGGATCAACAGGATGACGTGCATGTGCCCAATCCTGTAAATCCTGTCAAACCGTTTCCAATGAAACACACTTTCTTAGCTACGCAACTCATCAAAACGATTATTCGCTGTGGATTGCCAGTATTTCACACTCTCTCCGGGAGAGTCGAGCCTAAGCGAGGAGAGAGCATGCCGGAGCGAATCAGACTGTTCAAACATATCACGCAGATACCCTCCCCGCTCGTTCCTCGCGACCCTCCCACCAGGAGGATAAAATGAAAAATCGAACATTTGGTGAACACTGAATGACGCGGAGAAACCAAACACATCAGAAATCAATTTGCCTTTCGCTTCACGAAGCCTTTTCCACTCCTGCAATTGACAAACAACAAGACCGTCGCTGACACCATCCTGATTTTTTCCTCTGGGAGGGTCGGCCGCGGTTACGACCGACTCTCCCAAATGGAGAGTGATACACAGTGTTTACAGCAATAAACGATGACCATGAAATACGGCGTTCCAGCTTTCCTGCTGCTCACTGTTGTCGCGACAACCAGCGCGGACGAAATCGTCGCGCCCGCCGCGTCGCGTTTTGCTGAGCGTGACACACAAGCCATACCGGATTTCCAAAAGCACATTGTTCCGTTGCTCGGACGGCTTGGCTGCAATTCGGCAAAGTGTCATGGTTCGTTTCAGGGACAGGGCGATTTCCGGTTGTCGTTGTTCGGGTTCGATTTCAATGCGGATCATCAGGCTTTGCGTGCAGACAGCCGCATCAGCAGCAACAATCCAGACCAGAGTCTGATCCTGCGCAAGCCCACCGAGCAGACCGACCACGAAGGCGGAAAGCGGTTCGACATTGATTCGTGGGAACACAATCTGCTGCGTCGATGGATTCAATCCGGAGCACATGGAACCATGTTGACGACCACTCCCGCACCGGAGACGTCAACGGATGGGAGGTCTACTGAAGAAGAGACCGAATTCTTCACGACGAAGATCAAGCCACTGCTCGATGACCATTGCTATGAATGCCACGGGTTCAATAGCCGCAAAGGCGGCCTGAACCTGACGACACGCGACGGGTTTCTGACTGGCGGTAAATCCGGAGCGGCGATTATTCCCGGCAACGCGGATAAGAGCTTACTGATCAGGGCCGTCGGCTATGCCAATAAAGACCTGCAAATGCCACCCAGTGGAAAGCTTAAACCACAGCAGATCGCGGACATCGAACAGTGGGTACGGTCGGGAGCTCCCTGGCCTGATCGGTACCGAGCAGTGCCCGGTGACACCAATCAGGTGCTCATCAGTCTTCGATACGAACCGGAAGACATTGTCTTCCGGAAAGACGGTGACACAACTCAGATTAAAGTCATTGCCGAGTGGAACAACGGCGACCGCGAAGATGTGACCTGTCTGAGTCGGTTCCAAAGCAACAATGACGCGATCGTGACGGTCAATCATAACGGCCTGGCGACATCAATTGGCGAAGGCGATACGCACGTTGTGGCGTTCTACGACAATGGCGTGGCGGCGATTCCCGTGCTGCGAGCATACGGACCTGGTGTTAGCGGGCTGCACGACAGCAGTGGCGACCATCCCATAGACCGGCTCGTCAATGCAAAACTGAACAAGCTGGGTCTCATCGCGTCGGAACTCTGCAACGACGCCGAATTCCTCCGCCGAGTCAGCATCGACATGACGGGAACACTGCCGACTCCAGATGAAGTCACAGCATTCCTGGCCGACAAATCGAACGACAAACGTACTCGCAAAATTGACGAACTCCTTGAACGCCCCACCTATGCGGCATGGTGGGCGAACAAGCTATGCGACTTCACTGGCTGCAATCCAAAGTCCATCAGCAGCTTGCTTGAGGTTGCTCGGGAAGACGGCTACGTCAAAGCGTCCGAGTGGTACGACTGGATCTACGAGCGCGTCGCTGCAAATGAACCGTACGACAAGCTGGTTGAAGGCATCATGCTGGCTGAGTTGTCCGGCGGAGCTGAAGGCATGCCCTGGTTTTGGACCCGTCAGAGTTTGAAGGAGCCGAAAGACACCGCCATGTCGGTGGCTCACGCCTTTCTGGGGCTTCAACTGCAATGTGCCGAATGCCACAAGCATCCGTTCGACCAGTGGACGCAGGCGGACTTCAACGACTTTTCGCGGTTCTTCGATTCGGTGACAACCAGCAAACGCCGATCTTCCGTCCGGAATGAGCAGAGTCTGACGCTGCTACGTAGCCACACTGTCGAACTGCAACCTGGCGACGACCCACGCCAGCCGATCATGGATTGGATGCGAGACCCGAAGAATCCGTGGTTTGCTCGGGCCTTCGTAAACAGAGTCTGGGCAGGATACTTTCACAGCGGCATCGTCGATCCACCTGACCAGTTCACACCAGTCAATCCGCCCAGCAATCCGCAGCTCCTTGACTGGCTGACGCAAGGCTTCATTGAAAGCGGTTTCGATATGAAGTGGATTCATCACCGAATCGCCAGTAGTGAAACCTATCAGCGCAGCTGGAAACCAAACGCGACGAATCGAAACGACCGCAGAAACTTCAGTCGTGCCATCCCGAGGCGGATGCCAGCGGAAGTCGTCTACGACGCCATGAAGCAGGCGACGGCCGCGGCTGACAAACAAGACGAAGTACGCACTAACCTTCAGCGACGAGCCTCCGGGCACCTGTCCATGCGCATGGCCGGCACTCACGCCATGAAGGTCTTCGGCAAGCCGGATCGCTCACTGAACTGCGATTGCGAACGCGTCAATGAGCCGACATTGTTACAGGCGATCTTCACGCACAACGATCCACTTGTGCGGATGCGGCTGGCCGACAGTGGGTGGATCATTCAGATCGAGGAAACGGAAGAAGAGGGGACACCTCTCGACAAACAAGAGCTGGTCAGACAGGTCTGGCTGCGGACGGTGGGCCGCCTGCCGACCGATGAAGAAGTCGCTCGATCGTTCCGACAACTGGAGTCGGTGGATTCACTGGCCGAAGGCATCACCGACCTGATGTGGGCCATGCTCAACACCAAAGAGTTTTTGCTGAATCACTAATAATGAAAACATCTGACATGATCGAACATGACCTACAGGATGGCTGGCTGACGGATACCTGCTGTTGATCACATAAATCCTGTCCTGGAACAACGTCATGAACAAACATCGCACTCGTCGCCAACTACTCAAGGTCGGCGCAATCGGAACGGGGCTGACGCTGTCTCAGTATCTGCGTCTGCAGGCAGCACATCCGTCCTTACGGGCGAACGGAAAACGTTCGGCCATCTTCATCTTCATGGAAGGCGCTCCATCGCATCAGGACACGTTCGACCTAAAGCCGGATGCTCCGGCGAATGTTCGTGGCGAATTCAAACCAATCTCCACCAACGCCACGGGCGTACAAATCTGCGAACACCTGCCGCTGCTGGCACAGCGAGCCGACAGGTACGCGATCATCCGAGGCATTTCGCACAACGTGGCTGATCACGGTCTGGCAAAGAAATACCTCCTGACGGGAAACAAATCGTCGCAGACCGTCAGCTACCCGGAATATGGCAGCGTCGTTAGTCACGAATATCCGTCGGCGGCAAATCTGCCGACCTACGTTTCGATCGACGAAGCATTTGTGGGGCCGGGTCATCTTGGATCACAGTACAGCCCATTGACGGCGGCAAAGCCTCGACACGGTTTTCCATATTCGGTGCGCGGCGTAACGCTGGAGGACGGATTGTCTGTGGCAAAATACACCTCGCAAAAGAAGCTGCTGGATGACCTCGACATCGCCTTCCGCGGATTCGAGGAACTGGACAACCAGGTTCGTGCATTGGACCGATTCTCAGCACAGGCCTTCGACATCATCAGCTCGCCGGAAACACGAGCGGCCTTCGATCTGTCGCAGGAGAAGCCGTCAGAAAGTGACCGCTTTGGCAAACACGAATTCGGACAGTCGCTGCTGCTTGCGGCACGGCTGATAGAAGCCGGAGTTCACTTTGTCACGGTGCGTCTGCGTCCGGCGGAATTCGACTTTGACACTCATTCTGACAATTTTTCGCGGCTCCGCACATTATTGCCTCCGTTCGATCGAGCCCTTGCAGCGACTCTGGACCGGCTGGAAGAACGGGGTCTGTTGTCGTCAACCGCGATTCTTGCCGCTGGCGAATTTGGGCGTACGCCAAACATCAACAAAGACGGTGGCCGAGATCATTGGGCTCGCGCGATGTGTGCGTTGATGGCAGGCGGCGATGTTCGTGGAGGGCGCGTCATTGGCGAGACGGACACGACTGCGGCAGAACCTGCTGGACCGGGATTCACACCGGATGACCTCGCGGCGTCGTTCTTTCAGAACATCGGTATCCAGCCTGACACCGAGTTTCAGTCCAATGTCGGCCGACCGATCACTCTGGTACGAGACGGTCAGCCGATTCGCGGACTGCTGTAGAGCTGTTCGGCCACACCTTGCCTGCGGCTCAGGGCGAACCGTATTCGAGGCTCTTCCCAACCGCGACAACCGCTCCGACACTCAAACTTTGCGCGACCATGAGATGACGGATCTTTACTGCTGTTTCATCTGCCCTTGCTACCCAATCGGATCATTCGATCTCTCGACATCTTTTCGAACAGGGCTGTCCGTCACCGTCGATATCAATAATGGAACCGTGCCATCGTTCCATGAAACATGATGGCAAACCTGACCGCCCGAAAACGGGGCCACGGTCGGGACTCGACGACCGACATGGATGTTGGCCATGGTAAGAATGGAATCACCTTCGCTACCTGATAGCGGACGCGCCGCGGCAGGCGAATACTGCCCCGCACACAGCAAAGCTCTGCGGCTTCTCGCAATCCTGCTGCTGGCGGGCTGCGCGTCAGTTCCGAACACGACTCCACTCACCGGATCAACGCTTCCAGACACCACTTCGCAGGACCCCCAGGTGATGGACGTGGCGATCTCGCTCGTTTCTCATCAGACCGACCAGAGCAGAAACAGCGAAAATGCTTCCTCCTCTGCAGGCGACGGCGGCCTCGCAGGATTGCGGGCGGACAACTTAGACGCAGACACCCGCCTCGCCGATCCGCTGTCGCATCCTACGCCGCCGCCAATCGATTCTCTGGAGCAACTTGAAGACGCAGCGGTCGCTCAGAATCCTTCCCTGCGCCGACTGGCTCAGCAGTATCAGGCGGCTCGGGCGAAAGTTCGTTATGTCGACGGGCTGCCCGATCCGACGATGGCTGCCAACGTCTTTGCAACACCCATTGAAACCGCTGCGGGATCTCAGCGAGCAAACTTGAAAGTGGCACAGATGCTGCCGTGGTTGCCGCGGCTGGATGCTCAAGCGCAGCAGGCCTGCTTCGAGGCGATGGCATTGCAGCAGGTACACGCCGCCGAGCGATTGAAGGTGGTCGGCGATGTACGAACGATGTGGTATCGTCTGTATGTCCTTGGCAAACAGATCGAGATCCATGAAGCGAACCAGGAACTCCTGGAATCGCTGATTGCAGTGGCCAACGCCAGAGTTTCGACGGGCAAGGCCACCCAGGGCGATGTGCTGGTCGGGACACTGGAATACAGTAAGCTGGAAGAGCAGCTGGTGACACTCCGCCAACAACATATTTCAACCGTTGCTGAAATAGACCGTCTGGTGGGCAGACGTGCTGACGTTGCAATTCACGGTCCAACGACGCTTGACGTGACACTTCCCGACTGGACTCATTTGATGTTGCGACAGTTTGCACTGGAGTATCAGCCGGACATCGCGGCCGCTCGGATCCGCACGCAGGCGACGCGTTGGGGTGTCACGGTGGCCCAGCTCAAACGCAAACCTGACTTTTCCCTGAACGCTTCGTGGTTTGCGATCGACAATAATCGACCGGCCTCAACCGTCGTGGAAGTGGGACAGGATGCCTGGTCTGTCGGCGCTTCGGTCAGCATTCCGTTGTGGGAACGCAAATACGACGCGATTGAACAGGAAGCCCGTTGGAATCATGCCGCGGCGCACGCATCCGTGGACGAGTCTGTGCAACGATACGACGCAATCCTGCGGGACCTGTGGGAACAGGCCAAGGCCGCTGACGAGACCGCCACACTGTACAAAGCCACCATTCTACCACAGGCACAGGACACGCTGGCAGCTGATCAGCAGTCGTATGCCAACGGAACGGTGGACTTCGATCGAGTCATCGGAGATTTTCGGAATCTGCTCACACTTGAACTCGGCTATCACCGCGCCGTCGGTCGACTGGCAACGGCACTGGCAAGAATTCGGCAGGCGACCGGCACTGAACCGGGCGACTTCGGCAACGATCAGTAATTTGTAGGCTGACACCCACGGCTACCTGCTGTGACGGCATCACCGCCAGCGTTTCATTGGCGGCCTGGCAACCGCGCTGGGCGAGGGTCAGCTCACGCCGTACGCCCTGATTCGTGTCTCTTTGGTTTGGCAGCACACGATCGTTTTCATTGAGACCTGCGCCCAGCGTTGGCCACGATCAGTAATCTGTGGGCTGACCCCCACGGCTACCTGCTTCTCTGCCTGCAGACCCTGCTGTAGAATCTGCGCGACGAATGCGGCATACCCTTCGCATCATTCAGGCTCCGGAGCGTACATCATGACCGATCAACAGCAGAAGATCACGACGGATGCAACCGGCGTGGCACCACCGCCTCGCAATGTCCGGTGGTGGCTGAACAGTCTGATAGCTCCGGCTTTCATACTACTGGCCGGACTGCTGGTGATTTTCGCATTCGGCGTTGCACAACGTACTGGCTGGATCTCAGCAGGTGAAACTCCCCAAACAGTTTCCAACCGCAGTGACACTCGGATTCACACTTGCCCCATGCATCCACAGATCAGGCAGCCGGGAACCGGACGTTGCCCCATTTGCGGTATGACTCTTGTTCCGGCAGCGGCTTCAGGAAGTGCGGATCTGGATGATTTCGCTGTCAGGATCGAACCGGCACAGCGTCGCCTGGCAAACATCCAGACCGCCGAGGCCAGACGCGAGCCCGTCTTTGCGACCATTCAGACAATCGGAGCCATCGCGATTGACGAAAGTCGCATGGCCACGATCGCGTCCTACATCGATGGACGAATTGAACGTTTGTTTGCCGACTACACTGGCATTACCGTGACCAAAGGTGACCATCTGGCCGTGGTCTACAGCCCGGAACTGTATTCGGCGCAGGTCGAATATCTCGAGAGTCGCAAATCGTTTGCGAATGGTGCATCGACGCTGCAAGTGGTCCGGGAGGCTCAACAGAAACTGGTAGCCAATTCACGACACAAACTGGTGGAACTCGGCCTGCGCGACGACCAGATCAGTGAATTGGAAACCAGCGGGAAAGCCCAGTCGCGTTTAACGATCTACGCTCCGATCGGCGGCACCGTCATCGAAAAAGTGGCTGTTGAAGGGAAGTACATAAAATCGGGTGAACCCATCTACCGCATCGCGGATCTGTCGACCGTCTGGCTGATGCTGGAACTGTATCCGGAAGACGCGGCTAAAATTCGGTTTGGTCAGCGCGTCGACGCAGAAATGCAATCGTTGCACGGAAAACGGTTTAATGGTCGAGTGGCCTTTGTCGCCCCCACAGTGGATCCCCGAAAGCGAACCGTCGGCGTGCGTGTGGAATTTCTGAATTCCGAGGGAACTCTGCGCCCGGGCGATTATGCCGATGCATCGATCACACTGCCCATCGGCCAGCAGGGAGAAGTCTATGACGACGAACTTGCCGGACGATGGATCAGCCCGATGCATCCTCAGATCATCAGAGACGAACCCGGTCCGTGTCCGATCTGTGGCATGGACCTGGTGTCGACATCGCGATATGGATATTCGGACACACCGGTCGAACAGCCAGCGTCATTGTACGTGCCACGATCGGCGGTTCTGATGGCGGGGAGCAGCAGTGTGATTTATGTCGAAACCGAA
>JBDONA010000217.1:0-3481 GCA_039831575.1 Fuerstiella sp. | reverse complement strand
TGGGCGCGGGCCACACTCATGTGAAGGAAGGACCGTATCGAGAGACCGTTGAACACGGCCTGGCATTCATCGGTGAAAGTGCGACGGTGACGCAGGGGACTGCTGACCTGCGAGGTGACGCTGAGGGAAATTCCGGGATGTATGTGCAGGGCCTGGCCACGATCTGTTTAAGTGAAGCGCACGCGCTGGAACACCGTGATAAGAAACTGACAAAGCTGACCGAGATGGCCGTCAGGTTCATTGAGCGGGCTCAGAATCCCGTCACCGGTGGCTGGCGTTACGAACCACGTGATGACACCAGTGATACCTCGGTCGTCGGCTGGGAAGTGATGGCACTGCAGAGTGCCAAGTCGGGGCGCATTCGCGTTTCCAGCAAATCAATGCGATTGACCCGCGACTTTCTACGCACTGTTCAGTCCGATGACGGTGCGCAATATTCGTACATACCGGACCGAGGCGCAAAACTATCAATGACGGCCGTC
Source organism: Fuerstiella sp. (assembly GCA_039831575.1). Classification (GTDB taxonomy): domain Bacteria; phylum Planctomycetota; class Planctomycetia; order Planctomycetales; family Planctomycetaceae; genus Fuerstiella. The sequence goes on along the minus strand of JBDONA010000217.1, from coordinate 2,999 downwards.
GGCCTGCTGTGCCGCATGTATCTTGGCTGGCGCAACGACAATCCATCGCTGCAAAAAGGCGTGAAGTTCCTGGCTGGCCGTGGCCCCCACCCGAATGACATTTACTACAACTATTATGCCACTCAGGTACTGCACCATTGGGGAGGAGACCTGTGGAAGAGGTGGAACCAGGAACTTCGTGAACAGCTGGTCCGAAGTCAGATCACCGAAGGTCCGGCGGCTGGTAGCTGGCGACCGACCGGACCACACTCTGACGTCGGCGGGCAGTTGTACCAGACGACGTTGTCGATTCTGACGTTGGAGGTTTATTACCGACATCTTCCGATTTATCAGCGTTTGGAGCGAGGTCCGACCGATCCCACCGCCACGGAGTAGTGGGCACGCGGTATGTCGCCGACGCAACGAGAGCGACATGGTGCAGACTGGCCCGCTTACACCCGTTATCGCACCCGGTCCAGGCAGCCAATTCACGGACGCTGCCAAAAAAAACGCCTGTCCGCCGGGCAAATCGTAGGGTACGAGCATTTCCTTAGTGAAAATTTGCCGAAAATGACATCAGGGACTTAACCAGACGGTGATCCCGTGGAACAATGCGGTTGAAACAGAATTCGACTGAGATGGCTCCCGGGAGCTGCCTCAGTCGTTTTTGTTTTTATGACGCACACCCCGTGCTGACCGTTTTCGATATGCAAGTGAACGTAAGAATATGACAAGGCATCTGACGTCTCTTTACGATCTGACGCCTCAGGACGTGCTGGTCATCCTCGACTCTGCGGCTGACCTGAAGACCATGCATGAAAGCGGTGAACGTCCGCAGCTCCTGCAGGGACGAGTCCTTGCGCAGATGTTTGAGAAACCGTCACTCAGAACTCGGAACAGTTTCGAAGCGGCGATGATCAACCTTGGCGGAGCCGGTATTTTTCTGACAACCGAAGAAGCCGGTCTGGGCGGTCGAGAGTCACTGCGCGATGTTGCGACTGTGTTGAGCTCGTACAGTGACATCATCACGATGCGGACATTTTCACAGCAGCTGATCGAAGATTTCGCGAAGATCAGCAGTTGTCCCGTCATCAACGCCCTTTCCGATGAACGCCACCCATGTCAGGCGTTGACGGACCTGTTGACCATCCGCGAGACGTTCGGCAGACTCGAGGGCCTGCACGTGGTCTTTGTGGGGGACGGCAACAATGTCGCTATGTCGCTGGCGATTGCTTGCGCGATGATGGGGATGAAGTTCACGTTGGCGGTGCCACCGGGTTTCCTGATGCCGGAAGAATTCTGCATTGATCTCGCAAATCGATTTCCTGAGTCACAGGTGGAGCAGGTGCACGATCCTGTGTCGGCCGTCGCGACGGCGGACGTTGTTTACACCGATGTGTGGGCCAGCATGGGACAGGAAGAAGAAGCCGAACGTCGCCAACAGGCCTTCGCAGACTTTCAGGTCAATACAGCGTTGATGAGTCTTGCACCCACAGCCGCCCGGTTTATGCATGACCTGCCGGCGAAACGCGGTCTTGAGGTCACAGATGAGGTGATGGACGGCAGCACCAGCATCGTGTTTCAACAGGCCGAAAACCGAATGCACCTGGCACGCGGTCTGTTTGCCTGGTTGCTGGCTCAATGAGGCGAACGCAGTCCAGGCTGAGTATCATGGGATGTTGTGTAACATTGTCCATTGCCGACACTCTTGATTGAATAGCCAACGGCACGACAATGCGGCTACAATGCTGGGCCGTTCGTGCCTGAAGTTTCGTTTCCAGGCTGGAATTCTGCTTACCTCATTTGTGCTTTCCTTACGTTACTCTGACCGTGAATCTGATATGGCATTCAAATACGAAAAAGTAAGAGGCATCCTGGTGTGTCCGAGGTGCAAAGGCGAACTTGTTCATGATGGTGACTCGTTGGTCTGTGTGAACCCGGAGACGCGCTGGAGTTACCCCATCGTCGACGACATTCCGCGACTGCTGGTGGACGAAGCAACTGAGCTGCCCGCCGATGCATGGCGTGAAGTCATGCAGCGTCAGGGGCGTGACATCAACACAGGGCAACCAGGCTGATCGTTGTGCACACACTGTTTGTCACCGGTACGGACACGAGTGTCGGAAAATCCTGGGTCGCCAGCCTCATTCTGCGCCAGTTGCGGAGCGACAACGTAAGAATTGGAGCGTACAAACCTGTCTGCAGCGGCGCGGAGATCATGGATGATGGGACACCTGTGTGGCCGGATCCGGTCGCTCTGGCAAATGCCATCAACTGGACGGGAGAAATAGACGTCGTTTGTCCGCAACGTTTCACCGCACCGGTTGTGCCCAACGTGGCGGCTGGTCTGGAGGGCCGCGAAGTCAGCGACAGTCTGCTCCGCACCGGACTTCAACGCTGGAAGAATATTGCGGACTATGTTGTTATCGAAGGGGCCGGTGGGTTGCTGTGCCCCCTTTCGGATCGCACGTCAGTGGCCGATCTTGCCGCTGATCTTCAGACACCGCTGGTCATTGTGGCCGCCAATCGCCTGGGCGTCATTAACCATACTTTGCTGAGCGTGGAAGTTGCTCGCAGCCGGGGACTGAAGACAGCAGCCGTGGTTCTGAACTGTTGCCACGCGCCGGGTGATGTGATTGACCCATCGTTGGAGACGAATCAGAATCAACTTCAGCATTGGCTGCCCGAAGTGCCGATCTTCGAGTGTCGGCACGGGGCAGATCGGCTGGTGCATCAATCTGCTGTTGAAACAGTCGAATTACTTGAACTCTTCGGAGCTTAATTGAAAATCGCCATTTGCTTCTTCATTTTGACCCAAAGCGCAAGCGAGGAGACAACTTGGGCCGATCGCCTTGCTTACCGGTCTGTTGATTTAATGGGTTTCCGTAACCCTTCGAGGTTGTGATTTTTTCAGGCTGACCTGGACCGAAGAAAAGTTGGGCGCTATAAGCGTGCTATGAATGATTCACCCACAAAAACAGATTTCCCGGTGCGGCAGGTTCGAGTCAAGCGGCCGGAGC
>JBDONA010000039.1:0-15609 GCA_039831575.1 Fuerstiella sp. | reverse complement strand
CCATGGGCACCATGAAGCTGCCATTGACCTACCAGCTTGATCCAGGCCGAGACGCGGACGGAGTGACGATTACGGCACCCGTGGAAGGGCTTGCTCAGCTGGATCAGAATCGATTGACGTGGCTGGTACCAGGGCTGGTCACCCAGAAAGTGACCGCACTCATACGGTCACTACCCAAGCACCTGCGACGGAATTTCGTCCCGGCGCCGGACACGGCACAGCAAGTCGTCGCGGGCCTGGAATTCGGGAAAGGCAATCTGCTTTCGGCAGTCGCGCAGGCGCTTTGGAAAATTTCCGGCGAGCCGGTCCGTCCGGAGGATTTTGATCAGTCAGCGCTGCCGAACCACCTGCTGGCGAATGTGCGAGTCTACGACGACAACAGGAAAACGATCGCCGAGAACCGTGATTTCGACAAGCTGAGACAGACTTTGCTGCAGCAGGGCAATCAGGAATCTGTCCAGGCCAGCCGATCTCCGGAAGAGATGCAGTGGCATCGAACCGGATTTACGTCGTGGGGTTTCGCTGACATCCCGGTCAGCATCACGATCGACCGAGCGGGGATGAAGATTCAGTCCTTTCCCGCCCTGCGTGACGATGAAACGTCGGTCGCGTTAACTCTGTGTCAAACAGCGACCGAGGCTCACGCCACGCTGCGCAAAGGATTACGTCGGCTGATCCTATTGACGGACGAAAGCCGCATCTGTCGGCAGATTGACCACCTGCCTCACCTGCAGAAGATTCGCCAGCAGGCTAAGTCGGTTCACGGACTGAACCTGACTTCTCAATTGCAGTTCCTGATGGTCGAGCGGGCCTATTTGTCGCCTAAGGAGACACCCAGGACGCAGGCCACGTTTGAGAAATTTCTGCAGAATGGCCGTAAACGTCTGGGTGTCGTCGTGCAGGAATTTGTCCAATTGCTTCCCGGCCTGCTGAAACAATACCAGGACACACAGCGCATGCTGGCCGATGCCAACGGTCCGGGGTGGAGCGGTCTGATCGCTGACATGCAGCACCAGCTTCACCGCCTGGTCAATCCGGGGTTTCTGGCAGAGACGCCCTGGCCCTGGCTGATTCAGTTCCCTCGCTACATGACGTGCATTCGCAAGCGACTGGATCGATTGAACTCCGGTGGACTTAACACAGAACGTACTCTTCAACTGGACTTTTCCCGTTACGAGAACCGGTATCTCGCTCGCCAGGCCGAGATGCTCAAACAGCAGCGCAGCGATCCGATGCTGGACCACTATCGATGGATGCTGGAAGAATTCCGAGTCAGCCTGTACGCTCAAAAGCTGGGCACGGCCATTACCGTGTCCGGACCACGACTGGATGAGCAGTGGGAACGTGTGAGCTAAACTGCGGAAGAATGCGACGAAGAGGCTTTTCGGGATCGTCTGTCCTTGTGAACGGCATTGCGATAGCCGCCGGTAATTGGCAGTGTTTTCACCCGCGGCTGGCGCCTTGCGACTCACTCTCTTAGAGCAGTTTACAAATTGACGGAACCGGTTCTGGCTCGTGGGGGCAGCCGTTCTGCTATTAAAACACGTCAACCGCGGCCATGAGTCAGCGAAATTTGCTGTAGGTATCCGGACAACGTCCATGCGTGAACTCTTTCGAACTCTGCCGTTGATGTGCGTGGTGTTGCTTGTTCCCGTGCTGCCGTTTCTGTTCTTCGGAGGACAGCTGGAACGGTTACTGCAGGGGTTTGTTGATGATCCGCCGTCGGCTCCCTTGACCATGCTGGTCGTCATCGGCGTGCTGGCGACGGACATTCTGCTTCCCATTCCATCCAGCGTCATCAGCACCCTGAGTGGCTGGCAGCTGGGCTGGCTACGCGGCACGTTGGCCACATGGATCGGCATGAACCTTGGCGCCGTAATTGGTTTTGCGCTCGCGAGACGGTGGGGACAACCGTTCGCGCTCTGGTTCTCAAGCAGTGATAATCTCGAACGGATGAAGACAATCAGCGATCGCTTCGGGCCCCTGGTGTTGGTGCTGACGCGGGCCATGCCGGTTTTTGCAGAAGCCAGCGTGCTGATCGCCGGCATCCATGGGCTGGCATGGCGACGGTTTCTGCCCGCCGTTGTGCTGAGTAATCTGGGCATCGCAGTCGCCTACGCCGCGTTCGGCGACTATGCAGAAAAACACAAGTGGCTACCACTTGCGCTGGCCGTTGCCGTGGCGATCCCCCTGCTGGTCGCCGCCGTCGCACAGCGGTTTCTGCCCAGCTCCGCGGACGAGCCCGAAGCGTAGCGGATAGGGTTGAACAGACTCCGCGGGCGTCATTCTGTTGGGTTTGCGGCCTTCTGTGGAATTGATGCAAGGATCGCGGCAACCAGTATCACCGTCAGATGAACTTCATTGGCGTGGCGCGACATGGTGTGCAGTTCAACAAACTGCTGACTGCGTACCTGGCCGGGCGGCGTAATCAACTGCTGCAACGGCGAATAGACGAAGAAATAGTCCAGCGTTATCAATAGACTGGACAGCAAAATCAGTAGAAAAATGATCAGAAAGCGGCGGCGGTTTTCTGGTGTCGACCTGTTCCAGACGACGAAGGCACAGACAACTCCAGCAACATGAATTCCGAATCCAAAGTTGTAGTACAGCGGGAAGCGAATCGTGGCCAGTTGGTCACGAGTCACGGAGTCGAAGAGTGAAGAAGTCTGTTCGGCAACGCTGGTGATAACATACAGCACGGCCGCCCCAATCCAGGCAGCCAGCAGCAACCTGAGCAGCACAAGTGAAGTCTGAAATCGCTTCTGACCGGTCATTTCCACCAATTACCTGAAGTTGATTGTGTGTGGGCGAGGAGATCGAAAAACACAGGACGACGATTGAAAGCCTGAGGCATCGTCACAGAATCAGCATCGCGTCACCGTAACTGTAGAAGCGGTACTTTTCCGAAACTGCCTGACGATACGCTTCCATCGTCAGATCATATCCGGCAATGGCGGCCACCAACACGATCAGTGTTGATCCCGGCAAATGAAAATTCGTCAACAGCTGGTCCGCGACGTTAAATTCGAAACCCGGCTTGATAAACAAATCCGTCGAACCCTCCCAACCGGCCAGCGTCCCGGACCGAGCCGCGGCCTCAACGGTGCGGACGCTGGTTGTTCCGACGGCAACCACTTTGCCGCCGGAGGCCCGTGCAGAGGCAATAGAATGGGCCGAGTCTGCTGGCAGACGCCCCCATTCTGAGTGCATTTTGTGTTCGGACAGTCGCTGCGAACTCACCGGACGAAATGTTCCGATGCCCACATGCAGCGTCACTTCACTGGATGCAATCCCGTTGTCCGCACACCGCTGCAACAGCTCCGGCGTGAAGTGCAAACCTGCTGTGGGGGCGGCGATGGCACCGGGTTCGTTGGCAAAAACAGTCTGATACCGTTGCCGATCATCGGCGTCAGCCACCTTGCGCCCAATATATGGCGGCAACGGCAACGTCCCGAATTGCTCCAAAAGCTGGATAGAGTCTCCCTGCTGACTCGGCACCACCAGCCACGTACCATCATCAAAGCGTTCGACCAGTTTTAGTTGTAATGCATCGCCGGATTGTGACGGCTGGCGTGCTGAAGTCGATCCAATTTCACTCGCTGGAATCAACGTCAGTGATTCACCGACGGTCAGGCGCCCGCGAGTTTGACCAGCAATTTTCCAATGTCCGTCGGACATTTCTTCCAGAAACAGGCCTTCCCACCTGCCCTGCGTCGATGTTCGAAATCCGAACAAACGAGCGGGCAAAACCTTCGTATTGTTAAATAACAACAGGTCGCCAGCGGACAACAGATCGGGCAGATCGCGAATCTGCCCGTGTTCAATGCGTCCCGAATCTCGTCGCACGATCATCAACCGGGAATCATCCCGTCGGGCTGCCGGGCGCGAGGCAATGAGTTCTGCGGGCAAATCGTACTGCCAGGCAGAAATGTCGTCTAAGTCCGGCGTCACCATGGAAAAAATGATTCAATACAGTTCGATCAGGGTTTCAGAGAACGCAACAGCTTAGCGTGTCGATCAGTACGTTGGAGCCGCGCAACACTGTTGTTGTGACGACTTCGCGATTTGTTGTCTCGCCGGACGCCTCAGGTGACTGAAAACACCGTAACTCCATCCGTAACATTTTGCATCACCGAGCTGGATATCGGCGGTGCGGAAAAGGCATTGGTGCGCATCGCGATCGGCCTGCAGGACACCGGCTGGCGCGTGCGAGTGATCAGTCTGCGCAATGCTGGTGCAATGGCAGACCCTCTACGGGCGGCGGGCATCCCGGTAACAGCCCTCGGATGCGGCAGTTTTGCGGATATCCGTGCGTTGTGGCGACTATCGGCCGAATTCAGGCAAAACCCAACGGATCTTGTGCAGTGTTTTCTGCACCAGGCAAACATCTACGGCAGACTCGCAATACGATGCTGCGGGCGACGTGGTGACCACAGGCGGCGCCCACTGGTCGTATCTGGAGTCCGTGTGGCCGATCGCCGACGATGGGTCATCCTGACGGACCGGTGGACTCGTGCCTATTCCGACCACTATGTTGCAGTCAGTGAGCACGTCGCCGCAACTCATGCAGAACTTTGCCGGCTGAATCGCGATGTCGTCACATCCATTCCCAACGGAGTTGACGTTCCGGCAGAGCTAATGGATGCCCCCAACCCAGCGCCGCACACGCTGCTGAGCGTGGGTCGACTAACAACGCAGAAGGCGCCTTTCGACCTGCTGGAAGCATTCCGTCTGTTACCTGACGACTTGCGCCGCCAATGCAAACTGAACTTTGTCGGCGACGGTCCCTTGGCGTTCTCGCTGCAAAAAGCGATCGACAGGCTGCAGCTGAATGACCGCGTGCAGCTCGAAAGACACAGTCACGATGTACTGCAGCTGATGCGGGAATCAACCGTGTTGGTCTTGGCGTCACGATGGGAAGGAATGCCAAATGTGGTCTTGGAGGCGATGGCGAACGCACTGCCGGTTGTGGCCACGTCGATCGATGGTATTCGAGAACTAATTGACGACGGCACGACTGGGTGGCTGGTCCCGGCGGCAACTCCAGCGGCCCTTGCTGAACGAATCGCAACTGCGCTGGGTGATCCGGAAAGCCGCACGTCAGTTGCCAGGAACGCGCAAGCCAAAGTATCACAACACTTTAGCTGGGCTTCAGCGATTGAACGATACGACCAATTGCTGCGGAACCTACTGGCAAATAGGCCAGCCGATCATGCCGCAAAAAAGCGAATTTGAATTTTGCGAAATTCGCCAATCCGTTGCGCCCCAACGACCTGCGTCCGACAGCACCGCGATGAGGGGAAGGATCACACGTGCTCGCCTTGACCTACACGGAACGGCGGTTAAATTCCACCTCAGTGGTGAGTTGTGGGGAGCAGTGGAACACTCACCTCACTGGCTGTAAAGCCGTTAGCCACACCAGTTATATCACATAATGTCAGCGGAACGTGATCGGGAATGGCACTAACCGGGACATTTGAACGAACCATCGACGAGAAGTTGCGACTAGCCGTTCCCAAACCTCTTAAGGAAGCATTTTCAGTCGCCGGTAGTGGTGAGCTGTTTCTTGCTCCGGGCAACGAAGGTTGCATTTCGCTTTACTCATCGGAAGGATTCGAAAGATTTGCCCGCCGGCTCGCCCACATCTCCCCCGGCCGAGCCAACGTCCGCACGTTTCTTCGCCTGTTCTACGCCCGCGCGGAGCGCGTCGTGTTGGACAAGCAAGCTCGCATTCGCATCCCTGATCGCCTGTTGAAACTGGCCGGATTGCAACGTGACGTTGTGGTTCTGGGTGTTAATGATCACGCAGAGATCTGGGATAAACAAAGTTGGGAACAGTTTTTAGCTGGCCATTCAGCACAGTACGACGACTTGACGACGGAAGCACTTGACAGTTTTCTGCCTGATTCGCCCATGAATGGGTGATCGTCATGCTGCTGATGGACATTGAATCGACCGCAGGCTTCACCGGGCTTCGCGGAAGACCTGGCGAGAACATGGATGTTCTCGTCGCGGCACTCGGTCTCGCCATGGGACCTATGGCCGTTCGTTCTGACGACCACACGGATTGGTGCGAAGAACGAACGGCCGGATGTGCTCGCCCTGACCACCTGTTGTTCGCCACACTGCACCCATGGTCCCATGCGTCCTATGTGGCAAATAGAGCAATTTTCAGCTTCGCGCCCCGTGGCTGCACCCGATATTCATATCGGCCGCAGAATCAGTGTGTTTGCTGACCGTGGCGGTCGACAATCCGTGCAAAACGCGGCAAAGTCCCCTGAAAAGGCTGAAATAGTGGTATTTTTGCCGGCGGAATGCTAATCTCCGCGGTTCTGTGTCGCCCGCTTGCTTGAGCGAGGAACGACCAAAATCCACGGGTGCCAGAGGGCGTACCCAGAAAGCTTCAACGGAATCAATGGGACATGGGCAAAAGCCGATTAAGTAAACGTCGTGAGGTCGAAGCGGCCGAGAAGACGACTGTAAAGAAAAAGAAGACGACGAAGAAGAAAGCGACCAAGAAGAAAGCGACCAAGAAAAAGACGACGACGACCCGTGCGCGAAAGAAAAAAGCAGACACCCCTGCTCGACGCCGAATCGTCTGGGTTCTGTACAGCAGCACAATGCGAGAAGAGGGTCGCTACCTCTATCACGAGAGACACAAGGCAGAAGAAAAGCTTCAGGCACTCCTGGCAAGGGGAAAACGCCGCTATTTCCTGCAGCCGATCAAAGAGCCGTTGGATTCGGACGGCAATCCAATGGTCCCGGATGACGAGGAGCCGGTAAAGGTGGTGAAGGTGGTCGCGGAGCCCGCCGAAGAAACCTCAGAGGAAGAAGGAACGGAAACAGCAGCGGCTGGAACTGAGGACGAATAGTTTCCCGGTACGGGGCACTGAGTATGTTGAGTGAATCAGGCGAGGTTGTCGGTCAGCATCGTTTTCGTACGTTGCTAAGACGTGTGGCTGCCGGGGAGTCAGCTGCCACGGAGACATTGATCTCCGAATACGGCAGACATATTCTGCGCGCGGTCCGGCGTCGCATGAATCAGGGAGTACGCGACCAATTCGATTCTCAGGATTTTGAGCAGGCTGTGTGGGCGTCTTTTTTCGGACACATTTCAGTCGTTGAACGGATCGACAGCGAGACCCACCTGGCGGCTTTTCTGATGCGTATGGCATCCAACAAGGTGATTGATGCCGGACGCAGAGCCCAGGTACGACCTGTGCAGAATGCGACTCACGACGAGATGGGGGACGTGGTCACAGATCATCGTCGTCGAATTTCTCAACCGACACCAAGTCAGTTTGCGGTTGCGAAAGAGCAGTGGGGCCATATCGCAAAGGATGAAGATGATCGACATCTTCGTGTGTTGAAACTGAAGCGTGCAGGTGCGACGCAGGTAGAGATAGCAGCGGCGATGGGCATTTCTGAGCGACACATTCGACGCATCCTGAGTCGGATCTCGCAGAAGGCATCGAGCGATACCGAAGCGGCAACCTGAGTCGGTCCATTCATCAGCAAACGTTGGTTGTGTTCACTCGAATACGGATTCCTTTGGTTTGTTCGCACGGAGGTGGTTGTTGGCACTTTCACTGATGCAGCGGTGGCGGCAATGAGCATCGGCAGCGAAATATCGGAGCCTGATCAACAGCCGGCGGCTGTTGATCAATTGGAAGCTGGGGCACTTCTTGCAAAGCTCATCAAGTCCAGCCCCGAGGAAGGATTTTCAGCGAAGCACCTGCTGACAGCAAATCCGTTGCTTCAGGCGTTTCCCGGATGCGTCGTCGATCTTGCATACGAGCAGTATTGCCGAGACACCGACGCCGGGAAGAACGTGACTCCGACGGAGTTCGTTAAAGACTTCAGCAACGTTCAGCAGTCGTTGTACCGAATTCTCGAATTCGACCAGCTACTGCACGAACATCCGTCGTTGGTGGAAGGAGTGCCAGCGGAGCGATGGCCGAAACCGGGCGATTCGTTTTGCGAATTTCAGCTGGAAGAGCAGATTGGCCGAGGTGCACTGTCACGAGTCTTCGTGGCTCGTGAAGCGAGACTTGGCCATCGTCAGGTTGTGGTTAAGGTCTGCATTCGTGGTGCGCGGGAAGCAGACCTGCTTGGTAAACTCGAATGCGACAGCATCGCCAGGATCCACTCCGTCCACGCCGATGAGGCAACCGGACTGGGTGTCATCTGCATGCCGTACGTGACCCGCGTCACGATGCATCACCTGACAGAGTGGCTGACGACGTTTGCTGAAGCGACGTCGAACTTCGGCAGCCAGAATGCCACGGAGCTCATGCACCATGTCAGCAGGCTGAATGACGTGGACCCCTCGCTGAAAGAGAAGTCGTTAACGAAGACCGGTTACGGCTTCGTCAATCCACTTGACGACTACTCAACCGTAGTACTGAAGTGGGGCATCACTCTGGCAGACGCATTGGCTCACGCTCATCACAAGGATGTCCTGCACCTTGACGTAAAACCCGGCAACGTCCTTGTCCTGCCGGATCTCTCGGTCAGCCTGCTGGACTTCAACCTGGCTTCAACCGAGGGTGACGGTGTCCGACTTGCCGGCGGAACCTTGCCATACATGGCCTCCGAGCAGCTCTTAAATCTTCTTGATTCCATGCAAAAGACCGAGAACGATGTCTCGGCCGGCACACAGCACGAATCAACTGAGGCAACGGACGTATTTGGATTGTGTGCCACACTGTGGCACCTGGTGTCCGGCCAACCTCCTTTCGGCGTCACTGTCGACAGTGAATCACGACGGCAGGCCGCAGAAACCATGCTTGAGCGTCAAAAAAATGGCGTCGCTAAGGAACAGATCACCAGAGTCGCCTCACTGTTACCGTCAGCCGCCGTTGACCTTTTGCTGACGGGCCTTTGTCTTGAACCATACGGCCGGCCTGCCGCGGCAGGCGATCTGTCGAAATTGCTGACGGACATTCTGCCGGCCAGCCTTCCCATCCCGGCGGCAACGGTACCAAATGTATCAGAATCGCCGGCAGCAGCAGTAGAACTACCGCTACAGAAGAGTAAGTGGCTTGCCTGGGCAGGTGCTGCTGCCCTCATGCTGATTATTGCCACCACTCTCACCGTGGATTCCATGTGGGATGCCCCCCCAGGTCACGGCGCTGACCCAGGCACACAATCAGCTCCGCCACAGCCAAAACATGAGGCCGCTTTCCACGATGCTCTGACGTTGATAGAGGCCGAGAAGTTTGCTGAGGCGATCAACATCGTCCAGCCGTACGTTGACATGAGTCAGAATTGTCAGCTTGCCGATCTTTATTGCCGCACATGTCGTCTGCCAGCCCTCACACTAAGACTGGCAGGAAGACCCCCGATCGATTCTGAGACACAGATACGTAAGTCGTGGACCGATGTGCGATCAGAATGGGAGCGGCTTTCATCCAGTGGCATATTTTCGGCCGCCGCGTCGTTGAATATCGCCTACATCGAATTGGAATTCGGCAACTTCACGGCGGCGAACGAAGCCTTTGAACAGGCCTTGGCGTATGGGCTGCCCGAGCCAAAAGGGGCGAGAATGCAGCTCATTGTCCAGCTCACCGACCGCCAGAAAACCAGTCAGCTCCCGGATGACGAGTGGCAAACTCTGCTTCGTCAACTTGAGCAAAACGCGCTCGACGACGGTTCTCGTGGCGTATTCCTCGCACTACTGGCTGCACACGTCAAGGCATTAGACAAAGCTGAGCCGGTCGCGACAGACGTCGCAGTTAAGAATCTGTATGAGCTATTCCATCAATATAAGTATCTCACCGGCGAAGCTTCCGGAGCCACCATTATTCTGAAATGCAGGGCAATACTTCACAGCGAATTCATGAAAGGAATCAGCATGTCTTCACGCAAACCCGGAAGCGCGCCGCCACATCGGATACGCCGCATCCTGCTGTTTCCGGGACAGGATCGTTGATTCAGTATTGTCGCAGACTCGTAGTAACTTACCGGACGTCAATGAACACCTGAGTGGCTCAGGTCTCCGGTGTCAGGGCGTTCACTCAGCGACTGTTGCAAAAACGCAGTAATTTCCGGGAGGTCGCCGTTTCTTCAATAAAAAACGAAGAAGGATGTCCGCAATTGCCCGATTTCTGCGATGACCCAAGTGTTGGAGTCGTCACCTCTTATGCAGGGTGCATCTCCCCGGTCGCAAGCGTACAAATGTCCAGGCTGGTGAATATAGTTAAGGAAGACTCAGAAGCCGCCACCAATTTGTCTACGATTCACGTCAACACTGATCCACGGCGAATACGGCAACGGAGCTGTACCCATGTGCGGCATGCCATCATCGTGCTCAACCGTATGATTCGGTCACCGGACCAGCGGGAACAATTGCTGCACGATCGCATTTATCGCGCTGCTGGAGTCGTAAAGGCGACGGATGCCACGGAAACGGCGATGTTTGCAAGTCGCCCGACGGATGTGGTCCACCGGCTGGCCTCGCGGATTGTTCGCAGTCTACGCAGCAAGACATTTCGCCCGTAAATGCCCGCAGTGACTTCGGAAGCACCAAGCCGACGACAGACGCGAAACGGCTTGTCGGTCGTCACCAGCCGCGACGTATGGTGACGACAGCGCCAGCGTGTATTAAGACCACTGGGTGACTTCCCCATCCCGGCTGTGTCTGCCTGCACCGATTTCTGATGTCTCGAGTATGACCGCTGCTGAGTTGGCCGTATTGTCCAGTGTCGTTCACAGATCATGCTGTGTCGCTGCCACTTTGTTCTTCCGGAGCGTACCGCAGATAGTGGTATCCTCCGGAATCGGTTATTCCACTTCTGCCATTTCGTGAAGAACAGAGATGAGTACGTCCAGCCCCTGATCCAGTTCCTGCCGACTGATGTTCATGGCTGGCAGCAGACGAACGACGGTATCCTGAGTGGCATTCAGCAACACTCCACGTTCCATGGCCTTGCCAACAGCCGGCGTGCTGGGAACCGTCAGGTCGATGCCAATCATCATGCCGCAGATTCGAAGCTCCCTGATAATCGGCAGGGACGCCCGAGCCTCTTCCAATCGTGTTCGGATATAGTCTGCGTTTTCCTTAACCGCCTGCAGCAGACCTTCACGTTCAATCGTTTCGCCGGTGGCTAACCCTGCCGCCATCGCTAATGAATTTCCGCCAAATGTGCTGGCGTGCATCCCGGGGCGCAGATCGCCGGCGTACTGGTCTTTCGTAATCATTGCTCCACATGCAACACCACCAGCAATTCCTTTTGCCATGGTGATCACGTCCGGTTCAACGCCAGTGTGCTGATATGCGAACCATTCACCGGTGCGCCCCATCCCCGTTTGAACTTCGTCAAACATCAACAGCAGCCCATGTTCATCACACAGGTTGCGCAGGCCCTGCAGAAACTCGGGGTCCGGAATGCGAACACCGCCTTCGCCCTGCACCGGCTCGATCATAATGCCACAGGTCTCGTCATCGACCAGGTTGGCAACGGCATCAAGATCATTCATCGCAGCGTACCGAAACCCAGCGACCAACGGGCCCAGACCTTCGTGGTATTTCGGCTGAGCCGTCGCGGCCAACGCACCAAACGTTCGACCGTGGAACCCTCGTTCAAAAGTGATCAGCCGAAATCGTCCCTCTGCCGAACCATGCAGGCGAGCCAGCTTAATTGCCGCTTCATTCGCTTCCGCGCCACTGTTGCAGAAGAATGCCTTGCCGAAACACCGCGAACACAGGAACTCCGCGAACCGGCCCTGCTGCTCCATGTACCAGGTATTCGGAACATGAATCAGCCGAGCGGCCTGCTGCTGAATCGCTTCAACCACCGCAGGTGGCGAGTATCCCAGAATATTGCAGCCCCACCCGGGAAACAGATCCAGGTACTCCCGTCCCTCCGCGTCCCAGACACGTGACCCTTCGCCCTTGACCAGTGACACCGGATACCGCGTGTAGTTGGGAATTACGTAGTCGTTGAACAGATCTATGGTGGACTGACTGTCCAGGGCGGCGATGCTACTCACGGGAAATGGGCTCCGAGGCGAAAACTTTGAAAATCAGGTGCCGGTGTTGCTGGCAGGAATCATAACGCTGAACCCAGCGTCCAGCGAGCGCAGCGGTGACCTGTCTGACACGTTTCAGACGCTTTGGGTTCCATGCCTATGGCACACAATGTCTGAAGTCACCAGAGTCCCGGTCCTGGCAGGAGACCGGAACTCGGCGGTTCGTCTTCCAATCCACGACGGCAATTTGATTCTCGTACGTCTCATGATGACGCGGGCAGGAATCCCGCCTGTGAAAAAGAACGTCGGTTCTGCCGTGTGATCCTCGCCAATTACGGGGACCAGTCTTAAAACTGACAAACGGCACTTGAAGCGTTCGCCGGGCCATTGTAAACGTCGCTGTCTGACCGCTCAGTGAGGCTTGGCCAACAACCGCTCCCTTGCATGAGAGTCTTCCCGGATGGATCTCTGCATTGCCGCAATCTCCGGACTACAGATCTTGCGACCACCTCGCGTGAGTTTGGTCGCTGCATTGCGGCACGATCCGAATTACGTTCCGGTCCCTTGTATTCAACCCGTTCAACCACATGGCCGTTCTTCTACAAATTCAAGATGGCGTCAAGAGCTACGGCGACCAGACTCTACTCGACAGTGCCAGCGCGACCATTCACGATGGCATGAAGGTCGGTTTTATCGGACGCAACGGGGCCGGCAAATCGACTTTGCTGCGAATCCTGCTGGGTACGGAAGAACTCGACAGCGGAGAAGTTATTCGAGGATCTCATCTGAAAGTTGGCTATCTGCGTCAGCACGACCCGTTCGAACCGGGCGAATCGGCTCTGGACTTTCTGATGCGGGACAGTGATCAGCCGGATTGGAAATGTGGCGAAGTCGCCGGTCAGTTCGAGCTCAAGGGTGACTATCTCAACGGCCCCGTGAAAGATTTGTCCGGCGGTTGGCAGACGCGCGTCAAGCTGGCGGCATTGCTGCTGCACGATCCTAATCTGCTGATGCTGGACGAACCCACCAACTTTCTGGATCTGAGAACTCAGATTCTGCTGGAACATTTCCTGCTCAACTTTCCGGCGTCGTGTCTGATCGTGTCGCACGATCGAGCCTTCCTGACCGCCACGTGCGACCAGACGCTGGACCTGTGCCGGGGAAAACTAACGTTGTACGCCGGGAAGATCGGACCATATCTGGAGAAAATCGAAGAAGACAAGATTCGCGACGAACGCACGAATACTTCGGTCCTGGCCAAGCAGAAACAACTGCAACGCTTTATTGAAAGAAATAAGGCGCGAGCCACGTCTGCCAGCCAGGCTCGCTCCAAGCAAAAACAGTTGGACAGACTGCAGACGAAGGAGATCGAAACAGATCTGCCCACGGCATCCATTAAGGCGCCTGTGGTGGATCCTCGGCAGGGTCCAGCCGTCAGCTGTATCGACCTGTCCATCGGCTATCCCGATCACACGGTCGCCACCGATGTCAATGTCGAAGTGGAACATCAGCAGCGAGCCGCCATTGTGGGTGACAACGGGCAGGGTAAAACGACTTTTCTGCGCACGCTGGTAGATTCGCTGAAGCCCATCGACGGCAAGGTGAAGTGGGGCTACGGCTGTAAAATCGGAACCTACGCTCAGCACGTCTATTCAAACCTGCCGGAAGATCAGACCGTCCTGGAATATCTTGAGTACAACTCCATGCCGGGTAACACCACTCAGGACTGCCTGAACGTGGCGGGAGCGTTATTGTTCCGCGGCGCCCATGTGCAAAAGCCCATCAAAGTGCTGTCCGGTGGCGAACGTGCTCGCGTCTGTATGGCTGGCCTCCTGCTGGGCGACTACAACATTCTGATCCTGGACGAACCGGGCAACCACCTTGACGTCGAGACGGTTGAAGCTCTGGCCACAGCCCTGTTGAAGTACAAGGGCACCGTGCTGTTCACGAGTCATGACCGTCACTTCGTGAAACGAATCGCCACCAACGTGATCGAAGTCCGCGACGGTCGAGCTCGCAACTATCAGGGTGACTATGACGCCTATGTGTATTCGGTAAATAAAGAAATCGAGGAAGGTGAACGACAGCGGTCGGGCAACAAAATGGCCACACCGCCCGCAGCAAAAGGAAGCGCCGGTTCCGGAGCAAAGGCGTCGTTGAGCGGTAAGGAACAGCACAACGCCCGCAAACAACTCCGCAACATGGAGAAAGCCATTGCGCGTCTTGACGGGCAGAAAAAAGAACTGAACGCCGAAATGCTCAACACCGCCGACGCCACCAAAGCCCTCGATCTGCACAACCAGATCAACGCCATTCAGGTCGAACTCAGTGATGCCGAAGAAAAATGGTGCGAACTCTCTGAAGAACTCGGAGAGTGGTGAGCCGGGGCCGCCCGGCAGCGGACGCGCGACGGAAGCTTGTCCGGGTGCGACGCTGACCGCGCGATGTGCGTAGCCTTTGCTGGTGGACTTCTTGCTCCTGGCCTTTTCTGACGCAGGGAAATCCTGTCGGGCACTGTCCGGGTCAGCGGATCAAAGTCGCTTTTCATGACAGATATAGCGCCGTTGGCAATTGGGTCTATAGCAATGGTTGTGCTGCGTGGCGGAACAACAGGCAAATCGAGTGCCCATTCAAATTTCCTCGTTGCAAACGTTCCCTGGTAAGCTATCAGTTACATTCCGTAAGGCACGAATTGTCGTTCGTTCCGATATTAACACGGCGTTTCGCTGGTGGAACCGTCAGTCGTCCTCACTGCATTTGTGAATATCGTGGACCTGGACGACTGAGCGCCCCTGGGCACCACAAGCATTTATGTACCTGGTGGTCGTCCGTGCTTCTCAGGTGCGTCACGCCGCTCGGAAGCACTGTCGCGTAAGAGTCTGGTTGCAAATCACAGGGAGTCGGCGATGCAGTCATCATTGTGGATGAACCGAATCGCTCGGCTGGTGCGCAGTAGCCGTGGATCCGCATCGCCGGAATACGCTATTCTGACACTGGCCCTCTTCGGCATAGCCATTCCCGCCATCGGGTCTCTCGGTCAACTGGTAGGGCACGTCTTTTCTGACGTTCAACTCGGACCAGCGGCCTCTGTTGTTTCGATCACTACGACAGCAGCTGTCACCACGGGGACGTCTCCGGCAGCCACGATTCCAGAGGCTCTCTCATCGTGGACACGATCGGCGAATGCACTCGCTTTTGTTGTCGTTGCCAGCGCGATGGTGTGGTTGTTCCTGCGCAAGAAGTCCCGCAACGAGATTGGCACGCCACGTCCGCTGGCTGAGGACTTGAACAAGGTCTCATCTCTCTCGGATGTTGAAAAGCGACAGCAAATTGTCAAACGCCTTTGCCGTGACACAGACACCTTACTGCAGGGCGATCTGGAGATGCGCTATGTCATGACGATGAATCCCGTGACAGTAGAGCCCAGAGACACTGTTGAACACGCACGGACGATAATGGAGAAGCAACACCTGGATTATGTTCGATCCGAAAGACGACAGCACCAAAGCACCATCGATCGGAGCCATGTTCTGATCCCCGCCACAAAAACCAGACACGCAAGTGTGTCCTCAGGACTCCGGGAGCAATCTCGGAGTCCTGTTCTGTACTGGTCCCTGGCCTCGCAACGTCCGTCCC
>JBDONA010001030.1:0-15629 GCA_039831575.1 Fuerstiella sp. | reverse complement strand
CTCCGAACATCGTCTTCGCGGACGCTGACTTGGATGCTGCTATAGCCGGAGCCGAGTTCGGGCTGTTTTTCAATCAGGGTCAATGTTGTTGTGCCGGCAGTCGGCTGTTCGTCGAAGACGCCATTCACGAAGAGTTTGTGGAACGCGTGGTGGCCCAGGCCAGTCAGCGAGTGCTCGGCAATCCTTTTGACAGCGAAACGACTCAGGGACCACAGGTCGACCAGGATCAATTCGACAAGATCATGCGTTTCATCGACAGTGGCTCCAAAGCAGGCGCAACCTGTGCCACCGGCGGACAGCGAGTCGGCAATCGAGGGTTCTTTATCGAACCGACCGTCTTTACCAATGTCACTGATGATATGGAGATTGCCCGGGAAGAAATTTTCGGTCCGGTGCTGAGCGTTCTTAAATTCAGCGACATCAACGAATTGATCAGCCGTGCCAACGATACGTCCTTTGGGCTGGCTGCCGCCGTCTGGACCAGCGATGTGCAGAAAGCTCACAAGATTGCCGCCAGCGTGCGGGCCGGTACCGTCTGGATCAACTGTTACAATGTGTTCGATGCCGCAGCTCCGTTCGGCGGCTTTAAAATGAGCGGCATGGGCCGCGAGCTTGGTGAAGCCGGTCTGCAGAACTACACCGAACTGAAGACTGTCACGATGAGTCTCGGCGGATAGCCGCGTTGTGTTATTGGCTCCCGGTGGAAACACCGGGGGCGGAATCTGTCTGTGACTATCTGCGGATCAGCCGTACGGAATCCGCCGAGCGTGTCTGCAGTTCCTCTGACCAGGAACGGATGGCTGACATCATGCGCTGACGATCCAGTTCATCCGGGTCGCATTCCAGCAGAGCCTGTTGCAGCGTGCGAATTGCCTCTCTGGGCCGCCCGCTGTCGTAACGGGTGAGTGCCACCTGCATGCGGACGACCGGCAGCTGCGGAACTTTCGTCATGGCGTGAGCCCACAGACTATCCGGATTGCGCCAGACGGGCAGGTGTTGGGATGTCGCCATCAGTGCTCCGCAGACCGCTGTCAGCCCGATGGCCCATTTCATGCTGCCCGCCAGATATCGAAGAACGTCTTCCCCACGGTCCTCGGACACTGCCAGCAGTTTCTGGAGTCCCGCAGCGACCAGCGCAAAGACGATGATGCACGGCAGATACAGATAGCGGTCATTCATCATTGTCGTGATTTTGAAGAAATTCAGCACTGGCAGAAGAAGAAGAAGATACGTTGCCGCTGCCCACAGGATGGTGGGAGAATGCCTTCGTGATCGATGGATGAGTCCGCCGACCACCAGCCAGCCAGCTGTGGCCAATGCCACCATCTTCCAGATGCCGGTTGTGGGTGGCTCGTACAGCACGCACAAATCGGTCGGCCAGAACAGCATGCCGATGTAACGCCACATGATGGTCGTGTCGATCGCCATGATCTGCCAGATGCTGTAATCCAGATGTCCGCGGACACCGCCAAGGATCGAGTGCTGGGCTGCCATGGTCTTAAACAGCAGCAACAGACACATCACGCCGGGAATGATCTGGCGAGCGAACGCATCCGCAAATTTCTGTCGGCGGACCCAGACGTCGTACGTCAGCACGACGGCCGGAAGAATGACGGCCAGTGCTTTCGATAACAATGCTGCCGCCAGCCACGCGACGTACCAGGCATCGCTTTTGGGATTGGGTTCCGGTTTCAACCGGACGATGAGTGCCGACAGCATGAACGATGCAGACAGCAAACCCTTTCGCGAGGAGATCCACGCCACTGTTTCGATCTGAACGGGATGAACCAGAAACAACGCCGCCGTGACCCAGGCAACGAACTGTTTGCCAGTCAGCTGCCGCACCAGAACAAAGACCAGCAGCCCGTTGATAACGTGCAGCAGTACATTCGTGGCGTGATACCCGCAGGGATTCATGCCCCATAACGTGTGGTCGACCAGCAGCGACAGAATTGTCAGGGGGGCATAATTCCGAGTGACCGTTTCCGTGGCAACCCCCCACAAACCGGACGGTGACCAGCTCCTGATCAGGTCGTTGTTCAGCACGTAGGCCGGGTCGTCCCAGTTGACGAAGTCAAACCAGACTGACGGCCAGAACGCCACCAGACCGGTGATCACCAGCGAAGCATAAATCCACCACGGAGTTCGTTCGGTTTTATTCAACATGGCAAGAAACTCATGCAGGACGCCGTCTTTGACCGACTGTTCGAGCCGTCTTCGACGGTCTGTTCGAGCTATTGCTCGGTAACTGATGGTTCGCTTCCGTTAGGCGCTGCAACGTATGCGCGCCATGCGGATCGCTTCTCTTCTCCAGAAGCAGTCTACGCGAGTCATCAAGTATGCCTCAGGATGCGTGCGTTGGACGTTGCAAAATGTCAACTCGCCGGAAATTCCCTACCGTCCGCCACGGACAAAATCGTTTCAGGCAGTACATCCGGTCGTCGGGCCGTTATCATTCGTGTCAGACGAACTCTGATCACCAGTGGCTGGGAGACAAATTCTGATGAATGTACTGCCGGGCATTTCAATCTGCGTTGCTGTGACCCTTTGTGCGACAGCGGCAGCAGAGGACTGGTCTGCGTTTCGAGGGCCATCGGGCAATGGTATTTCCGGGGCAATCAACGTTCCTGCTGAGTGGAGCGAGGATCAGGGCGTGGCATGGAAGGTTGCACTGCCGGGCAAAAGTAACGGCAGCCCGGTCGTATCTGCGAATCGCGTGTTTCTGGTCAGCGCCGAGGACGCTGGCCGGAAACGGCATCTGCATTGCTTTGATGCGCACGACGGTACATCGATGTGGGTCCGGACAGTTGAGTTTCCCAAAGAGATGCCAACTCACAAAACGAACCTCTACGGTGGCACCACTCCGGCTGCCGACGGCGAACGAATTGTCGTCTGGCACAGTTCCGCGGGACTGGTTTGCTATGACTTTGCCGGCAATGAACTGTGGAAACGAGAACTCGGTGACTTCCGGCACCAATGGGGCTACGGAACGTCGCCCGTGCTGCACAAAGGAAAAGTGATCCTGCACAGTGGCCCAGGGCAAACAGTATTCGTGGCGGCCTTCGATCTGAAAAACGGCGACACGATCTGGCAGACAGATGAGCCGGTTGAAAACGACGGCGAACGCAACGACGCCAACAAGTACATGGGATCGTGGAGTACTCCTGTTGTTGCCACCGTCGGTGGCCAGGAAATCGTGGTCTGCAGCATGGCCACCCGAGTCAACGGGTATGACCTTGCCACTGGGAAAATCATCTGGAGCTGCAATGGCCTGCGAGGCGATCGTGGTGACCTCGCGTATACGTCGCCGGTGATCGCGGACGACGTCTGCGTCGCCATGGGCGGATTCCACGGTCCGGCCATTGGTTTTCGTATGACGGGCACCGGTGACATCAGCGACCGTCGTCTGTGGCGGAAAGACAAAGCCATTCCGCAAAGAATCGGTTCCGGTGTTTTTGTGGATGGCTACATCTACATGGCTAACGCCGGTATCAACACGATTGAGTGCATAAATCCCACCACTGGTGAATCCACCTGGCAGCAGCGAATACAGGGCGGCGCTCATTGGGGATCACTGGTTTACGCCGATGGAAGGTTGTACACGACCGATCAGGATGGAAGCACGACCGTGTTTCGCCCGAGCCCGGAGAAGTTCGACGCGATCGCCACCAATCGACTGAACGATGCCGGCAACTCGACGCCCGCAATTATCGACGGCGTGATTTACGTCCGCACGTTTGGGCACCTGTACTGCATTCGCTGACACGGAACGACAGCACCGTGGTCCGAGACACCCGGAATCGGCATCCCGTTTGTGCGAAATCGTACTCAGCCGCAATAGGGTGCGTTTTGTGCCTGACCATGACTTTGTTATGGTGGGCCAAGCGCCAACTGCTGTCAGGGATGGCCGAGAGCAGTTTACTTATTCTTGTGAACCGTTCTGGCTCGTGGGCAGGCCGTTTTCTCAGGCTGGAACACGTCTTTCGCGGCCACAAGTCAGCGTAGTACGTTGTCAGCACATCAAAGTTCCGGAATTCGTTTGGAAATGACTGTGACCTGTCCTAACCCGATCCAGCCTCCGGTTCGCACTCTGATGGGGCCTGGTCCGAGCGATGTTGCTCCCAGTGTTCTGGCTGCGTTAGCGGCGCCGACAGTTGGGCATCTGGATCCGTACTTCCTGCAGATTATGGACGAAGTACAGACCATGCTGCGGCAGGTCTTTCAAACCGAAAACCAGATGACGATGGCCATCAGCGGCACCGGAAGTGCCGGGATGGAAACCTGCGTTGTCAATCTGATCGAACCTGGCGACAAAGCGATCATCTGTCAAAACGGTGTCTTCGGCGGACGTATGGCCGACGTGGCCGAACGAGTTGGCGCCCAGGTCACGAAGTTGGAACGACCTTTCGGCGAAGTCTTTTCCGTTGATGAAATTTCCGCCGCAGTTGATCAGCACAAACCCAAAGTCGTGGGCATTGTTCACGCAGAAACATCAACAGGCGCGTTACAGCCGCTGGAAGAAATCAGCAAGGTGGTGCATGACGCCGGCGCACTGCTGCTGGTCGACTGTGTGACGTCGCTGGGCGGTCTGCCCGTGGAGATCGATCGACTCAACATCGACGCCGCTTACAGCGGGACGCAGAAATGCCTCAGTTGTCCGCCAGGGCTTTCGCCGGTCACCTTCAGCCCGCAGGCTCTCGAAGCGATGGATGCCCGAACGCAGAAGGTGTCCAGTTGGTATCTCGACGTCGGGATGCTCCGCAACTATTGGGGCGCTGACCGAGCCTATCATCACACCGCACCAATCAACATGAACTACGGTCTGCATCAGGCCCTGCGACTGGTGCTTGAAGAAGGCCTTGAAGCTCGCTTCGCTCGACATCGACTGCACCACGAAGCTCTAAGGACGGGGCTGCAGGCGATGGGAATTGACTACTCGGTCGCGAATTCGGACCACAGCCTGCCGATGTTGAATTCCGTGCTGATTCCCGATGGTGTCGACGACGCTGCTGTGCGAAAGCAGTTACTGAACGACTTCGGAATCGAAATCGGCGGTGGACTTGGTCCGATGAAGGGCAAGACATGGCGGATCGGCCTGATGGGTGAAGCTGCCAGAAAATCAAATGTCATCCTGTTTCTTGGCGCGCTGGAACAATGCCTGGCCGCACAGGGGCAGAATGCCAAACCGGGTGCGGGAGTCGCCGCGGCGAATCAGCGATACCTGAAATAGCTTTCCTCATGTCTCTTCTCCCCCCATGGGAAGAAGGAGCCAAAGGCCGCATGAGGGCTGCAGAGATGTAGGGCCGGTTCCCACCGGCCGCATCGAATTGTACGGCCGGTAGGAACCGGCCCTACTGAAGAATCATCAATATCGTGAATATCAAACAACCCCGGTCGTTTGATTGTCGACAACAAAGCCCTCTCACCGTCGAGGAGAGAGGACACCATTTTAAACCTTACCAATAACCCCAAGGAACAGTTCCATGAGTATGGCGATCACTGCTGTGCACGCTCGCGAAATTCTTGACAGTCGTGGCAATCCCACCGTCGAAGTTGATATTCAGGTCGAAGACGGCACCGTCGGACGAGCGGCCGTGCCCAGCGGTGCCAGCACGGGAGCTCACGAAGCGTGTGAACTTCGCGACACTGACAACAAAGGCCGTTATCTTGGCAAAGGGGTCCTGCAGGCGGTCAGCAACGTCAATGAAGAAATCGGTGATGCCATCATCGATCAGGACGTGACCGACCAGGCGACCATCGACCAGATTATGCTGGATCTGGACGGCACGGAAAACAAGTCCCGACTTGGTGCCAACGCGATTCTGGCCTGTTCACTTGCAACGGCTCATGCAGCAGCACGAGTCAGCTTTCTGCCGTTGTTTCGATATCTTGGCGGTGTCGGCGGCAACTGTCTGCCTGCTCCGATGATGAACATCATCAACGGTGGCGAGCATGCCAACAACGGCATCGATATTCAGGAATTCATGGTCATGCCACTGGGCTTCGATTCGTTCAGCGAGTCTTTGCGAGCTGGTACGGAGACCTTTCACGCATTGAAGAAGGTCCTGGCGGACAAAGGTCTGTCCACTGCTGTCGGTGACGAAGGCGGATTTGCACCTGACCTGAAGACCAATCAGGAAGCCATCGAAGTTATTCTGACGGCCATCGAAAACGCGGGCTACACACCGGGCGAGCAGATCAAGATCGCTCTGGACTGTGCCGCCTCCGAGTTTCATGACAACGGAAAATACACTCTGGAAGGCAAGTCCATCGGTTCTGACGAAATGGTCGACCTGTTGGCATCGTGGGTCGACAAGTACCCCATCTGCAGCATCGAAGACGGTCTGGACGAAGACGACTGGGATGGCTGGAAGACACTGACCGATGCCATTGGTGACCGCTGCCAGCTTGTCGGTGATGACCTGTTCGTCACCAACGTGAAACGTCTGCGCCAAGGGATCGACAAGGGTATTGCGAACAGTATTCTGATCAAGGTTAACCAGATTGGTACTCTTACCGAAACCATTCAGGCCGTTCAAATGGCCTATCAGAATGGCTACACGGCCGTCATGAGTCATCGATCGGGCGAAACCGAAGACAACACAATTGCCGACCTCGCCGTGGCTCTTCGAACCGGTCAGATCAAGACCGGTTCAGCCAGCCGGACAGATCGTATCTGCAAGTATAATCAGCTGTTGAGAATCGAAGAGATCCTCGGTGACACGGCTTCTTTTGGAGGCACGATTTCCTAGTGCCGTTTGCTTAATCTCGTGAACCGTTCCGGTTCGTCGGCATGCCGCTCATTTCCATGAGCACCAGAGCAGGGTCAATTGACCCTGCTCTTTTCTTTGCGCGACAGACTGGGTGATGCCATGTTCTTCTCCTGGATTGTGTGGCGGAACAGGGTATGGGCCGGCCGCTCGAATGGGCCGCGATACAAGCTATAAGCGCAAGCGAGTGGGTCCCGTGCGTTTGAGAAACACGTTTGCCGGCGCTACGTGCTTGTCTCAGGAACGGCACAGGACTGAAGAATGCGGACCAGCAGAGCTGGTTGTCTACGGTCGAGAATTCGCCCGCTTTGTACCTCCGGATCTGTCCGACAGTCTCAATGGTGATCCCCGACGTTTTTGGTATCGCGTTTGGAAGTTTTGGGCACGGACGACGACCTGAGCGATGGAATGGAAGCCTTTTCGTTGCTCAGGCACCAGATCGATGGCTCAGTCAGGCGGTCACGAACTATGCGCAAACTGAAACGGTCCGCGGCAGGTCGCTGTGAATCCCGAATCGGATTGGTCACTTTCAGCGTTTGGCGATTGAACGAATGGATTCCTGACGTTGTAATCGTGTGAAGACGTATGGGGGCGGGCCCTGATGGGCCACAGGAAATGGGAACACGTTGAGAATTGCTCTGCATCAACGAGTCCGCTGGAGGCGTTCCGTCATGACTCTACCCTGTTTTTCAGGTCCGGCACTGTCACGCCGTTGTTTTCGTGGCGGGTTTGGGTCTCAACCAACGATACGACTGTTCCCCGCAGTACAGACCTGGGTCAGACAGGCTGCCACACAGGACCAGGGCAAACCGCCCTGATTGCACAACCATTCCCGCAACGCGAAATTGGAGACTCCGGAACACAGCAAGAACAGGGGTGCACCATGACTGAAATGTCACTTGAAGAAGACTCCGCGTCCGGCCACGATATCGTGAGCAGGACCAAAGTTCTGCGATTTCTGTTAGTAGAAGACAGCGGTACCGATGCGTACATCTTTCAGGTGCATCTGAAAGAGGGCCTCGATGAACCTGTATCAATCGAGCACGTCGAAAGCGTTGCACACGCGGTCGAATGGTTGGACCGGGAACGATTCGATCTGGTGTTACTGGATCTGACGTTGCCGGACAGTTCGGGACTGTCGACGTTTCATTCCATTTTCGAACATGCCAGCGGTGATGCGATCCTGATTCTGAGCGGCATCGATGACAGCGAATTGGCTGTCGAAGCCGTCCGCGGAGGCGCACAGGACTACATCCTCAAAGGAGAACTCAGTGCGCAGGCTCTGGGGCTTGAAGTGCAGCTGGCGATGGAACGCAACAAACGCATCAGAGTCGAGCGGGAACTGGACAAAACCAAGCAGGAGATTCGGCTTGCACGGCGGTTGCAAAAGGGACTGTATCCGACCCTGGCACCCACGGTTGCTGGTTTCGACATCGCCGGGCGCGCCTGGGCAGCGGAGCACGCCTGCGGGGACTATTTCGATTTTCTTCCCATGAAAAACGGGTTGCTGGGCATCGTCGTTGGTGACGTCTCCGGTCATGGACTCGGTCCGGCTCTCAAGATGGTGGAAACCCGAGCCGCGCTGCATGCCTATACAGCGTACGAGGACAACCTGCATCAACTACTTTGCGGAGTTCACCGCGTATTTTGTGGAGGGCAACAATTCGATGCCCGCCGCTTATTCCTCACCATGTTCCTGGGCCGGCTGGATACGTCTAACCGAATCCTTGAGTATTCATCCGCCGGACACCCGGGATTTCATCTGACGACCGACGGCCAGGTCTGCACGCTGGAAGCGACGGACTATCCGGTTGGACTTGTTGACGCGATGTCGGCCGAGGATTGTCGACAGATTCAGCTCAAATCAGGAGAAGTCGTGGTGATCCCGACAGATGGGTTCTATGAAGCCGGCACCAGTCAGAACGACGTGTTTGGGATCGACCGCATGCTGGCTGTCGTCCGCAGAAATCTCGATAATCCTGCCGCAGAAATTGTGAAAGCGATGTATACAGCCTCGCGAGAACATATGCCCGACCTGCGTCAGGAAGACGACATGGCCGCCATCGTCATCAAAGCTCTTTGACGGACATTTCTCGGCCGCAGATTCTGGCTCGTGGGCCGGCCGATCCCTGGGCCGGGACGCGTCTGTCGCGGCGACGACGGGCAGGAATACGACGTTTTTTCCTTTGGTTTGAAACATCCAGTCTGAGCTGACTTCCAAACCAACAGCAAGATCGATGTGCCGCCCAACGCGCAACAACAGGGTCGTCATCGTACAGGAGGCGTATCTGGACTGTTTGCGAACAATCAGGAACAGGAGGTTCGTGCTCAACAAACAGATCATTTGTGCTTTGGAAACACGCGATTCGGTCCACAAGTCGCAGAATCGGTGGTATCTGCCGAAAGCAAAAAGCCGATAAGAATTGAGAGGCTCACTGCGACTTTTGTCCCGCCACGGTCGTTTCGTCAATGGAATTGCAGGTCGGTGCTGATCTTCCTGACGCCCGGGCCTCTTTTCTGAGCAAACTGCGCCTGAGCCACCGACACCATTGGTCTCTACACAAATCTCGACGACAGATTTCACCCTCCGGAGTGCTGGGGCACGTAACCAGCAGCAGTGGAATGTGACGATGAATAGTCCACAGCTTCAACAACCGACTGTTGCGTCCCCGGCGTGGATTGTTTCGCTGTGCTTTTGGTTTGCGCTGACCTTTGCGGCCTGTGTTTACGCCGTGGTCGCACTGGCACCAAAATTTTCAGTTTGGAATCAGGTGCGACACGAATACCGTGGCAACAACCGACAGCTGATCGCGCTGGAGCGGGACGTCGACTATCTGGAACGCGTCGAAGAAGCGCTGAGGACGGATCCCGAGTTTGTCCGGCGCCTTTCTGGTGCATCTCGACAGCACAATGATGAGGCCGCGGAATTGATCCCCGTCAGCGGCGAGCTGTTATTCGGCTATGTTGATCCGTCTGAGAACGCCTCGCAGAATCTGTCGCAGCCGCCGCCTTATCACAGTGCCATCAGTACACTTGCCATCAGTACACTTGCCAGCCACTCGACATTACGAATTTCGCTGCTTTCGTTTTCTGCGCTGTTGACGGTTTTCGCGTTTACTTTTCTGAACGACGCGGGAGCCGGTTTCGTGCATACGACGGGACGACTTATCAAAGCCGCTGCGGTGATCCCGATCGCTCGGTATTTTTCGTCCGCTGAAGTTGACGCCGGTGACAAAAACGAGAGCATGCATGTCGTACGCAGCCGTTCACAGTCGCAGGTGGATTGAATTGAAGCCAGCGATGTGTCAGGTACAGGCATCAAACAATGCCTGAATCCTGCGGCAGCAAACAGCCCACACGTGAACCGCCCCCTGTTCCGTCCACTCCAGCTTGCCATCTATGACTCGTCTGTTCAATCTGCTGATTGCAAGACCGAAGACAGCACTGGTCGTGGTATTTGTTTTTGCGGCCGTCGTCGCATCCGGCGGACTGCGACTGCGAATTGACTTCTCACCGGAACAGGTTTACGTCGGCAACAACAGTGCGGTCGAATTCTGCGAGGCTCACAAGAAACTGTTTCGCTTTGAAGACAGTATTGTCCTTGTTCTGCTGGAAGCCACGGACGATCGCTCGCTGTTGCGTGAAGACTGCCTGCAATGGATGAAACAGTTTGCGGAACGGACCAGACCAATCGACGGAGTGCGCGACGTTACGTCCATTGTGACACTTGAACGGCCACGAGTTTCGCTTCGGCAGGGTCAGGAAATCAGTTGGCTGCCGCTGTTCGCCGAAGATCAGTATGCCAACTCTGAACATCTGCAGGAACGGATCAGGCAGCTTCCCTTGCTGAACGACATGTTGATCAGCAACGACCAGCAATTGCTGATGACTCTGGTGGATCTTGATCCGGCCGACCGCACCATCGTCACCGCGACTGAACGAGTCAGTGGCATCGAACAGGTTCTGGCCGAGACAGCACTTCCACCGGGGACGCGGACATTCGTTTCCGGTGTTCCGTCGATCCGCGTCGACGTCATTCGCAGCATCATCAAGGACCAGATCAAGATGGTCCCACTGTGCAGCGCCCTGTTTCTGATCGTTTCGCTGTTGATGTTTCGCAGTCCGTTGATCACCGGTCTGTCGCTGTTTTCCGTGTTGACGGCGGTCGCCCTGACGATGGGACTGATGGGCTGGTGCGGCGTGACGTTTTCCATCATGAGTAACATGATTCCGACTCTGGTTTTGATCATCGGAGCAGCGAATAACGTTCACATTCTGAGTCGCTTTCAGGTCGAAGTCAGAGCCTTTCGGAGAGGCTCCCGGCACCTTTCGGGGCAATCTGTGGGTCCCGAGGATCAGCTCGAATCTGTTGGCGGGGTGTCCCGCCTGCACAGGAGCGGCGGGGAGATTGCCACGTGTGCCCGAACCACGATGCGTGAGATGAGCCGCACGTGTTTTCTGACACTGTTAACGACGGGGGTCGGTTTCGGCAGTCTGATGATTGCTCAGGCGGACGTGTTGAAATCCCTTGCCATTCAAGCTGCGGTCGGAATGGCTTGTTGCTACGTCAGTTTGATGCTGGTCGTGCCGCCCATGTTGGTGCTGTGCGGGCGAAGACTATGCCCGCTGCCGGACGGTAATGGCGCTGATGATGCCACAGTCGGTGATGCGGATTTGCCGGAGGTTGTATCGGGGAACGGTCATGCCGCGACTTCCCGGCTGAAAAAGGTCTGGCTTGTTCTCGGGCACTGGATTTCGGTCTATTCCGTACCGATCGTCGCATTACATTTGCTGGCTGCGGGCTGGACGCTGTGGAGTTGCCGTAACATTCCCATCAATTCCTACGTCTTTGAAACGTATGATGACGATCACCCCACGATGGAAGTCGTGCGAACAATGGACGAACGGATGTCCGGATTGATTTCCCTGGAAATCCAGCTGCGAGCCGATCACCGCGATCGATTCTTTGACGGAGACGTTGCTGCCGCGTTGCTCACGATGCGGGAAACGATTCCACGGGACGACACCGTCACGTTTTACCGCGACTACATCGAATTCATAGCCGTCTTTGACCACAACCGCGCTCTTCGCGACCCCGCAGGGGCCGCGGACTCTTTGCGCCGAGTGCGCAAGGCGTTGAAACGGTTGGACACGCCGCAAACAACATCGGCATTTCTGGGCACAGACGAGCCCGTTGCTCGAGTCATGATGAGGATCAAAGACGTCGGCAGCACGAGAATGAAGGAACTGTTCAGAAACGTGGAAAACGTTCTGCGGTCGGAACTGCCGTCCAACATTCAGTTCACTCTGACTGGTGACGCCTACCTGCATGCGGTGTGCATGGACGTCTTTGTGCGTGACCTGTTCTACTCGCTGCTGGCCGCCTCGGGAATCATTTTTCTGTTGATCTCGCTGCTGTTTCGTTCACTGCGGATCGGTTTGATCTCGGCGGTTCCCAACATGTTTCCGCTGGTGATGACGCTGGGCTACATGCATTTGCGGGGGTACGAACTGACGGCCGGCAATGTCATTGTGTTCGCGATCAGCCTTGGTATTGCTGTGGACGACACGATCCACTTTCTGGCACGTTATCGTGACGAACGCAAGACCATGAGTTCGGAGCACGCCATTCAGGAGGCGCTTTCGTCGAGTGGTCGGGCGATCATTCTGACCAGCGTGCTGGTCGTGAGCGGATTGAGCATCCTGATTTTTTCTGACTTCGTCCCGACGCGTCGGTTCGCTGAACTAACGGCCATCACGATGTGCGCGGCCCTGCCTGGTGACGTGATCTTATTGCCGGCGCTGCTGAAGCTGTTTGGCGGCAGACGCGGTGTCCTTGATCGAAGAACTCAAGAGCACGTCGTTCAGGGCGATTAAAGCAGTTTCCCTGTGTTCGTGAACCGTTCTGGCTCGTGGGCATGCCGTTTTCTCAGGCCGGAACGCGTTCGTCGCGGCCGCGAGTCGGCGTCAACCTCTGTAGAACGCTGACAACACCACAGGCAGGCGACTGAAGTTCTCGCACATGGTCAATTCTGTCGACTGATTCGGAAACTCAGTGTAAATCAGCACAACACCCCCCATTCTGCCACAGGAGTGTTGCTTCTGGATGGCAGAACCGTCAAACGGGACAACGAAACGTCTGGCCGAATGCCGATCGTTTCCGATGCCAGCCGACATCTCAGCGAAGTCATTATGCGTTTTCTGATAAGATTTAATGATTTGTGCTCCGAAAGTACCCTTTTCCGGGTCTTTCGGACATAGTACCCTGCACCGACCAAGAGGCCGCTTTGTGACGCGGTCCGACACTGTTTAACCTATTTGAGGAAGAAACCATTAAGCGATCTCGTCCTACTGCGGCGCCACAGCGCGATTTGCCGCGCATGAATGACCGCATCCGTATTACTCCTATTCGTGTCGTAAGTGCTGAGGGCGAAATGCTGGGAGAAATGGAAACTGAAGCAGCTTTAGTATTGGCGTCGGGGCAGGGTCTGGACCTTGTCGAAGTCAGCCCCGAGGCACGACCGCCCGTTTGTCGTATCATGAATTACGGCAAAGTTATCTACGAGCGACAAAAGAAGACCAGTGGTCCCAAGCAACACAAGACTCAGCTGAAACAACTGCGGTTGCGTGCAAAGACCGGGCAACACGATATTGACGTAAAGGTCAACAAAGCACGTGAGTTTCTGGGCCGACGTGACAAGGTGAAAATCAACGTCATGTTTCGTGGCCGCGAAAACGCTCACCACGACCGCGGTCGGGAAATGCTTGAAGAAATCGTGAAGTCCCTGGTGGACGTGGCAACGGTGGAACAGTCACCGAGGATGGAGAGCGGTCGCATGATGTCTGTGCTGCTCACTCCCAACAAGTAGTCACCGTTTCAGGTTCGCTGCGAAGACGTGAAGAACGGCTTCAACTCATCCAGATGCTGGATGTTACGAACGTTGGAATTATCGGTTGGTCCAGGTCGGTGGGGATTGAAGGCAAAAACCTGCATCCCCGCCGCCAATCCGGCATTAATACCGAAACTGCTGTCTTCCACGACGGCACAGTTTTCCGGTGCGACGCCGATTTCGTGCGCAGCTTTCAGAAACAGATCCGGTTCCGGCTTCCAGACCTGGATGTCGTAGGCGCTGAAAATCCGGTCGGGCGCAAAATGCTGGTCCAGTCCGGTTGTTTCCAGACACACCTGGATCTTGTTGTGCGGTGCGTTTGAGGCCACGCAGAACGGCAGGCTGATCGCCGCCAGCAAATCGTGCGCACCGTCGATCGCCTGCAACTTCTGTTTCAGCACGGCGATCTGTCGTTCTCGGAAGCTCTCCAGAAAATCTTCGGGCAGTGAGCGTTCCAGTCGTTCTTCGATCGTTCGAAAGACGACCGACAGTTCGTTACCGGCAAACTGCTGCAACGCCTCTTCGTGAGGAATCTCAAGACCGAATTCAGCCACGAATTCGATGAGAACGGCCAGAGACAGCGTTTCACTGTCCACCAACGTGCCATCACAGTCAAAGATGACGGCTTCTATTTTCGGGGTGTTTATTACCTCTCTCACTTCTTTGGCCAGTCAGCCAGTTCCGACCACGTTCCATCAGTCGTGTCGATGAGTCTGGCCAGCACTATGCCACAATAGCGCGACTCAGCGACTAACTTCGCACCCGGTGGGTTTGTTCGCAGATCCGGACGCAGATCGGCAAGGCGGTGATTCAGCAGCACCAGTCCGCGCTGTTTCTCCGGCTGATATTCAAATGGCAGTAAACGGATGTTGCGTTGCCTGACGATCGGCACCAGTTGGTGAATGTCGCTCAACTGAAACTGATGGGAAACCGGAGCCACGTAAACCGTTGAGTTTTCCGGGACCTGTTTCCAGAAGTCACCGTTCAAACCATCAGACCAGTAACTGGCTTCCAGCCCCAGCACGTCGACGGCCCCCTGTGTGCCCAGTACCGACAGCGAGTACTCTTCCAGGCAAAACGGTCCCTGAACGGCAAACTGCCGCACTGTGGTGACTAATGCAATGACGCAAAAACATCCCGCAACGTTCTTTTTCCATCTCGGTGGCGTCGCCGAGTCAGAACCATTGAGTTCACTCAGACGACCGAAAAGCAGCCGCAACGCGGAAACAAGGCCTCTGGCTGCAATGAAGGCAATCAGAGGCATGATTACAACGTACAGCCTTACGCCGTCGTAGACCGGAGTTCCCGGCACGGCAAACACGATCAGTGGCCATAGAACGGATGCCACGGCAAGGCATTCCACCTTTGTGAACTGGCGTGCACAAACTCGCCATAACGTGAACAACAGGACGGAAACCGGAAGCGTCGCCAGGGTCATGACGAAAGGAAAGTGCCATGGTACGGCTTTGTCAGCAAACCGCTGTCCGAGGTACCAGACATACAACGTCGGTCGATCCGCCGTCTTTTTGACATACTGCAACGTATGGGCAAGCGGGTCCAGCCATAACCATGGCCACCCCGCATAGAAGACAACAAGCCCGGTCACCCCCCACAAGGCAAGTGGTCGAATTGCCGACCAGCGAAAGCACCAAATCGCCCAGACGATCACCAGTGGTGGCAGCAGCAGGCCCTGTACCTTTGTCAGCAACAGCAATCCCCACAGCAACCCGCTGATCAGACTTTGCCGATTTGTCGGAGGGGTCTCTTTCGTCCACCATGCCAGCAGTGGCACCAGCGTTGCCAGCCACGCCAGAACAGTTCCCATTTCCTGCGTGGCCAGTCGCGCGTGCCCCATGACTCTGGGCATCAGCAACAGCAATATGGCCGCAGCCACCGCGGTGGTCAAGTCGTATCGGCGACGAACAAATTCCATCAACAGCAGCACCGTGATAGCCAGGGCAAAACATGC
>JBDONA010001060.1:0-3488 GCA_039831575.1 Fuerstiella sp. | reverse complement strand
CTTCCATGGTGGTGGTAATGACGTTCTCTTCGAAGCGTCCTTCAATCCATGTCATGTCGATCAGATTCCCAGCTAGTTGTGTCAATGAAGTCGCGGTTTGACTGAATCCCATGACGCCACATCACAGGAAGTGCGAACCGCAAACTCTATCAGGGTAACCACTTGTTTCAATCGCACGCGGATGTTTCCGAGCTTTGACTCACGTCTTTCCCGTACTCCCCAACTGCACTTCAAACTCGCAGCAATGATGTCCGTCCCGGCATCGGTGCTTGAACTCCACCGGAGCCCCCAGCACCTGCTCCAATACCTGCCGTTCCACCTGGCAGATGGTTTCATCCACATCCGCCAACATTGGAAACGGGCAATTGGTTTCTCGCAGGATGGGCAAAGCGGCCGAATGATCGCTTTCCATGTTAAAACCACTGGACGTCATTTCCTCCGCCAACTGATCCAACCGTTCGTCCGGCGAAGACGTTTGGGTCAACTTGCGACGAAATCGATCCGCCAGTCGATCTCGAACCTGAGAAATCAGCTGTTCCTTAACAGCAGAGTCCTCAACCCCGACAATGACCTCCCACACTACGACCGCCAGTTCCCGGTAATCTTCACCCAGCGAATGCAGGCCGTCCTCAGTGACGTGATAAACGTTTTTCGGACGTCCCCGCGGCTGCAGCCGTTGCTCGCTGGCCAACAGCCCGCACGCTTCAAGCCGGCAAATACGCTGCCGAACCGCATTTCGTGTGACCCCCAGAAGATCGCACAAGTCCTGTACACTGGCCCCGCTATGGCGGTGCAAATGATCCAGCAGGTCACGATCTTTAGAATCAAGGGGAGCCATATTTGCTTTCCGAGGTGCCGATTGACACCTTCAACGTCGGCATATCATAGGCTTCAACAAAGTTTTGGCAATTATGCCTGTCAAAAATACCAGTAAGTGAGACGCAGTCTCAATCGGGCGCATGAGGGATGACCCTCACGGCACTCGTCGTCTCTTTCTGGCGACGGCACACAGATATCGCCAGGATATTAATTTCCCTACGATGCAGCCTCACGTTAGCCACGGCCCGAGGTGGAATCCGCTCAAATGGGCATGCGGCCTGCCGTTTCTGACGGGCACAACCTCGGCTCCCGCCACCGGGAGTGTGCAGACCACAATTCGAAAGATGCTCCAGGTGCGTCTGGCTCCCTGACCTGGACGCTGTTTTCTCTTACTGGTTTATCATGTCCCCCGACTCTATTCGAATTGCCACTCGTTCCAGCAAACTCGCACTTTGGCAGGCTCACCACGTCAAATCACTGATTACGGAGGCCTGCGACGTAAGTGTTGAGATCGTGCACATCAGGACGGAGGGCGATCAGAACCAGACAGATCCTTTGCGGCAGTTTGGTGGAACCGGATTGTTCACCAAAGAAGTCCAGCGTTCCGTCCTTGATGGCGACACACACATTGCCGTCCACAGCTTAAAAGATCTGCCAACGGAGTCGGCAGACGGCCTGGTTCTGGCCGGCATCCCGCAACGTGCTCCCAGATTTGATGCGGTGTTGTTGCCCGCAGGCACAACGGAGATCAGTTCCGTACACACTTTGCCAGCCCAGTCGCGGGTTGGCACCGGCAGTCCTCGGCGTCAGGCGCAGCTGCTGAATTTACGTCCTGACTTACAGGTGCTTGAAATTCGGGGCAACGTTGAGACTCGAATTGCGAAACTCGATGACGGCGAATACGACGCAATCATACTTGCGGAGGCCGGCCTGCGACGCCTGGAACTCCAGGACCGCATTTCATTTTTGGTACAGCCACCGGAAATGTATCCAGCCGTCGGCCAGGGAGCCATTGGTATCGAATGCCGCAGTGACGACGAAGATGTGCAGCAGATTCTGAATCAGATCACCGATCGCGACGTGGCCTGCTGTACGCGCGCCGAGCGTTCCTTGTTACTGGAACTTCGTGCCGGCTGCCATGCACCACTGGGCGCGTTGACAGATTTCACGGACGGTCGACTTACGCTGACAGGGGTGCTGCTGAGTTCTGACGGTGCGGAAAGACTTGAGGCCACTTCCGAAGGTCCGCCAGAATCGGCCGTCGAAATTGGTGTGACTGTGGCTCAGCAGTTATTGAGTGCAGGTGGCCGGAAACTCGTCGATGGCGAATAGCAACGATCGCGTCGTGTGAGTCCCGCAAGTTTGCAGAGCACTGTCATGAATGATTGTGAAACCGCAGGAAGTGGTTTTGTGCGAACGAGACGCTCGTAAGAGCTCCGGGGCTTGCTTCACCGGCTCAGTCCAGAAGTCCACTCTGCCCGTCGTCCGTGCCACCGCTTGCTTGCCAGCAGTGAAGATGTGAACACGTCACCTGAGGAAGCGAACCTCTCTGTCGCTGCGCAGTGGTTCGTCGAACTCAACAAATTACACCCTTTGCACGGTCAACACTGCTTCACCGAAGCAGTGGCACAACCACGCAGGGCTCTCGTTTCTATTGCCATTGCCTGCGTGATCACTGGCTTAGCGCGGCACTAACCACTGCCGGTTGGTTCCACCGCACTGGCCGCCAGAAAGACGCCGACCAGCAGGTCGTACGCAGCGTGGCACCCAACGGTGATGCCGAATCCCCGCAGAAAAAAGATCGCGGCAAAGAAAACTCCGGCGACGGCTCGGAAGGAAAACGTGAACAGATTGAAGGCATCGGCATTGGGACCGACGTGGTGTGCCAGAGCAAACACGAAGGCCGTGGTCACGGCCGCCATCACCGCAGCCCATTTTTTCGGGAACTCAAACATCCGAAACGCCATGAATGCCAGCGGCACCAGCAACAGCCGAAACATCACCTCTTCGTAGACGCCAGCACCGATAAAGGACACGGCTCGAGTCAGATTCCCCGTGGCCAGTGTCAACAGACGCGCGTCGACAGCAGTTGGGTGAAGGTTCAGAAACAGCAGATGGTGGACCTGCCCTGCGGCGACCAGCGCGACGGCCAGCAGGAAACTTTCCGCCAGCATGCCGACCTGAGTTTCCAGACGCACCTGCCATGGATGTTTCCGAATGATGTGCCACGTCAGCAGTACTCCCACCACAAAGACGGGCAGCAGCAGCACCTGACCAAGGCCCGCCAGCGACAGCAGAGACCGCATCCAGTAATCCGCTCCGTTGCGCAGCCGATCCGGATCGCGATCAGCGAGCATCAGCACGCCAACCTCATAAATGGCGATCCACGGGATGAGAAACAGCAGGCACGAAAGCGGCTTACGCGCGTCCATCCAGTAGTCGTTTACGGGTGTAGGCACCTTCGTCATCGGATGTTGGAATTCTTCATTTGCGGAGTGAATGACTGAACCTTTGTTATCGGCTGCCCATCGTGTCTGCGGACAGCAAAGCCGGAGATCGAAGAAACACGGAGAGCGGCCGGTATGGGCGACTCTCAGGTGCCAGCGACCGCCCGTGCTGTTGGCAAAGTGCGGCAGCTTTTGCCGTATGTGACCTTGGGTAGCCATTCG
>JBDONA010000305.1:0-3488 GCA_039831575.1 Fuerstiella sp. | reverse complement strand
CGATCGAGAAGACCGTGAACCGGGATGCTGATTTTGTAGCGTATGCTGTACCTCTCCGGGTACGGCGTAATTCACCAGATCACGCAACAATCTAAGGCTGTCGCAAGTCACAACAGACAACTCTGCCACAATCATGGACGAACACATCGCGCGATCGACCATCCATGCCGGGATTTCCCGCAGGCCAGGCGAACGGTCCTGATCACAGAAAACGTACAGGAACGACAGCCCCTGCTTCGTTATCGACCGCTCTATGCGAACTGTTAGCCCATACCATGGATGCCATGCATAACAGACGACGACTTCAGTACCATGGGCATACTGTCGTGTGGTTGTACAGCCACGAACGACCTCACCAATCGCTGGACTACCGCACGCCCTGGGAAGTCCATAACTCGCGACTGAACTGATCATCGATCCACCTTAGCAGGCCACAAAACTGGTCCTAACGATGGGGTCCACTTCAGACATTCCTTCCGTTTATTAACGGTCATCGTGCAGTAACTTCCGCCGAAAAATCTTTCGGACGAAGTTTTCCAAAACTCGCTTTTGATTTTGTGAGTGCATTCTCGCGTTCCGGAAATAGGTGGCACGATGAGTTTCTGGTGGCGATTGCGATTATTGTGATTTTGAAAAAGCTGATACGTCCCACCTTGCAACATTGACTCGTAAGATCCTTCAGGCCGAACATCGCCATTGCGGCGGAGGATTCATGGCGGTCTGCAACAGTCAGCTAATCTACCGGCTTCGAATGCTGTTACATGTAGTAAAGCATGTAGCACCGCGTGTAGTGCGACATGTGTGCAGAGTCCGCCGGTGCCGGTCGTAGTCCTGGTAAGTGGCTCGCTCGCTGATCTCACCGGTCAGCACGAAAATCTGTGTCCCGAGTCAGATACAGATAACATCGGAAGAGGGAGAATCAGACGACGCGTACGTCAGTGCTGACGGCGATTCGGGAGCACGGTTTTTTTGTGCCCGTGACCGGTCGGCCTCTCCTGAATCAAAGCGCATCCAACAGCGACTCCAGAAATCCTTTCGGGTTCGTGGGTACGGGAGTCGCCGGTGTCTGTCGGATGAGTGTCGGCTGTGCTGCCTGGCTGATGATTCGCGTCGCCCGCACTTTCAGCGACTTAAACACCGCGTGAGTTTCCCGCCCTTCGCCACCGGAATGCACGAACAGCCAGAGCGAATTCGGACGAATCGGGTCACGAGGCACCGGTAGAGTTGTGATCAGTGCCTCGGGTTCTTTGATGGACGTTTTCGTCCATCAGGTACGCCTTCATGTAGATCCACGATTCTTTGCCGGCATTCGGATTAATGACATCGGTCAGCTCAAATGTGAACGTCAGGTCGAAATCTCCCTGGACCGACGGTCGAAGGGTTACCGACGACGCCCCCCACGGCTCCTGGCCGGCGTGCCTGACAACCAGCCCGCCCGCCTCCGGTGACCACTCTGCGATGTCTCCCCTCGGCCAGAAATCATCGGGAAAGGCCTGCTTCGCAAAGTCGTAAACTGCTTCCGCTGGCAGATTGTCGCGTTTCGTATTGATTTCCTGAACCAGTTCCTGAGACAACGGACCGTCGGCTGCCGGGCCCAACAACTTTTCCGCGTGAACATCAAGCGTCTTAAACCGGACACTCATTGAACTTTTGCGATACGTCAGCAGACGAAGGCGAACGCCACCGACCTTAACATCGTCGGTGCCAACTTCCTGAGTCGAAACGATATGAAAATCGTCTGAATCACCTTCCGCCCACAGCATATATGCCACACTGCCTCGACGAGCAATACGCAGCGTTCCCGATTCAGCCTCGGAAGACAACTGTCCGATCCCATCACGACGAGTTTCCTTGGTGCGCCGCTGGGCATAATCGGCGTAGACTCGGTGCGATTCTTCATCGCGATCCTCGTACAGTGAATGTCGACGGCGCATGTTCAGTTTCGTCGCCATGTCGTCGTTCAGCGCCAGCTGCAGGTACACGTTGCCGTTGCCACCATCCGTATCGAGGTCCGTTTTAAAGTTGTCGAAACGTGCCCTGATGTCGAAATCGCCGCTCACTCCAAGCGCCGCCTCCACGATGCTCTTTTCGTAGGAGTCTGAAGAACTTTTTTTCACGACAACACCGTCGGGGCCAGGAACAACGTCGCTCGGTTCAGTGTAGGGCGCACTGAATAGGTCGGCCGGCAAATGGTCGTCAGTGAAAGTATGGGAGAACTTTGCAGTCAGACGAGGCAGAGCGTCGTCCAGAAAGTCAGTTTCATGTCCGAGTAACTCCTGTGCAGAAATCGGTGGCAGCTTTTTGGGCCAGTCTCCGCGCCACACAACGTTGCGAGCGTAAACCCGCGATCGACCGGAGTAGTGAAACAAACCGAAGTTACGTTGGTTGTGGGACTCAATCTTACGTTGATAGATATGTTTGTCGTTCAGGTACAGGTTGACGGTATCTCCTGTGACCTTCAGTTGCACAAAGTTCCATTCGTCTGTCCGCAATGGAAGTTCTGCGGGACCGCGACGATTTTCAGGTTCAACGATCGTATTGCCCGGATCAATGTCGCTACGGTCGAAGATTCCGTTCGTGAGCCGATGCACTCTGACACCATCCGGCTGAAGCAGAAAAACTGTTCGGCCCAACGCGGGGTGAGTGTGCCAAAGATCCTTTTCGTATCGAAATTCGTACTCGATCGTCCCGTCTTCCAGCATGGGACGGTGGTAATACGCCAGACTCTCCTGATTCGATGTAATGTCCAGTGGCGTATTCCGTGAACCGCTGATGATCCCCCTGTCACCCTGATCACCGTCCTGCCGCCACCGTCGCCGCTCAGCGGGACTTCCGCCGATGGATTCGCCATAGAAAGTTATCCACCCCGTCAAATCCTGCGACGCACTCAGTCGGATTTCATCCGGAATCACCGGTTTGCCGGTGATCCTCACATTCCAGATGCGAATGGTGTTCTTCACAATGCGACCGAAGGCTACCCACGGATCATGGTCTTCCGGCAACTCCACAGTTCGCAGCAGACGACCGTTGCCGTAGAAACGGACCTGGCTCTCGCGCACAACGGCACGGTAGTGCATGTGACTGCGAAACTTAGCCATCGGCGGTTCGAGGTTCTTGTGGCTGTAACCGGGATTGGCCAGCGTGCCCAGCATGTAGCGTTCCTGAGTTGCGACGCCCGTCCAGTGGCCGCCGACCATCACGTGCGTGTTTTGCCATGTGCCTGACGATGCATCGAATTCGATCTCATAGTTGCCCCGCAGCGGACTTTGAAAGTACAGATAATCCTTACCATGACCAGACGCCTTGTAGATCGTCCTGCCGTCCCAGTGCCAGACATCATTCGGACCACCAGGCGCGCTGCTGAACAACGTGCCGCTGTGCCATTAGGTCAGGCCGTTGTCTGTGTGGCGGATATTGCCCAGAGCACGCTGAGGAACCACGTCATCTTCCGTCTGATCGCCAACTTTCGCGTTCGTGTTTCGAACAAG
>JBDONA010000379.1:0-15636 GCA_039831575.1 Fuerstiella sp. | reverse complement strand
CTCTACCGAGCAGAAGAGGATCGCCAGCACTACCATACGCGCCGCAACGCACAGGCCAGTCAATCGCACCGGAAGACAAGACGAAAACGACTGGCGGAACTCGGTATCGATCCCAAAAAAAATAAATCCGTACCGCCAAAACCACCGCCTTCATAGAATCAAACCGCCAAACATGGCGCTGTCCAGTTAAGGAACATACACAAATTCGTTGAGGTTAAAGACGGCTAGAGTGAATTCCGCCAGTGGTTGTTCGCGCAGAAAATCCAACGACAGTTCCCGCTCCCGCACAGTCGGAGCGCGTCCTACTGCCAGGCGGTAAGCTCGTTCCACAATTCGATCGATGTCTCCGCCGCATTCATGGGTCAACCGATCTGCGAATGCGGCCGCCATGTCGTTTGCAAAGCTGCCGTTCAGCAGTTCGAGCGCCTGTGGAGCGTGTATGCTGGCGCCGCGCACCGGGCAGCTGGTCTGCAATGTCGGCGCGTCAAACGCTTCCATGAATGGTAAACGCAGATTGCGTTTGGCGATCAGATAAATCGAACGGCGATCGTGTTCATCTGTGTCTGCTGTCACTCTCCACTGCGACGGGTTGTACAGCAGGCCGGTAAGTTCCGGATCAACGGGCGTTATGACGCTGGGACCGTGGGCTTTCGGATTGAGTCGTCCGGACACCGCCAACATCGCGTCGCGGATCTCTTCGCCGGACAAACGGCGGCGATGGAAGTGCCACAACAATCGGTTGTCCGGATCAGCGGCGGCGGCCTCCGTCGCCGCAGCATTCACGCTTCGGCCGCTCTGGCGGTAAGTATTGCTAAGCACAATCAGTCGCTGAATGGGTTTCAGTCGCCAGCCGTTCTTAACCAGCGAACGCGCCAGCCAGTCCAGAAGTTGCGGATGACTGGGCCGATCACCGTGCGTGCCAAAATCGTTGGCTGTCCTGACCAGTCCAGTGCCAAAATGATGTTGCCAGATTCGATTGACAATAACACGAGCCGTCAGCGGATGCTGATCGTCTGTCAGCCACTTTGCGAGTTCAGTTTTCGGGGCCGCCACATCACCGGCCAGCTCGGGTTCAGTCATGGACACCAGGACGCTCAAAGGGCGGGCACCGACAGCGACCCCTTTGTGTTCCCAGACGCCACGTCGCAGAACG
Organism: Fuerstiella sp.; assembly: GCA_039831575.1. Taxonomy (GTDB): domain Bacteria; phylum Planctomycetota; class Planctomycetia; order Planctomycetales; family Planctomycetaceae; genus Fuerstiella. Next base: position 14,483 of record JBDONA010000379.1, on the reverse strand, counting down.
TGGATCGCCGTGCGGTTTTCGAAATCATTGCGAATGCTGGGAATTGTCGCCGGGTGCGGCGGCAGTTTGTACGTGAGCTGTTTGAGTTTCTGTTCCAGCTGAACTTCCAGTTCCCCGCTCGCGACAGCAATCTGCGCCTTCAGCTTCTTCATGTCCGCCTTGATGTCGGCCGTCTGTTTCTCCCATGCCTGCTGGTCCTCCTTGCCTGCCAGGGGAATATCGTACTCGCTCGTCGCTGCAAGGTACGCCTGCAGCCGGTAGTAATCTTTCTGCGTGATTGGTTCCAGTTTGTGATTGTGGCAGCGTGCGCAGCCGACAGTGAGGCCAAGGAATGCTTCGCCAATAATGTTCGTGCGTTCGGTCAGCACTTCGTTGCGGCTGAGAGCAATATCCGGATTCCCGGCATTGCGACGAACCGCGCCAAGTCGATGAAAAATCGCGGCCGTGTGAAACTCCGGATCGCCGGGCATGATTTCGTCGCCCGCAATTTGCTCGGTGACAAACCGGTTGAACGGTTTGTCGCTGTTCAGAGAGTCGATGACGTAGTCGCGAAATCGCCATGCGTCCGGCAGATGACGGTCGTATTCGAAACCTTCTGTTTCTGCGAAACGAACCACATCAAGCCAGTGTTGAGCCCAGCGTTCGCCGTAATGCCGACTGGCAAGAAGACTATCAACGACTTTCTCGTACGCGTCAGAGGCCTTGTCATCCACGAACGCAGCAATAACTTCCGGTTCCGGCGGCAATCCCGTCAGGTCAAAATACAGGCGGCGAATCAGAGCCATCCGCGTTGCCCGGGACGCGGGCTGCCATTGTTGCTGCTGAAGCCTTGCCAGAATAAAGGCGTCGACGGGTGTCCGCAGCCATGACACATCTTCCACCTGTGGCGGCGATACATCTGCGACAGTTTGAAAGGCCCAGTGTTTACGGGCCTCGTCAGTCACGATATCGGCCATATCTTCGCTGGCAGCGAGTGAACGTTCTTCTGCGCCAGTGATGGCTGCGCCGGATGCAATCCATCGTCGTAACACTTCGACCTGTTCTTTGCCTAACTGCGGCTCATCTTCGGGCGGCATCAGCCCGTCTTCGATCAATTCCAGCAGCAGGCTTTGTTTTGGTCTGCCTGGCAGAATTGCCGGGCCGCTGTCGCCACCTCGGGTCAACGTGAATCGCCGCCGCAGGTCCAGTCCGGCCTCTCGCTTCATTTGGCCGTGGCACCTGAAACAATAGGTCTTCAGAAGCGGCGCTACATCCTCTTCAAACGTCAAACGGTTTTTCGCACCGGCCGCATCCTGACCCGACGTCGCGCCTGTAAAGAAAAGGATTCCAACGGCAAGAATGCAGACAGAGGAGAATGATTTCGAATAAGCAACCGGAAGCAGCATGCAACTCTTTCCAGAAGGCACAGCGGAAAGAGCTGATTCTCCAAAGCGACACTCGCTGAAGCAAGAGTGAAGGGGGGTTGAAGCCCACACTCTCGGAATGTGGTGGGATCCCAAGGGTGGCCAGAGGCTGGACTGAGCTTGCGAAGGAAGCCCCGGGGTTTCACTCGTTCCTCGCTCCAACCACGGGCAACCCTCCCGCCCATCATCCAGGTTTCACAACCTTTCCCCTTCGTTTAACCGCGTGGGCAACGCCCCGCGTTTCGCGTGTCGAAAAACGCGGCCCGATGGGCACGCGGGTAAACGAAAAAATCGTCCTTCCCATGCTTCAATATGTTGCCACGACTTCGCAGCGTATCGCGGACGCACTCTCAGGCGGCTCGAACCTGTATTTGCGGGCCGTTGCGAGTGGGAGAAACAGTGCTAGAATGACCGCCCGCAGCATCGCCGCCAGCAAACTCGAGCCGTTTGCGACCGTCTATTCGAGCCGACTGCGACGGTCTGTTCGATCCGTTTGCGACGGTCTGTTCGAGCTACCGCTCCGAATACGTTGGCTCGCTCTCCCTGAGCCGTTCAGAATGCGCGCCGATTGGATCGTTGTTTTCCCTGAAGATTCTTACACATCTGGAATTCCACCACCCCCAATGACTGAAATTATCGAGGGAAGCATTTATGACTTTCCAAAGTATTACGATCTGCTCTTCGGCTCAGACTGGAGAGCAGAATTTCGTTTTCTGCAGGATGTTTTTCCAAAGCACGCCGGGTGCAGCGTAAAACGTGTTTTTGAACCGGCCTGCGGTACAGGCAGACTGTTGATCAAGCTGGCTCAGTCGGGGTACGACGTCGGCGGCAACGATCTGAACGAGAAGTCAATCAACTTTTGTAACGACCGGCTGCAGCGATTCAAGCATGCTCGCAGTACGTCCGTCGGAGACATGACGAATTTCAAGGTAAAAAAGAAATATCACGCCGCCTTCAATCTGATCAACTCGTTTCGTCATTTGTCGACTGAGGCCGCTGCGGCATCGCATCTGCACTGTATGGCGGCGGCTTTGACAAAGGGAGGACTGTATGTTCTGGGGCTGCACCTGGAACCCACCGAAGCTCCGCGAATGGAGGAGGAAGCCTGGTCGGCGAGACGGGGCAACCTGGCGATCACATCGTATATGTGGTCCAAAGGCATTGACCGCAGGAACCGCCAGGAGCACCTGGGAATCACCCTGGACATTTACACACCGACGTCACACCGACGCATCGTCGACCACATGGATTATCGCACGTATAAGCGTGCCCAGTTTAAGTCACTGCTGAAGAAAGTACCCGAGTTTGAAGTCGCCGAGGTCTATGACTTCAGTTACGATATCGATCAGCCGCACAGGATTACGGGCACGTCTGAAGACGTGGTCTTTGTTCTTCGAAAAGTCTGATCCCGCAACGTTAAGTACGTCTTTTTGCGATGCTGAAATTCGTGACCAGGCCGCGCCCAATCGCGATATCAACCGAAGATGAAAAACTGTCGAACTCACTACGCCATGAGATCAAGTCGAACGACCCTTTTGCTGACAGGTCTTGTCGCCGTCTGCTCCGCCGTCTGCACACCGGATGCGGTTGCCGAAGACACACCACAGACAATCGACTTCACACGGGACGTTCGTCCCATATTGTCCAACGCCTGTTTCCATTGTCACGGGCCGGACGAGCAAACTCGGGAAGCTGAGTTACGGCTCGATCAAAGGGACGGACTGTTCGAGGATCGTGACGGATATGTGGCCGTGAAACCCGGCGACCATTCGCAAAGTGAGTTGATTCGGCGGATTCTGTCCGACGACCCCGACGAAATGATGCCTCCGGCAGACTCCACTAAGTCGCTCACCGAGGAACAAAAACGGGTTCTTGTGCAATGGGTCGGGCAGGGGGCCGAATGGAAGGAACACTGGTCCTTCGTACTGCCGCGACGACCAACTATGCCCGACGTCAGTCAGCCGGAATGGTGCCGCAACGAAATCGACCGTTTCACCCTGTCGAGGATGGAACGTGCCGGACTGGTGCCTTCTGCCGAAGCAGCTCCGTACACACTGATTCGACGGCTGTATCTTGATCTCATTGGACTTCCGCCAACGCCGGACGAAGCCGAGGTGTGGACGGCAAGATTCCGAAACGCTGGCAGTGCCGACCAAAATGCCGGTGAGGCCGCTTATCAGGAACTGGTGGACCACCTTCTGCATTCTCCACATTACGGCGAACGATGGGCTCGCCGCTGGCTGGACCTCGCTCGCTACGCCGATACGAACGGCTACGAAAAGGATCGGGAACGCAGCATCTGGCCGTTCCGCGACTGGGTCATCAACGCGATCAACGAGGGCATGCCGTTTGATCGGTTTACCATAGAACAGTTGGCGGGAGATATGCTGCCGAACGCCACGCAACAACAGCGAGTGGCGACAGGTTTTCACCGCAACACGATGCTGAACGAAGAGGGCGGGATTGACCCGCTGGAATTTCGTTTTCACGCCATGACGGATCGGGTTGCCACCACGGGAACGACATGGCTCGGACTGACACTGGGGTGCTGTCAGTGCCACACACACAAGTACGATCCCGTTTCGCACAGCGAGTACTATCAATTGATGGCGTATCTCAACAACGCCGATGAACCGTCTCTTCAATTGCCGGATGAATCGTTCGCACAGACCAGGTCTGCAAATCGCAAGAAGGCCGAGCGTTTAATTGCGCAGCTGCCTGAGCATTGGCCGGTCACTGCTTCTGAACCGGTCACGTTGCTGCTGGCCGGCACAACGTCTGACGGACCACAGAGTTTTCGAACACTTAAAGACGGATTCACGGAGGTCTTCGGTGAGAATCCGGAACGCACAACCTATGTTGTCGAACTGGAAGTATCGACTGCGGAATTCGACACTCTGACACTCAGCACGAAGGCTGTTCGAAAACAGGCTGGTCCCGGGCGAACCAAACACGGCAATTTTGTTCTGAGCGAAATCCAGGTGGAAGCGATTCACGGTACGGATTCAGATGGGATACCGGAAACCACGAAGTTGACGATCAAGTCCGGCACGGCATCCACTGAACAATCGGGCTATGACCTGCAGAATGCATTTGATGGAGATGCGGCGACCGGGTGGGGCATTCACAATAACAAGGGCGTCCCGAAAACTGCAGATGCCTCCTTCACCCTCGACACCACCGAGTTAGCTAAGCTAACAAAAACACCGATTCGTTTGAGAGTGACACTGAAGCAACTGCAGGGCGGTCAGCACACAATTGGCGCGTTCAAGTTCAGTACAACGCGAACATCAAAGCAGGAGGAGCTGAGTGATCTTCGAACGCAGCAGATGCAGGCCGCGTTTCAACAGTGGCGGAAGGACGAACTTCCCAACGCGGTCGAATGGACGCCTCTGACGCCGACCGCCGCCACATCCAATCTGCCGAACCTGACGATTCAGGACGACAATTCAATTTTCGCCAGCGGTGACACCGCAAAACGCGATTATTATTACGTCACCCTCGCAGCATCGGCCGCCCCTGTCACTGCCATCCGACTTGAGACTCTGCCGGACGAACGGCTGCCTGCTGGCGGCCCTGGTTCAACGTATTATGAAGGCACGCTGGGCGATTTTTATCTGACTGAGATCGAAGTAACGTCCGGTGACACGACGTTTGCCATCGCTTCCGCATCGCATACCTACGCCAGGAATCGATACGGGAATAATCCCGTATCGTCGGCACTGACAATCGATGGCGATGTGCAGACAGGCTGGGCTGTTCACGGTCGTCAGGCAGAACGGCATGACGCTGTGTTCGTCTTCAAAGAACCGGTCCCGGCCGGTACGTCTACCAGAATCAAGATGACCTTCGGTCGACACTTTGCCAGCTCATTGGGACGTTTTCGGTTTTCTTCCACCGCTGCTGAGTCGCGACCGCTGGCGCGAAGCTATTCGGACGAAGTGGCCCAACTGCTGGTTCGACCCGATAAAGACCTTTCGGACGATCAACAACAGCTGATGCTCAACGCTTTTCTGCTTAACGCGTCTCAGCTGTCCGCTCAGGCGGACCGAGTTCGAAAACTGCGCATCCGTCCGGCAACCACGTCAAGTCTGGTCATGGCGGAACGTCCTGCCGAGTATCCTCGCCCAACCTATCGACACCATCGCGGTGAATACCTTCAGCCAAAGGAACAGGTGCAGCCCGGACTGCCGGCCGTGCTGCTGCGTGAGAACGAAGAATCGCCAGCGACGCGGCTGGAGTTCGCGCAGTGGATCGTTTCTGCAGAAAATCCACTGACTGCGCGAGTCGTCGTAAACCGACAGTGGGCAGCGTTTTTCGGAACGGGCATCGTGGAAACGGTTGACGACTTTGGTTTACAGGGAGAGCCACCTTCGCACCCGGAATTACTGGATTGGCTGGCCGTGACATTCAGAGCCGACGATCATTGGTCAGTGCGAGAACTGCACCGCAGGATTGTCAGCAGCGCCACGTATCGCCAGGCCGCGGCCATCAATACGAAGGCATCGACCGTTGATCCTCTGAATCGCCTGCTGAGTTTCACACCGCGATACCGGCTGGACGCAGAAGTCATTCGCGATCAGTTTCTCGTGGCCAGCGGAGTTCTGGCCACGAAAATCGGCGGCCCTTCAGTCCGTCCTCCACAACCGGCGGGCATCACCGAAGTCGCGTATGGTGGCGCCAAGTGGAACGCTGACAAAGGCGAAGACCGTTACCGCCGCAGTCTCTACACTTATGCCAAACGAACAGCACCGTTCGCGATGTTGTCCACCTTTGACGGGCCCAGCGGGGAAGCCTGCGTCGCCCGCCGAAATCGCAGCAACGGTCCGCTGCAGGCGCTGACGTTGTTGAACGACGTGATGCTGATGGACCTGGCACGGCAGGCTGCCGAACGGCTGACTGCCGCAGGTGACGGAAATGATGCCGGACAGATGACCACGTTGTTTCGCCGCGTGCTGGTCAGAATTCCAACGGACGGAGAACTCGACTCGCTGCTGGCGTTTCTAGCGGCACAGCGGCAGAGTTTTCTCGAATCTCCCAAATCAGCGATGCAGTTTCTGGGCATCGCTGATGAACAGACGGCAGCCACGGAAAGCTCTAAACTCGCCAACAAAGCTGCGTGGGCAGCCACAGTTCGTGCTTTGTTCGGACTTGACGAAACATTGATGCGAGAATGAGGCAGCGTGCATCGCCGTGTTGTTCGGACATAGGTATCTACACAAGTCACTTCACCCTCCTTTTGTACGGCAACTCAGTGTTTCACACTGGGATGTGATCCGCAAGGCGCTAGCCGCGGGTGAAAATACAGTTACGTAGGGTCCGCTGTGCGGACCAACATCCATTCCCTGTTTCCGTCGCCGGGTAGCAAATGTAGGTCAGGACCTGTCCTGACAATGATGCGCGCCAGGACAACAAGTCCTGGCCTACGCAACTTCACCGTCCTTTGCGCGGCAACTCAGTGTTTCACACTGATTACCGGCGGCTAGCGCCGTGCCGCTCACATCGACAGACGTTTCCGGACAGCCTCCTGGTCCCGCCCCGATGAATCGTAAGTAATCCCAGGGGCCCTATGAACCAGCGACAGCCGATTTTGTCAGCTGCGACAGCATGTCTGACAGAACGTTATGTCCGCCCAGCATGGCGCGGCAACGCGCGCTGATCCGCAGCATCCCACCGTCGTTAAGGCAACGCTGCCAGCAGTCGGGTAAACCATTCCACGGCGAATTGCCCCGAAGCGTCATCATTGGGCGAATCCGGTGAGATTCGAAGGCGTTGACCCAGTCCAGTGGAGTATCATCGCGTGGGTGAAAGACGTCCTTGCGGTTGCCGAAGATAGCATTCAGCGGCAACAGCATGTTGATCCGCAGGCGAAGAGCATCATCCAGACAGTCGTATAGGCCGTCCCGAACGATTCTTTGTGCGTGGGTATAGATATGTCGGTCACGGCTACCCGGCACGACGATGACAGCGTGAGCTTTAAGTTCGGCAGCCAGATCAAGTGCTCGACGAGTGTCGTCGACAACGGCTTTATAGCCACGCCCCAGCGAACCTGTGAATCCGCCGGCAAACCCTATCGTGCAAACAGCCAGCCCGAAATCATCGAGCACTGCTTTCAGTCGTGCCGGTCCGATTCTCATCGCTCGCTGACGACGGATGCTGACAAGGTCAACCCGTCGACGCTCCAGTTGCCTGACCTCCCTGACCAGCTCAGCAAAATCCCGTGCCTGAAGCAGTTCTGCCGTGTCTACGGTGACATTTGTTACCCCTGGCTGCCGATTCGCGGAATTCTGTTCGAGCAGTACGTCCATGTGACTCTTACTCAGTGGTAACGGTCAACGAATAAATCAGGATGAGGAAGGTTAAAGATTGAGAGCGATGCTGCAACAGTAATCTCGCGATTTTATTTCCAGAAAATGCTCAACGCGTTGTATTGAGTGAAAGGATGTCACATCTTGTTGCGTCTGACATAACGATGCACCGGATGCTGGGGATGGGCTCGAGGTAAGATAAACGTGAACACAGTGGCGCGCGTGCACATTGGTATCAGACAGGGTTCGGGTGTACATTACCTGTTCGGTTGATCATCGACCAACACATGGATAACTCTCGCCGTGGCACCAACATCAAACGCCAGGAGAACAATATTGCCGGCCGCAGATGACAGTCAGATTGTTCTCGCTGATCCGGAACGCTGGGTCGATGAGTACGGCGACTACCTGTATCGCTACGCGTGGTCACGATTGCGTGACGAGACTGCTGCGGACGAAGTCGTGCAGGAGACGTTTTTGGCGGGAATTCGCTTTCAGGATCGATTTACCGGCGAAGGTGCAGAGCGTGCGTGGCTACTGGGAATTCTTAAAAGAAAACTTATCGACTACATCCGTATGCGAAACCGATACGATCGCGACGGTTCATATGAAGACACCAACGATCCTTCCGCGCAATTGTTTGACCAGAAGGGAAACTGGCGAGCAGATTCCTTTGCGGCTGACACACCTGATGGCCAGCTGGAATCAAAGGAAATCTGGGATGTGGTCCGGAACTGCCTGCAGCACATTCCCAAGGGGCAGGCAGACGTTTTTCTGTTGAGTGTGATGGAGGAAATGGATTCTGACCAGATCTGCAGCGAGCTGGACATTTCTCCTTCCAATCTGTGGGTCCGACTGCACAGGGCGCGTCTTGCGCTGGCTAAGTGTGTGGGCGCTCGCTGGTTCCAGGACGAAGGGGTGACTCAGCATGCATAATGACCGTAGCACGTCCGAGTTAATCTCAAAATCACTGTCCGGGCAGCTAAGCCGTAAACAGCAGACAGCCGTCGACGATGAACTGGAGGCAAACCAGCAGTCACGGCACTTCGAAAAAATATCGAAAATGATCCAGGACTCGCTCTCCGACGTGGCGCGTCGGTCGGTGGCTGGTGACAAAGACATTGCGCCCGGACTATCGCAGGAATCGAAGCTGCGAATGAAGCAGTCGCTGCGGCGTGAGCAGAGTCGTCTGAGTCATGGGGCGCTGGGCGCGACTTTGACCGCAGATGACATCACACAATCCACGGACGCAGGATCGTGGGGATCGTCAACGGATACGGACGATTCTTCACAGCAGCGGCGCATGGCCAGTCGCTTCACGCTGCTGAAGAAGATCGGCGAAGGTGGACTGGGCAGCGTGTGGCTGGCGCGTGATGAAATGGCCAAACGCACGGTCGCGTTGAAGGAAATGAATCCCGACGCTGCCGAATTTCCGCGAGCATGGGAGCGTTTTCATCGCGAGGCCGAGATCACCGCTCATCTTGAACACCCCAACATTGTGCCATTGTACCAATTTGGGTCGGACGCTCAGTCCGGACAGCCCTTCTACGCCATGCGTTTCGTGGGTAAGCGAACTCTGGTCGATGCAATCGAAGAATATCACGATCGCCGCAAAGCTGGTGAAGACGTGGCGATGGACCAGCATCGGCTGCTGACGGCCTTTATCGGTATCTGCCAGGCAATTGCTTATGCTCATTCCCGGGGCGTGATTCATCGCGACCTCAAGCCGGAGAACGTTGCTCTGGACAGCTTTGGCCAGGTTGTCGTGCTGGACTGGGGACTGGCGAAAGTTTCTGACGAGTACGAATCCGAGGGCCTGTTATCGGGCCACAGTGCCATGTCCGACAGTGCCATTGGAAAGACGCTGGCGGGAGAAGTCATTGGCACGCCGTTATACATGGCTCCCGAGCAGGCGGCGGGAAATCTCGAAGACGTTGACCGCCGCACGGACATCTACGGTCTGGGGGCCATTCTCTTTGCCATGCTGACGGGGTCTGCTCCCCACCAGAAAACCAGCGTCGACGAAGATCGCTCAATTCCCGTCGCGGAACTGTTGCGGAAAATTTCCACAGAGCCGTCGCCGCGACCGCGAGATGTCGCCTCGGGAATTCCCGCCGACCTGGAAGCGATCTGCGTGATGGCAATGCAGTTTAAAGCTCATTCCCGCTATCAGGCCGCCACGGAAGTTTCTGATGCCGTGCAACGATGGATGGCCGGACGCAGTGAGCGCCGCCAGGATTACGCCAACAGTCGCAGCGAAGGTCGCGAATTGCGAGCATCAATGTTGTCGTCGGTTCGAGACCTGGAACGAAACGTGCGATTCATGTCCAGCCTGCCTCCTATTCAGGGCATCATGGACGTTCTGGCGGAACGCGAAGGCGACGAAATCGCAACCTGGCGAGAACGACTGGGCGTCATCTTTCGCGGACTGCTCAGCACAAACTGCGACTTTTGTTCAGTCTCGTTCGCTCACGTCAAGGACGATCAGTTCCAGGAATTGATTCGCATTGAACGCCAGGCGACCGACATTTCCAATGTGCGTTCCATCCCGGCCAGCCGACTTTCTTCCGGACCGTTAACGGACTGCATGAAGCACGCACTGGACCGCAACCCGGACGAGGTCCACGTGGCGCTGTCGTCGGAATGTCCCGACGAACGCAACACAGACATTAGACAGCCGAATCGACTGGCAGCGGGAGTCCCCGTCTTTGACGCAGTGACGGAAGAATTATTCGGATTCGTGCGGATCGAGGCAGATCTTGATCGCCTGATCGAAAGTCAGCTGCGCGACCGATTCCAAGCCACCAGTCGTCTGTTTGTACTGGATAACGATAGTCGGATTCTGCTGCAGGTGAATCGCGATGGCGGCCGAGTTCGCGAAAACGACGGCAAATTGATCAGTTCGATCACGGAATGCTGGTCCAGCATTCTGGAACCACTGAAGCAGCGTGGTGAATTCATCGACGAACAGGACCACGCCGTCTACGCCACTCGCATCGACCTTGTGCCCGGGCGGTATTCACTCGCCCTGGCGCTGTGTCTGGGCTGCGATTAGTCTGCCTGGAACTCACGTGCAGCCGGCACCATCGTCGTTCGATTTCATCCTCAACCTCAGACAGGATCAGTAACTTGTCGCATCATCATTTCGTGCTTGCCGTTTCACTTCTTTCGCTCTGCACATACGCGGAAGATTCCATGGCTGAGGAATTATCTGCTGGTCAGGGAATCATGGTGGGAGAAGTTACCTCGTCGTCTGCCCATATCCAGGTCCGTCTGACGCATGGCGCCAAGCTGGTGGATCGCGAATTGGAAGGGACACGCGGCGTTGTCCGTTTTTCGCTGCAACCAGCAACAGGGACGCGGGAAAGTACGGTGCAGACCGTCGCAGCCACCGCCACTCGGGATTTTGTCGCTCGGGCAACGTTCTCCGGTCTGCAGCCTGGGACGAAATACATTTGCCGCACGAAGATTGGAAAGTCGCAGGCTCAGTTAACGAACGGTCCGACGTCGGAGTTCAGCACGCTGCCGGGGAAAGAATCATCAGCCGCGGTTAGGTTCGTGGTCGTGACCGGTATGAACTATGCAAAGTTTCACGGCGACGATCGTATTGACAGGAAGCAACACTTACTTGAGAACAACACCGATCTGCCAAGGCCGTACACTGGCGCGGATAAACATCTGGGCTATCCGTCGCTGGCATCAATCCTGAAGCTGCAACCTGACTTCTTTGTCGGAACCGGGGACAACGTGTATTACGACACACCGGACAAGCCGCGAGCAGAATCGATTCCGGAACTGCGACAGAAATGGCACGAACAATTTGTGCAGCCACGTTACCGAGATCTGTTTGCGGCCGTTCCCACGTACTGGATGATTGATGATCACGATTACCGCATCGACGACGGCGACAATAGTGGTGACTACAAGCCGACGCCCGCAGAAGGACGTCGAGTGATGCTGGAACAACTTCCCATCGCCGCTGCCAACGACAGGAATGCGAAGACTTATCGGACTCATCGAGCTTCACGAGACCTGCAGATCTGGTTTCCGGAGAACCGCATGTATCGATCCGACAACGCTATGCCGGACGGGCCGAACAAAACAATCTGGGGAGCAGAGCAGAAGGCATGGTTGAAGACCACACTGGCCGCGAGTGATGCAACGTTCAAACTGTTAATTTCGCCGACGCCCATGATTGGTCCGGACGATCTGAGAAAGACCGACAATCACTGCGACATTGGCGGCTTTCGACACGAACGGGATGAGCTCTTCGCATGGCTGAAGAAGTCGAACATCAAGAACTTTTACATCATCTGCGGCGACCGTCACTGGCAGTACCATTCCATTGACCCCAGCGGATTTGAAGAATTCAGTTGTGGCGCCCTGGTCGATGCGAATTCACGACTTGGCCGCAAACCTGGCGATCCAAAATCCACCGATGCCGATGCCACGATCAAACAACCGTACTACCAGACGCCGCGGTCCGGTGGTTTCTTAATGGTCCACGCCAGCGGTGCCGGCACGCTTACTTTCGCCTGGCACGATGAGCGTGGCGTTATGTTGCATGGACATGAAAAGCGAGTTTCCTCAGCGGACGCCGGACGCTGAATGTCGTCGCTGAGGAGCCACTGATCACCTGCGTCTCGACGGCCGTACATCACAATCGCCGTGCAACACGATGCTGACGATCAACCGTCACTACCGGATGACTCGCGGGATACGAATGGCCTTCCCCACACGCAAATGGTCCGGACTGGCCATCCGGTCTTTATTGGCTTCGTAGACTTCGCGATAACGCGATTGAGAACCCAGATATTTTTCGGCGATCTCTGAAAGCGTGTCACCGAGCTGAACGGTGTATTCGAAGAACTCAGGTGCCGCTTCAGCGGTGTCCGTTTTTCCGAAATCAACATTGGCAAGAACATCGGCCATGCTGGTGGGAGCCGTACTGGTTTCCGACGAGCCGTTCGCTGCGGCGATGTTTCCCTGGAGCGCCACCTCAGGAGGAGCGAAGCGGAGACGGTCTGATGTTCCCTCGCCGGCGGCGAAATCCTGGTTGCCAGCGGGGTCCGATGTCGGAAGTCCGATCGGTTTGGGGGCCACCGGCGCCCGCGACTTCATGCGGTGCAGCAGCTCCGGCAGGTCGAATTGTGGTTCCAGATCGACGTCAGGGTCGTTTCCCTCCGACAGGTACACCGAAACATCGCGCTCTCGCAGGCGGTCGTTCAGTTCCTGTTCTCGGCGCACGCTGAGCGAATCGTCGACAGGTAGTGGCTCGTTTCTGAAAAACAGAGCCGCCACCACGCCGACGAGCAGAATACCCATTGCGATGCCGATCTTGCGGTCCGGATGCATGGCTGCCTGTGACTACAGCGTATGTATTACACTGACTTGTGGCCGCGGCGAACGTATTTCCACTGGCGGGAGTCGCTGTCCCACGAGCCTCACGACCACATCTATTTAAAACTGCTCCAAATAACCAATGCCGGCAGTTTTTGCCGAAGAGGTGTGTCACCGTCGACTTCGACAGGACGCGGCACCCGGATCAGGATTTGCAACGTCATTGCGCGCGAACGTGCAACGCCGCCGCAGATGCGATGTGTCGTGAAGATTTTGACGATTGCAGGACCTTCAATACGAACTCGACGCGCATGTGAGTGGGGCTTGCGCGCTTATGAAAATCCACTCGCCGCGCTTCGAGCTTGGTGTGAGTCGCAGGTGTTGTTGGCTGAGTCGTTGAAACGGTGAGATTTTGACACGGAAGGGGACGGAGAAAATCAAATCCTACCTGAGCGGGTCCGAGCCTGTTCAGAAATCTTCACTCGAACTCGGCTACATCCCCAAGGACGCCAACAAAACCAAATTCAGACCGCTGGGAATCCCGGCAGTACGAGATCGGGTGGCTCAGCAAGTGCTGCGGCGCCTGCTGAGTCCGATCTTCGAGGCGAAGTTCCACGATCATTCGTTCGGATTCCGACCGGAACGCAGCTGCCATCAGGCGGTTGAGAAAGTTCTGGAACTCGGCCGGCAGGGGTATCGATATGTGCTTGATGCAGATATCTCCGGCTTCTTCGATAACTTATCGCACGAAGCCATCATGCTCCAGTTGGCAGATGAGGTTGCGGATGGAAACATTCTGCGGCTGGTGGAAAAGTTCCTCAGGGCGGGAGTGATGGAAGGCGGCAGATTCCAACGGACTCGCGTCGGGACACCGCAAGGTGGCGTGGCGTCTCCGCTGCTGGCCAACATCGCTCTGAATGTGCTGGACTGGCACCTCCACGAACACGGCTTCCGCTTCGTGCGGTACGCCGATGACTTCGTGGTGCTCTGCAAGTCCGAATCACACGCAAGAGAGGCTCTGGCTTTGGTTCAACGCCTGTGGAAGGATCGTCTCGGGCTCGAACTGAGTCCCGAGAAGACGATCGTGACGAGGTTCCATGAAGGCTTCTGCTTTCTGGGCTTTGACATCAAAAGTCGATTCGTAAGGATGCGAGCCAAGTCAGTGGAGAACTTCAAAACCAAAGTGCGGCAGATTACCCTACGCAGCCACAATCTGGATTCCGAAGTCATTGTGAAACTGAACCGCGTTATCCGAGGCACGGCGAATTACTTCGCCACGCCATGGTCTCACTGCGGCGACATGTACCGCAGCCTGGACCGGTGGATACGCATGAGACTGCGATGCATGAAACGCAAACGGAAATCCATGGTGGATAATTATCGATTCCGTTTGAAGCATCTCAGGCGTATGGGCTTACTCTTCCTGAGCGAC
>JBDONA010000357.1:0-15668 GCA_039831575.1 Fuerstiella sp. | reverse complement strand
TCTGAAAACGGGAAATGTCAATGGTGATCCCGACGACTTTGCCTCGAACTGTTCAGTGTTTCAGTTGGTCGAACTGTCGTCCCTCCGGCAGCAATGGGAAACGACAGAACCCGAGACGCAGATCACTCTCAACCTCTCAGCCCGCTTCCGCCGAGAGGCCGCCCCGACCGATGCCGAATTGCCGAAGCTCGCAGGAAGTTGCCGCATCTACCTTTTCAATATGAAGCCCAAGGCAATCAGTGAAGGATGGCCTCGTGTGGTCAGAGAGGATGGGATCGGATCTGGCAGAAAGGTGATCAAGCTCGCGCCCGGAGAAGAGCCGGCAACGATTACCGCATCCTGCCTTCTGGAATCGGAAGCCACTGTTGCACTCATCGTCGTTTCTGCGAGCACCAGCTCTCGTGCGGCTCCCATCGATCTGGGGGGCTACTTCGTCGACGATGTTCAGCTCACGGCGATCAGGCAGCCGACGCTTCCGGTCCACTTTGTGAAACAACCCACTTCCCAGACCAATTAACAAAGTTCAAATGATGAAAACCAACCTGGATCGCCGCCATCTCCTTCGCGGAGCAGGAGCACTGATCGCGCTGCCCGCGCTGGAATCTATCGGCTTTCGCCGTTTCGCTTCGGCTGCAGATAAAGCGCCCGCGAAGCCTCCGAAGAGAATGATCTTCCTGGGCATTGGCTATGGTGTCACCGCTGAAAGCTGGTTTCCCGATCTCAATGACAAAGGAGCGGGCTACAAGCTACCCGAGGGGCTGAAACCTTTGGCCCGTCACAAGAACGACTTTACCATCGTCCAGGGCTGTAAACATCAATTCAGTCGACAGGCACATTGGGGAAGCACCTATTGGCTGACGGGAGCGAATCAATACGGCACGCCGGGCCAGTCGTTTTCCAATACGATCTCTGCTGATCAGGTTGCCGCGGCCCAGTTTGGCGAGCATACCCGCTATACCTCAATCCAACTGGGTACTGAGGCTAACGACAGGAATGGTCATGGCCCTGGAAATTGTCTGGCATGGGACCAACGAGGGAAACCTCTTTCGGCGTGGAACTCCCCGTTGGAAACCTACCTCAAGCTCTTCGCCAAAGACGACATACCACTCGCTCAGCGCCGGGCGATGCTGGCGGAGGAACGCAGTGTCCTGGATTCCGTGATGATCGAGGCAAAGGAGATGCAGAGAGGGTTAACAAAGAGTGATACCGACAAGCTGGACGAGTATTTTCAAAGCATCCGCGACATCGAAACCCGGCTGAGCAAAGCGGAAAAATGGATGGATGTGCCCAGGTCCCAGACTCCCCTTGAGGAACCAGATCTTGCCTTGGTAGGACGGACCGAAATCGAGATGATGTACAAACTCATGGTGGCCGCAATACAGACGGACAACACACGGGTCATCACCTACCGCGAGCCCGGGTCACGCCTGCTGTCGAGTATCGGAGCGAGCGGCAACCCTCACAACGTGAGTCACTATCGCGCCGGTTCAGAAACGGAAGTCTCATCCAGGATGAGGGACAAGGCGCACAGCGAATTGTTGGCCGGATTGATCGATCAGTTAAAAGCCACCAAGGAAGCCGATGGAAGCAGCCTCTTTGATCATGTCGCGATGGCATTTGGTTCCAACATTCGCTCGATTCATTATCTCAACAACCCACCCACCTTGATCTCCGGTGGAGGCGCCAATCTTAAACTGGGGCAGAACCTTGTCCTCAATGAAGGCACACCGCTGAACAATGTCTGGCTGACCATGTTGCAGGGCGTTGGGGTCAACGTGGATCGTCACGGCGACAGCACGGGCGTTGTCAGCGAACTACAAGCGTAAGGCGTGCGGCAGATAAGAATTTAGCTGCCGCAACCGGATGGTGGCGCGTGCCGGCTGATGAAATCAGCCGCTGGGTACTGGCCCACGGTTCCACAGTAATTAGAAATCGCATTTTCAAAAGCTTACGAAAAGTATCCCATCATGAATCAGGGACTACGGAACGTTCTCAAAACAATGTGGGTTGGACTTTGCCTCCTGACCCTGGTGGCCGGTTGTGGAGACGAAAACTCAGAAATCGGAGTGGAGCAGGAATCTGCAGGAGCTTCCCAGGCGGAGGAACCTCGGATCACAACTCCTTCCGCAGCCAAACCAGTTGAGCAGGAATCCGCAGGTATCCCCCAGGCGGGGGCGCCGCGGATTGCAACTACCTCCGTAGGCGTACCAAAAGTCGAATTCCCTGAAAAGCACCGAGCCTTCTTCAAAGCACACTGCCTCGATTGCCACGACTCTGAGACGCGAGAAGGCAAAGTCGATCTCGAAACACTGCCCTTCCGCATCACCACCATCGAGCAGGCGGAACTCTGGCAGAAGGTGTTGGGCGCACTGAATTCCGGAGAGATGCCGCCGAAAGACTCCGAACAGCCTGGCAACAAGGAGAAGGCGGATTTCCTGGATGATCTGTCGCGCACAATGGTGACCGCCCGAAAGGTGCTGTCTGACTCGGGTGGCAAGATCACCATGCGGCGACTCAACAAGCGCGACTACCAGAACAGTATCGAGAGCTTGTTGGGGGTACGACTCGGTAAGGAACTCCTTCCCGATGATGGCAGTTCCGGCGACTTTGATACGGTCGGAGCTTCGCTTTTTCTCTCCAGTGACAAGTTCGAGCAGTATCTCAAACTTGGACGCCACGCCATCGATGAGTTCTATGAGCGAAGAGCGGCTCGAAGGGCCAAGCCTTTCGTCTATCGCGTGGAACCGGAAAAAACGCTCAATGTCGCTTTGAGACAGGGAGTCAAACGAAATGAGGACTACCTTAAACGCTATGAGGCACTGGATGCGGAAATGGACCAGGCGCTCGCTCTACCAGAGAACAAAGGCTTTGAAGCCCGGATGGGCACCAGGGGTAACCGCGGGCAGCTCTACCGTAAAATTGGCCCTCACCTTAAGAAGCTGAAAGGAGCTCCCAACCCGAAGGACTTTGGGTTCCCGAATTATGGCCATGCCGCGAAGTTCTTTCCCAAGTATGCTTCCTACAGTAAGCACTACGCCGATCTTCCCTACAATGATACAGGGACCTGGATTCAGTTGACGGCCGGTTCCACCATGGTCGTCCTAAACCCGCCCAACGACATGCCTGTCGGAACCTACGCGGTGCGAATCAAGGCGGGGGTCACCCGCGAGGCGCCGGCGTTTCGTCACTTCCTCGAACTGGGGCACCCCGACCTCAAGACGATTTCGAGAGGGCTACTGGATGGCTTCCCCCTGAAGGCGCTGCATGTGACCGGCAGCCCGGCCAAGCCACAACTGATCAAAACCCAGGTGACGGTGAACAAGGATACGAAACGGCAGTTTGCGATCAGAGAACGTCAGCCTGCGTGGGGCCCCTTACTCAAGAAATTCTTCAACCCCTTGATGAATGAAAATGGTTATGGCCATGCCCCCTCGATCTGGGTCGACTGGGTTGAGATTGAAGGTCCGTTGCCGCAGGGGGACCCGAGTCCGCTCGATCAGATCTATGAAGCGAACAGCCCGGTTCGCGAAAAAACGAAACGGGCCAGGAATATTCTCCAACAGTTTGCGGTCAAAGCGTTTCGAGAAAGCGAACCCAGCCCCGAGTTCATTGATTCCCTGGTGGCCGTTTTCAAAAACAGACTGGTGGTCGACAAGAAGTTCGACGTGGCGATTCGAACCCCGCTGAGCATGATCCTGGCATCACCCCGCTTTCTCTTCATGAAGGAGTGCGGCCAGGACGATGCCCCTCGTGCCCTTGGCGATCTCGAACTGGCCGTGCGTCTGTCGTATTTCCTCTGGAGTTCCCCGCCGGATGCCCAACTGCTTGCTCTCGCAGAGAAGAAGCAACTCCGTGATCCTGACAACCTGCGGAGACAAGTGGATCGCCTGATTCAGGACCCGAGAGCACACCACTTCGTTTCCGGTCTCGCTCATCAGTGGCTGGACATGAAGCGATTGGATTTCTTCCAGTTTGATGTCGAACGACATCGCGAGTTCGACGAAAGCATGCGCGCGGCAGCGCGGGAAGAAGTCTACCAGTCGATCCTCCACTTGTTGCGATCGAAGGATCAGGGACAACTGCAGAACCTTCTCAAGAGCGACTACGTCGTCGTCAATGGTCTCATGGCCGCTCACTACGGACTGGAAGGGGTTGCGGGCGATCACTATCGGAAAGTCAGCGTGCCTGGAAATTCTCCGCGCGGAGGATTCCTTGGGATGGCCGCGATCTGTGCCATGGGCAGCGACGGCAAAGAAAGCAGCCCCGTCGAACGCGGAGCGTGGGTGCTGCGTCATCTATTGCATTCGCCGCCTCCCCCGGCGCCGGCAAATGTGCCGCAGCTCTCGCGCCTGGACGGCAAGCCCCTCACCAAGCGGCAAAAACTCGCCGCCCACATGGAGGAAGCCCAATGCGCCAGCTGCCACCGCAAGATCGACCCCATCGGCTTTGGCCTCGAAAACTTCAATGCCGCCGGCAAATGGCGCAGCAAGGAATACCGATATACCAAGAACAGAAAAGGCCAGATGGTGCCCAGTAAAAAGGGCACCCCCATCAACACCTCCGGCGCATTCCACAATGGCCCGGCATTTGCCAATTTTTTTAAACTGCGTGCGTTGATTGCCACCAACCATAAGGATGATTTCGCCCGTGGCTTTACAGAAGCCCTGATCGAGTACGGTCTCGGTCGTCCGTTCGGCTTCACCGATGACGGACTCGCCAGCGAAATCCTGATCGCCTCAAAAGACAAGCAATACAGCGTCAGCGAATTCATTCACGCCCTCGTCCAAAGCAAGCCGTTTCAATCGAAGTAATATCCAGTGCGTCTTCAAGTATGAATTTTGGGATGCACTCGGTAGCGGAACTCGTCAAGAGTTTCGGCCAACGCGATCAGCCGAAACTCTTGACGAGGTCCGCTACTTCAAAATCCGACTTTGACGAAGCACTAGCCCAAACCATCACCAGGAAACAATTCCATGAAAACCCACCTGACTATCAGCCTTGTTGTTGCCTGCCTGACCTTTGCATCAAGCGAAATTGTCGCCGAGGAAAAGAAGGGGGGGATACTTCACGGACGTGTCGAAGCCGTCGACGGAAATACCATTACCGTCAACTACCGCAGGAAAAGCCGGCCTTTCACGCTCCACGACAAGCTGAAGATCAACTACGTCAGCTTCCTGAAGGCGAAAAAGGAAATCAAACCGGGCTTCTTCGTTCGCGCACACGTCGATTCCAAGGGGCAATGCCATCAGCTCTGGGTCACGCTTCCTATCCCGGAGGCAAACCTCAAACCCAGCGCTAAAATGCTCGCCATGACAGCCGCAGAGTTGCACAAAATGGCCGACCGCAATGGCGACGGCGAGCTTTCCTATGTCGAATACGCCACCGCCATTTACCGTTCACCCAAACATGGTCCGGTCGGGTTTGGGAAGGCAGATAGAAACAAGTCAGGCACCCTGAATCTGAAGGAATTCACATCCAAGCTGGAAGGCATCAAGTGGTATCGGATCTCCCGCAAAACTCCCGCCGAATGGCACGCGGAATCCGATGCCAATTCCGATGGCGTCCTCAGCAAGCAGGAATTCGTGACTTTCCTTGGCTCCACCGCTCACCTGGATACCTTCTTTAAGAGGGCCGACAAGGACCGCTCCGGCGACCTCTCGGTCGCGGATTTGTCCAGCTTCATCGACTCCATCCTGCGATGATGAAGGTAACCACCTTCGCCAGACGGTTGGCGGCCAGGACAACGCTGCGTTCGAAGTTGAGCAGTCCTGGTAACCCGACGCGTGACGCGTCGGGTTACCAACGGTTGTGAAACCAGCTCCAAATATCGTAACAGCAACAAGGCGACACAATGAAAAAAGCAATAGCCCTGATACTCCTCCTTGCGGCCTCAACAGGCTTCGCAGAAGACAAGCCCGTTCATCAAGATTCCAAGCCAAACATCATCGTAATTATGCCGGATGATTCCGGCTATGGTAATTATTCCTGTTTCGGTAATCCTGTCATACGGACCCCAAATATCGATGCCCTTGCGAAACAAAGCTTGCTCTTAACACGGTATCACAGCAGCGCAAGATGTTCTCCCAGCCGTGCTAAACTCATGAGTGGTCGCCATGAATTCATGGCTGGCGTCACGGATACCCGGCGTATGCGCGAGCGTTTGAGTCTGGATACGATCACGCTGCCGCAAGCCCTCAAAACAGCCGGGTATGCCACAGGTTTTTTTGGCAAGTGGCACTTGGGCAAGGAAGGGCCTTACCGTCCCGAGAATCGCGGGTTTGATGAGTGCTGGCTTCACGAAAGCGGCCCAAGAATGGCAGCCAACATTTCTCACAATGGAACATCGCAGAAAATGGCTGGTACCTATGCTACCGATTTATTTTTCGAAAAAGCGACCGAATGGATCGATGTTCAACGTCAGGCAAAGACACCCTTCTTCGTTTATCTTCCACCAAAATCCCCCCACGGCCCTTTCAAGGAGGATTCGAGTGATATGCCGAATGAAGGCTATAAAAAGTTTCTCGGTACCCATCCGAAAATGTCCGTAAAGAATGCGAAGATCTATTGGGAAGTTGAAAACATTGACCGGCGTCTCGGTGAGATGATCAAGCAACTCGAAGAGTGGGGGATCGCTGATGAGACCTTATTCATCTTCATTGGGAGTGACAATGGCGCCTCGGGAGGCGCAGAGATCCACAATGCAGGGATGAAAAAAGGCAAGGGGCAACCGTATCAGGGCGGAACTCGTGTGCCTGCTTTCTTCAGGTGGCCGGCCGGGGGCATTCAGGGTGGTTCAGAAAGCGCAACGCTCATCAGCCAGATGGACATCATGCCGACCCTTCTGGAAGTTGCCGGTGTCCCCTTGACCGATCAGATCAAGCAACAGGTTGAGGGGCGCAGTCTCGTTCCCCTGCTCAAGAACGCCGCGACCGATTGGGAGGACGACCGGTATTTGGTTCACCACGTTGGTGGCTGGGAACCGGGTGAGGCCACCGAATCGAAACACGCCAGAGTTTCAATCCAGAACAAACGATTCACTTTGGTGAATAACAAGGAACTTTACGACCTCAGTACTGACCCTGGCGAAACTGAAAACGTTATCGCTGAACATCCCGAAGTCGTGGATCAACTGCGTACTGTATACGATCAATGGTGGACCAGGATGCAGCCGAGGCTGGTGAACGAAGATGCCTACCAGTCGCCCGCGAAGTGATTTTACCGGTGAAATCTCCGTTTTGCGCACACTCAGCGCGTTCGCTGAAAAAAGACGTGCGTCAGCTATTTCGCGCATTCGTCGCTCCCGTATCCATCTTGTGAGCCCTTCCGGGCGTGGTGGCAGGAACCAATTACAGCAATGGTTCCCTGACACCTTTTGATCGCGCATCATTGGAATTCCTGAGAATCCAGCTTTTTCTGTTACGTTGACCTTGCGCCGTGGAAATACCTCGCAGACATGCTTAACGAACAGGACCAATTGCGATTCATGCGACTCTGGACTGCCGCTCAGCCGGCGGTGTCTGGTTATGTGAGGTCGCTGGTGCGCGATCGTGTGGTGGCGGACGATGTTTTGCAGGAAACGTCGCTTGTGTTGTTTCGTCGGTTTGACGAGTACGACGAGCAGCGGCCGTTTGTCGCGTGGGCTCTGGGGATTGCCAGATTTCAGGTGCTGAGCCTGAACCGCGATGCAGCGCGCAGTCGTGTCGCGTTTGATACGAATCTGCTGGCACGGTTCACCGAGACATGGGGCGAGCTGGCACCGGGAGCGTCCGACCGATCGCTGTTTCTGCAGGACTGCATCCAGCGACTGGCGGCCCGCGCGAGGCAGATGGTTCGGTTGCGATACTACGACGAGCTGACGGCCGAGGAGATTGCGCAGCAGGTCGGTGGAACGGGGGCGGCTGTGCGAGTCGCTCTGCAGCGGATTCGTCAGCAGCTTCGCGAATGCGTGGAGCGGCAGCTTCGCACTGAGGGAGAAACGCCATGACCGACCCGGAGCAACTCATCGCCCAATGGCTGGACGGCTCGCTGACCGACGATGAACAGACTGCGCTCGACGAATGGCTGAAGGCGGATGATAACAACATGCGTCGCTTTACCGATGCCGTGATGTTCGAGCAGCAGATTCAGTCAGCGATCATCGCCGTTGAAGAACAGCCTGCCGCCGCGAGCTTCAACGCATCTGTCGGAGCTGCCCCGCCGCGTCAGTACAGCCGCCGGTTGTTCGCGGTCTTTGCGGCGACCGTGGTTGCTATCGTGGCTCTGGTCTTCTGGCCACAACATCCTGCGGACAGGACATTTGCAACACTGGAGCAGACACGCGCTGCGTTGTGGGAAAGCGGCGATTTAGCGACAGCGGACGGATGTCGTCTGGAACAGGGAACGCTGCGGCTTGCCGAGGGGCTGGCCACGTTGAAATTCGATTCTGGAGCCGAGGTCGTTCTGGAAGCTCCAGCGACCCTGATCCTGACAGACGCAATGAACTGCGAGCTGACTCGAGGCACTGTCGTTTCGGACATCCCCGAGTCTGCCCTGGGATTTCGCATCAAAACACCGTCGGCGGATGTCGTCGACTACGGCACACGATTCGCCGTGAGTGTCCATGAAGAAACTGGCGAAACTCATACGCAGGTCATCGAAGGGCGTGTGCAGGTTGAGTACGCGCAGTCGGATGAAGTGGTCGAGTTGACGACCGGCCAACGCAACACGGTGGTGGGCGACACGATCGGCAAAGTGACGGATGACGCGGAACATGAACACCAGACGATTGCTGCGAAACCTGTCGACCACGGCCCGGACTGGACGCTGCTTGAGCCGGTGAAAGATGCCTACACCGGCAACAACTTAAATCACAACTCTGACGTGCTGCTCCTGGTCAAGAAGGCTATCCGGGATGGTCGTGTGAACCGAATCGCGTACATCGGTTTCGATCTGAAAGACATCAATCAGCAGCGCATCGAGGAAGCCGAGCTGTTGCTCTACTTTGCTCCGACGGGTTGGGGGCTGGCCTCTCATATGCCCGACGCGACATTCAGCGTTTTCGGAATGATCGGCGATGCCACCGATTGGGACGAATCGATCCTGCACAAAGATCGATTTTCCGCAGCGCTCGGAACCCCCAGGGTTGTGCACCTGGGATCATTCACGATTCCGCAAGGCGTGCAAAAAGGCCGCTTTCGCGTTCGCACCGAGGCGTTATCCGAGTTTCTTCGCAAACACCCCACATCAGAAATCTCGCTTAAGATCGTCCGCGACACAGTAGCACGCGACAACGGTACCCTGGTTCACGGATTCGCCAGCCGCCGTCATCCCGTGTTGCCTCCACCGACTTTGGCGATTCGTCAGCAGGCCCGTTGAATCAATACCCGAAAGCCAAGACCAAGACGCACAAAAACAAGCACCAAATGAGCTGCAGAACGCCGTCGGTCGCGAGTCCTCTCGACGGCTGACCGCTGAATGCCAAAAGGCAGCGTGTAGGGCCGGCTCCTACCGGCCGGAATACGATTTTGATGCAACCATTTGATGCCGCATGGTAACGTGCAGTGCCGATTGTTCGCACATCCAGCGAAAGCGGCCGGTGGGAACCGGCCCTACATCAAGCAAACGACTGAAACAGAAAACAACAAAGCTAGACCATGAAACATCACTTCGCATTAACCATTGTTCTGGGCGCTCTACTGGTCTGGCAAAACTGCCTCGCTGCAGAGGTCACGCGTCATGACGCAGACGTGTGTGTGTATGGCGGCACAGCGAGTGGCGTCATGGCGGCCCTGGCCGCGGAGAAAGAGGGAGCCAAGGTCATCCTCATCGAGCCCAGCCGTTGGCTCGGCGGTATGACCGGTGGCGGGATCAACCACCTTGACTGGGGTAAAGGAAATACGGTGGGTGGTTCGACCTACAAGATCCTGATGGAGGGGGTGCAGGAGCAGGAACAGAAGCATCATGGTGGGCATGCCATCCTGGGCATCGGCAACAAAGCGTATCGCGAGCGCTTCAAGAAGGTGGTCGAAGACCGGGGCATCACCGTGATCTACGAGCACCGCTTGGGCACCGTCCAGGTCGGGGACGCCACGATCGACGCGCCGACACGCCAGCGGCCGATCGCCATGAACGAGTCGTTCGAGGAGAACAAAAAGGGCCAGTCCATCCGGTCCATCACCCTCGACTACGCCCCTTTCGACAAGACAGGCTGCTCCATTCCCGAGCCGAAGAAGCGCAATGCCATCACGGTCTCGGCGAAGGTGTTCATCGATTGTTCATACGAGGGCGATGTGCTCGGGATGAGTGGCGCCAGCTACACCTGGGGCCGCGAGTCGCGGGAGCACTACGGCGAATCGCTGGCCGGAGTACGTCCCAATCTGTGGGTCCACGACATCGACCCCTACGTCGAACCCGGCAATCCTGAGAGTGGGTTGATCCCGTTCGTTCAGGATCGCAAGATCGGCGCTTTGGGCAGTGCTGATGACTTAACGATGGGCTACTGCTTCCGATACGAGTTCGACATGAGCGGCAAGGGCATTCCGATTCCCGAGCCGACGAATTATGACCCAGCCGAATTTGAAGTCTACCGCCGAGCCATTCGTGACGGTGTCGACATCTTTTCAAATCGACATATGAGAACAACACTCAACAAGTTCACGGTGCATAAGAAGGGACCATTTGTCGGAGGCGCCCAATCGAATCGCAACCTGATGGGGTCCACCGTCTACGGATGCAACGACGGCTACCCGAACAGCGACTGGGCCACGCGGTCGAGGATCTGGAAGTTCCATCAGGAGTTCCTGATCAACTCGATTCACTTCGCAAAAACGGATCCTTCAGCTCCCAAAAGCATGAAGCAACGCGCGATGAAGACTTCCTTCAGGAAGGGGGTGTTTGACGAGACGGGAGGCTGGCCGAACCAGTTGTATATTCGCCAGGCCCGCCGGATGGTGTCATCGTACGTCGTCACACAAAAGGACCTTGAGGGCAAGACCGACCCGCCTCATACGGTTGCCCTCGCCGCCTATGGGGTCGACGATTGGCCGTATGCGGTGGTCGTGGAAGATGGCAAAATCGCTGTGCAGGGCGGTGCGTTTTCGATCATCTACCTGGACAACGGGAAATACAACGGCAGCTATAAGATCCCCTACGAAGCCATCGTGCCGCGCAAGGCAGAGTGCGACAACCTGATCGTGCCTGTCTGCGTCTCGGCCAGCCATATCGCCTTCACGTCTCTTCGCATGGAGCCCGTCTGGATGGTCCTCGGGGAATCCGCGGGCGTGGCCGCCGCCATGGCGGTCGATGCCGTGATTCCCGTACAGGACGTTCCCTACAAACAACTTCGGCAGAAGTTGGAAGACCTTGATCAGACCCTTGATCGGATCCAGGGTCCTATCAAGGATCAGAAAACGCAAGGCACGTCCGGGCAGTGGAAGTCCCAGGAGGCATGGGACAAACAGAAGAAGGGATGGGAGTGGCTATTCCCCCATATCGACACTGACTCCGATGGCCAGATTTCAGCCGAGGAGTACAACGCCTTTCAGAAATACAAAGCGCAGCATGATGATTGGGAAGGATTACTCCGGAAGAAGAAGGCCGCGCCGAAGAAGAAAGTAGAACGAACTCAAGCCAGCCATCTGCCGCGCGACAAACCCAACATCGTGTTGATTTTCGCCGACGACGTGGGAATTGAAGCGCTCAACGCCTATGGAGGCCGCGGTGTCCGGACGCCACATCTCGACAAGCTGACAAGCAGCGGGATGTTGTTTACCCATTGCTTTGCCAACCCGGCGTGCTCTCCATCAAGAGCTGAAATCATGACGGGCACCTATCCGGGTTTCACGGGCATCAAACATGTGCTGGCCCAGTGGAAAGATGACAGCTATCTGGATCCGAAACAGTTCAACAGTTTTGCGAATCAATTGAAGAAGGCCGGTTACGCCACCGCGATCGCCGGGAAATGGAATGTCTCGTGGCTTGAACGGAACGATACGGTCAAGGCATTCGGCTTCGATGAACATTGCCTCTGGCAAATGTATGACCGCCACGGCACGAAGCGATCGCGCTACTACAAGCCGCATTTCCGCGTGAATGGCAAAGTCGAAGAAGAATCCATTGCCGAGCGGCTTGGCCCGGACGTCCTCGCAGACTTCATGATCGATTTCATGAAGCGAAAAAAGGACGGCCCCTTTCTGGTCTATTACCCGGCCTTATTGGTTCATACTCCCTACATCAGAGTCCCCGGTGGTCAGACGACGAGTGCTTTGCCCGATTCAGAGCAAAAGAATGGTCCGGAGTGTTTTCCCGAGATGGTCGAGTACCTGGACAAGAACGTCGGTCGACTCGTGAATGCCGTGGATGAGCTTGGAATCAGCAACAACACAATCATTATCTTTTGCGCGGACAACGGCACGCATGGCCCCGTGACTTCCATCTGGGGAGAGAACCGCACCAGAATCAAGGGCGGCAAGATGACGATGACGGACCGGGGCTCGCGAGTGCCCTTGATCGCGAGTTGGCCGGGGACGATCAAGCCCGGAACGCGGTGCGACGATCTCGTCGAGCTGGCGGATTTCCTGCCCACGTTCCGTGAGATTGCTTCAGCGCCAAAACCGGTGCAACGCGTCCACGGACAAAGCTTCCTCCCGCAGCTCCTGGGCAAGAAGCAACCTTCAAGACAATGGGTTCACATCGAGTATAGAAACAATAGACAGATCAGAACCAGGGAATGGATCTATACCGGGAAGGGGAAGCTGACCAGGGTTAACGAGTTGGGCAGCCCGGAAAACCGACCGGAAGAACAAGGCAATCATGCGGATGTCCGGAACGAGATGAGGAGAATCTTTGCTTTAATCGATGGGGTGGTGCCGGAGAGAAGTTCTCAGTCAGAAAGATGATTAAACGCGTCGTGACCAGCAGACGGATTCGTGATCCCCGGTGGTCACGGTTGGGTGATCGTTTCGGCGAAGAACAAAGGTGACAAGGAATGAAAGAAGCTGCCCGAACGTATCTTTCAGTGCGATGTGCCGCGATCATCGTGATCGGCCTGGGGCTGTTTGCGCCCATTTGCCAAGGATCGGACTTGCCGGAGACATTGACCACGCTCTTCGACAAACACTGCGTGGATTGTCACGACGGCACGGAGGCCGAGGGTGGATTGGATCTTCTGTCGCTTGAATGGGATCTTGAGGATCCTCACGTCACCGGTGTCTGGGTAAAGATTCACGATCGACTTGCTTCCAGGGAAATGCCGCCACAGGAGGAAAGCCGGTTGGACGAAGTCGAACGCGGTGCGGCGGTGAAGGATCTGGCGAGTCGAATCGCCCGGTTCCAGGAGAAGAGGTACGCGCAATACGGACGCGCCGTTTCGCGTCGAGTCAACCGCTTTGAATACGAGAACATCCTTCGCGACCTTCTGCACGATCCCGCCCTCAAGGTCGCGGACCAGCTACCCCTAGATGGGGAGGTCCATGGATTTGCGAAAGTGGGGACCGCCCTGGATGTGTCCCATGTGCAGGTCGATGCCTACCTGGATGTGGCCGAGTTTGCCCTTCGTCGCGCGCTTGAGTTCCCCGCGGAAAAACCCCAGCCCACGACGAATCGTTACTACGCCCGCGAGGAAGGTCGGATGTGGAATGGTGGGGGGAATGGTGGCTGGGCGCGATTTTCCCTCGCGCTGGAGGGGCTCGATATCAATCAGGAATACTCCTTCGACAAAAGAGGCTTTGATCCAGCCAGGAAGGTCGGGAACGTTCAGTCCGTGGGGACCACCGTCGACGATACCGAGGCGGAACGCACCGGGCCCTGGCGCAAGTCAACCCGTCGTTCCAACCACGTCGGGGCCCACTACCTGGCCACCGACAAAGGCAAAGGCCCCTACGCAATCACGTGGAAGGCCACGTTACCGAAACCCGGGACCTACGAAGTGCGGGCCAGTTTCTGCGGAGGAGAGGGGCTGACCAAAAGCGCCCCATACCTTATTCGTCATGCAAAGGGCGAATCGCGCCTGCTTATCGATCAAGGCACCAAACCGACGATTGACGGTCTTTGGTTTCCGCTTGGACGCTTTAGCTTCGGGCCAAATGGAATTGATCAGAAATCAGGTCCAGTCATGGCAGAGGTCTCCCTGTCCGACAAGGACACCAGCGACTACGTGATCGCTGACGCCGTTCAATTCGTGCACGTCGATGACCTGGAGGGAAACCCGACGCGTAAGCGCGGGACGCCGGAATCCCTCGTTAACGCGTCGGGTTACCAAGCCGCTCCATACCTCGAGGAAGCCTCCACCGCCATTTTTCGCGGAGCCTACACCCCGTTTTACTACGGGTTTGAAAACTTCAAAGCGCCGGTCCGTGGTGACTACAAGCTTCGCCTGAAGGCACGATCAGTGCTTCGCCAGACGGATTACGTCGATTGGGAGGGGGAAAAGAAACCGCGCCACTATCCGAACCTGGTGCTCGATGCGACGCGGCGCTATCCGACTCCGGTGAATGATCGCATCTTTACAGGAAAACGCAGTGAGCCGGTCAAAGTCTATTCGTCCACCCTGTATGAACCGAACACCCAGAGCATGCTGCCGATCGGGATGTTCGAAGCGCCACCCGAGACGCCCGAGGTGTTCGAACTGGAAGCCTTCCTGGAGAAGGGGGCGATGGTGAAGCTGGATTGCATGCGCTTGCCCAGCCCGATGGTTCCGGCGATGCCGCATACTATCCAGAAGACGGATGGCGGATATCCCGGGGTCGCTTTTCATTGGCTCGAGGTCGAAGGGCCGATCATCGAGCAGTGGCCGCCCGCGTCCTATCGAGCGCTGTTTGGCGACGTTCCTTTCGAGCAGGCGGGCCGCCATGTCGTGGCCGTTTCGGAACAACCGATGAAGGATGCGGGCACGTTGTTGGCGGCGTTTATGGAGCGGGTGTACCGGCGTCCGGTTGCGGAAGCGGAGTTCAATCGATTCCATCTTTACGCGAAGCAGTTGCTGGCGGACGACCACTCTTTTACGGAAGCGATGATCGCGACCTATTCGGCGGTGCTGACTTCGCCCGAGTTCCTCTTCCACTGCGGGCAACCGGGTGAACTGGATGACTTTGCCCTGGCCGAACGCCTCTCATTTTTCTTGGGCGAATCAATGCCGGACGAGCAACTTCGCGCCTTGGCTCGACAAGGAAAACTTCGCGAGTCCAAAACGCTTCGAGCGGAAGTCGATCGCCTGCTGGACAAGCCTGAAGCGAAACGTTTCGTGAAGGAGTTCCTCAATTCCTGGCTCAAGCTCGACGAGATCAACGACACCGATCCCGACAGGGAGCTCTATCCGGAGTACGCTGGAGACTGGTGGCTCGTGAACTCGATGGTCCAGGAGTCGCGTCTCTATTTCGCCGATCTTATTGCTAACAATCGGCCGGCTCGGAATGTCATCGATGCCGATTATACTTTCGTCGACGAACGTCTCGCACGGCATTACGGCGTTCCCGGAGTTTTCGGCCCTTCGTTCCGGCGCAAGTCTCTGCCGGAGAAGAGCCCTTACGGCGGGATTCTCACCCAGGCGGCCGTGCTCAAGGTGACCGCAAACGGAACCGTTACGTCTCCGGTCCTGCGCGGGGTGTACGTGATGGAGCGACTCCTGGGCGATCCTCCTTCTCCGCCGCCACCGTCCGTTCCCGCCGTGGAACCGGATATCCGTGGTGCCGCGA
>JBDONA010000048.1:15178-15671 GCA_039831575.1 Fuerstiella sp. | reverse complement strand
GTCCAGACTTCCACAGTCGTGAAGTCCGTGGCGAAGATGGAATCCCAGTGAGCTTTCAGAAACGTGGACCAGGCTGGCGTCCGCTCTCGATCAGGTGCAGGTTCAATGCCATGAGCCTTCAGCACGTTGGCGACGGTGGAATCAGCGATGTGGTAGCCGACGTTCTTAAGTGCTCCCTGAATGCGATCGTATCCCCACGTCGGATTCTCCGTCGCGAATCGCACGATGGCATCCACGACTTCCTGGCGAATGCGTGGTCGGCCGGGTTTCCGCTTCGCGCTGGCGTCAAACTTCTTTGCGACGAGTTCGCGATGCCAGCGCAGGATCGTGTCTGGCGTGACGATGGTTGTGAGTTCCAGCAGAGCCGTACGGCCAATAGCGTGAGCTTTTACGGCCAGTAACCGACGCTGATTGTCATCCAGCAGCAGACGCTTCTTTCCGAGCTTCTTCAGCAGTGTTTCTATCTGCGAATTCTGGAATTCGATGATCTGTT
>JBDONA010000048.1:0-15168 GCA_039831575.1 Fuerstiella sp. | reverse complement strand
AGGATGTGAGCAGGAAGGGCATGTTCGGCGCCAAAATCGATCAGTTTCCGGTGCCGAGAGGTGAAATCAAGCGGCGGAGATGAGAGACTTTGGTGAGCCATAAGTCCCGTGTTTCACGGCGTTTTGAGTTCGGCGTAGTTTTTTGACCCTACGGGTCGTTGCGTACAAGATGCGCGAACGAGGCTCATTTTGCGTTCGTTGCCTTGCAAGTTATGCTCACGTAGGCACCAGCTTCGCACCACATCGCAAAAACAGCCGAGGATGCAGTCGTGTAAAGGGAGCCATGGCTCCCTTTACACGACTGTATTCCATGAATTAGTGCTTCTCCCGTTTAGACTGGATTGAAAAGCAAATTACTATCAGTGATAGAAATCCATGAAAAGACGTACCTTCCTCAAGGGAGCGGGGGTTGCCTTGCTCCTCCCCCGCATGGAGAGCCTGGGGCAAATTAGCGAGGCGGATTCGCCGCGCCGCCTGCTCACGATCGTTAATCACCTCAGCTTTTATCAGCCCGAGTTGATCCCGCAGACGGACGGTGCATTCAAAAAGACGCCGCCTTTGCTGGACGAGTTGTCCGATCACTTTGACCACCTGAAGGTCTTCAGCGGGCTGGACAACCCGGCCGTGCAGAACGGTTTCGGGCACACGCCTTGCGTGGGCATTCTCTCCGGTTACTTCAACAAGCTGCACCGCAAGAATCGGCTATCCATTGATCAGGCGGTAGCCGATCTGATCGGGGACGGCACGCGTTTCAAGTCGATGGTTTTCCAGGCAGGGGAAAACCTTAACTTTTCCCAGATCTCCTGGGACAAGCACGGATTGCCGGTTTACCAGATCGATTCCCCCCGCAAGATTTTCAACCTGCTCTTTCAGGTCAACGAAAACGAGAAGACGCAACGGCAAGTACTCGCCGAGGACCGCAGCATTCTCGATGCGGTATTCGCCCAGGCCAAGTCAATGGAGAAGCGTCTCAATTCCACCGACCGGGCGAAAATGGACGAGTATCTCACCTCTGTCCGCGAAGTTGAGCAGACCGTGAAACGTCGCGCCTACTGGGCCGACCGCTCCAAGCCGCAAGTGGATTACGAACTCGAGGACTTCGACCGCAAGTCGGTGGACGACTACGTAGGCACCTTGCTGGATCTTGCCGTCCTGGCCCTGGAAACCGATTCCACGCGTGCGGTCACGGTACAGATTCCGTTCTGGGAAGGCTTCAAGGAGCCGGACCTCAGTGGTAACTACCACGACCTTTCCCACCACGGCCAGAAGCCGGAGAAGATCAAGAAACTGCTGATGCTGGAGCACGCAATCCTCAAGCGGATCAATACTTCGCTCAGCACCATGAAGGAACGCACTGAAGGTAACAGCTCCCTTTTCGACCAGACGACCACGCTCCTCACCGCCTCGATGGGCAGCGCTAACTCTCACAATTTCGACGACATACCAGCCCTGGTGTTTGACGGCCGCATGAAGACCGCCGGCCATTGGCAGAAGAAGGACGTCCCCATGAGCAACCTATACCTCGGCCTGTTGCAGCAATTTGGGGCCGAACACGACCGTTTCGGGGAAAGCACCGGGGCCTTCGAGGTGTTGTCATGATGCGGCTGGCATGGACAATGCTGCTGGTGGGCTTTCTGCTACCGGGGACTCTCCGCGCGGACCCCAAACTGGAACAATTCTTCGCCCAAAACTGCGTTAAGTGCCACGGCCCTGAAAAACAAAAGGGCAAGGTGCGGCTCGACAAGTCTTTGGGCGAGCTATTCGCCGATGAGGAGTTGCTGGAGACCATTGCTGCCGTGCTTGAGGCCGGCGAAATGCCGCCGGAACAGGCGCCGCAACCCGGAGCCGAAGCAGTCGCCGAGGTCGTGCAGATGCTCCAGAAACGCATGCTCACCCAGCGCCCGGTCAATCCCCTTAAGCGGCTCACCCGCACCGAATACACCAATACGCTGCGCGATCTCTTCGGGGTGGAGTTTGATTTCGCCGGCTTGCTGCCGCCCGATCACGTGGAGCACGGCTTCGACAAGTTCGGCGAAGCCCAACTCATGTCCCCGCACCAGTTGATGACCTACCTCAAAACGGCCCGCTTTGTGGCCGAGCGCCTCCTGCCCGATGTCAAACCCGAGACGAGGAAGTGGGAATTTGATGCGCGACATTTCCACGGCAGCAAAAACTTTGCGACCGGCGGGGGTGGGGATTACCGCGATGGGGACGACTATGTTCTCACGGGCTTTCGTCCCTACCGCAGCAATCTGCATTTCTCCATCGATCCGGAGAGCCACGAGCAATTTGTCGTTCCCGCCTTCGGGGTGTACCGGCTCGAAGTGAAGGCGCATTCGGAGAAATCCGACGAAGGCGAGGTCATCGGGATCAATCTCGGGGACGGACGTCATCCGACCAGCTTTCGGAATATCCGCCGAATCCCCATGCCGCATGGCTCGAAACGTTTTACGACCGAGCTCACTCTCAAGGCGGGCGACCAGCTGGCCTTTACCTTCGATAGCGCCCGCGTGCCGGGTAGGAGTCTTGAAAAGAAAGAACACAAGGGTCCCACCATGCGGTTCTCTCATCTGAGGGTGACCGGCCCGTTGACGGAGCAGTGGCCGACCGCCGCGATGAAGGCCATCCTCCCCAAGCCGAACATGAAGCCGACGGAGCTAGTCGATCACATTGCGTTGTTGCTCACGCAGCGGCCGCTGGCGGCGGAGGATCGCAAAGCTTTTGTCGAGATCGCGCGGAGCCAGGAGAAGTCCGGCGCCTCGATGACCGCCATCACCCGCAGCGTGCTGATCGCGCTATTGACCTCTCCGCACTTCATCTACAAGGCCGAGTCGCCTGAGTTAACCGGCGTGCAGCGGGCCCATCGTCTATCCTATTTCCTCTGGAATTCCGCCCCTGACGCCGGACTTCTGAACGCGGCCAAGTCCGGCGCCTTGGGCAAGGATCCATCGGCCCAGGTGGAGCGGATGCTGGGGGACGCCAGGGCCGGCCGCTTCATCGACGACTTTACCCGTCAATGGTTGCAACGCGACAAGGTGGACGACTTCGGGCCGGACGTCCGCGTGTTCAAGAACGTGCGCCGCATGACGGTCGATTCCATGGGGCGCGAAGGCCGTGAGCTCTTTCGCCACCTGCTCGAGAACGGCCTGAGCATGGAACACTTCATCGACTCGGATTTCGTCATGGCCAATGACCGTCTGGCCCGCTTCTACGATTTGCCCTTAGTAGAGGGTGATGCCTTCGTGCCGGTGAAGCTGCCCAGGAAAAGCGAACGCGGCGGGCTCGTGGCCCAAGCCGGTTTCCTCAAGCTCACCTCCACCGACTTCGCCACTTCACCGATCCACAGGGGCTCGTGGATTCTCAAGAATCTCTACAACGAACGCATCGAACCGCCCGCCGACGTGTTGATCAACGAGCCGGACATCCGGGGTACCACCACCATCCGCGAAGCCATTCTCAAGCACCAGGAACTCGAGAGCTGCTCCCGCTGTCATTCGAAGATCGATCCCTTAGGTTTCGCCCTTGAATACTACGACCCGGTTGGGCGCAAGCGGAGCGAGTATCGCCACGTGGTAGAACTCCCTGTCGAGCGGGAGGGAACGACGTTCACGAAGAAACTCAAATTCACCAAGGTCCCGATTGATGCCGCCATGAAACTTCCCAACGGCCGCGAGGTGCGTGACCTGCCCTCGCTCAAGGCCGCTCTGATGGCCGACAAGGAACGCATCCTCAAGGGCATCATCGGGAAACTCATCAGCTATGCCCATGGCCGCGAAGTCACCCGGGCCGACCGTCCGCATGTCGACGCAGTCTTTCAGTCGATTGCTCAAGAGGATTTCTCTCTTCGCGCCGCCATCCACGCCATCGTGGCCCACCCTGCATTCGGCCGGAAATAATGACGAGGGCATCGACCTTCAGTTGTGAGACACCATGCCAAAGAACCCCTGCGACCTAGTGCAAACGTCCTCTTACTTCCGTTCAGTGCGCTGCATGGTCATCGTAAGTATGGCTCTGCTGGCCCAGACGGCATTTGCCGATCTTATTACACCAGTCGGTGTCATTGCTTCGGGGAGCATGTCTGATCCCGTAGGGTCAAAAAACTGAACCGACGGCAAAGCTCTTTGACAATCAGGTTTTAGAAATAGAAATCGTTCGCGATTTCGGCCGTGCGTCGGCCAGAGATAGCGACCACTGACCGTGGAATTGGCGTCGTTTCGCGGTGAGCGCGCAGGGTTGGAGCAGTAAAGGCATGTTCAGCGCCGAAATTCGGCCAGTGTCTGGTGCCGACAGGTGAAATCAAGCGGCTGAGATGCGAGACTCTGGTGAGCCGTAAGTCGAGTGTTTTTACGGCGATTTGAGTTCGGCGGAGTATTTTGACCCTACGGCCAAGACTGATGATATCGCGTCGCGAGTGTTTTATGTTTGAGTTCATGATTTCAGTTACCGATCGAAGACACTCCGAAGCTATTTCATAATCTGCGAGAATGTAGAATTGCTGTCAGAGAATTGCGTGGCGGGTACGTCCAGGGCATTGAGGAGCGTCAAATATAAATTGGACAGAGGCGGCGTGTTGTCGTTGAGTTGGTGAAACGTTCCGTGTTTGAGGCCGAGGTTCTCTCCGCCGACAAGCATCAGCGGATAATCTGTGTTCACATGTGTTTGGCTGTTGCTGCTTCCGTACATCACGATTGTGTTGTCAAGCATGCTGCCGCCGCGTTCGGGGGTGTCGGCCAGTTTCTGAATGAATTCCGCCAACAGATCGCCCTGGAATTTATCGTACTTTCCCAGCGCGACGGATTGTGCCGCACCCGCGGCCGCATTGTGGGCTAGTACGTGGTGAGTTCCACCAAGACCCATTTGGAGCGGGACGTTGTCCCACGCACTGCTGTTCATGCTCTGCAACATGTACGTCGCGTAACGCGTCGAATCGGTTTTGAACGCCAGGTAGATCAGACTGTACATCGTGCGGATAAACGTGGCCGGATCCTGGACCGTTGCATCAAGCGCGAGGCCGTCAGTATTCACTTGCGGCTTGGGTCTATCCATCCAATTTTCGAGACGTTCGATGTCTTTTTCCACATCACGTAATGCGTGCATGTAGTGTTCCAGCTTCTGCGAGTCGTCACGTCCGAGCTGACGTTTCATTTCGCGATACGATTCCAAAACACGATCAACACGACGCTGATCTTGGCTGAGTCGTCGATGCTGCTCTTTTTGCAAAGCCGGATCGGAATTGAACATTGCGTCATACAAACCCCGCAAATTGTTCGTGGAAGGAATGCCGCGGCCGAATTGGTTGTATGAAAGCGTGTTCGATCTGCCTTCGCCGCCAAGGCCTCCTTCATTGCCCAGGACGAGACTCGGGTAACGCGTTTTAAGTCCATGTGTCATCGCGGCGATTTGATCGAGCGATGGGCTTTTTACTACGGCGGCGGGGTTACTACCGGTCAGAAAAGAATCGGCCGTGCTGTGTCCGCCGGCACTCACGCATTGGGGGTGCTCCAGTCCTTGAACAATAGAAATACGTTTGGTCAACGGATTAAAGGCTTCCATCGACTTACCGAACTGCATTTGGCCGTCGACCAGGCTCGGGTACCAGCGCCAATCGCCGTGGAGGGCAAATCCGTGACCGACGTACAACGCCAGAAAACGTTTGGGCATCTCGGAATCCGCGTTGTTCGCCCTGCATTCGAGCAACGGCAAACTCAGCGCAACACCGCCAGCGCCGCGAAGAAATGTGCGTCGTTGAATTTTCATTCTGTTAGCCATGAATAATTCCATTCTTTTCCAGAAACGCTCACTAAATGCAACAGCCTTTCGCTACTTTCGCGAAGCGTAAGGCGACAAGAATCCTTGCCTGTAAACCGTTGATGTGACAATCCCCTTGATCAGACTCCGCATATTGTATCCGCTTTCAATGAACTGCGACTGCAACGCCCGCACGATGGGTTCGTCGCGAAACGTGAGCGGCCTGCCAAGGGCATAAGACAGCATGTGTCGTGTGAACCCATACGCGAATTGCGCATGGCGATGTTTGAGAAGGAATTGTTTCAACGGCAGCATGCCGTCGATTTTTTGTTTGTCGATAACAACTTTCTGAACAACCGGGCCAGACTTTTGAATTGTGGTTCGTGGTAAACCGACAGCATCGAAACCTTCAGTGGCGATGCCCCATGGATCGATATCCTTGTGGCAGTCGTAACAAGTGGTTCCGGTCTTGAGGTGCAAATCCAATCTCTGTTTGACCGACAATGGCCCGCTGGCTCTGGCATCACTGGACTCCGGCAGAGCAGGCACATCCGGCGGCGGATCGGATGGAGGATCACCCAGCAGACGCGACCGTATCCAGACTCCCCGGTTGACCGCATGAGCGTCCTGTCCATTGGATTGAGCCAGCATGACGGCAGCCTGGGCCAGCACGCCGCCACCTCGATGAACGGGCGTGGCAACCGGTACAAATCTCGGCGTGAATACACCGGTGATGCCGTAATGTTCAGCCAGCGTTTCGTTGACCATCACGAAATCGGATTCGAGGAAACTGAGGCAACTCACATCCTTGTGAAGAATGTGAGCAAAGAATTCAACGCATTCCTGTTTCATGTATTCACGAATTCGCACGCCCCGGTCTTTGAATGCCGGGTAGTAATTCGGATCGACGGCAATCTGATTCAAACGGGTGAAGTCGATCCACTGCGCTACAAAATCTTCGACAAAACGCCGCGCGCGTTTGTCAGCCAACAAGCGGTCCACCTGCTGCTCGATCATCGAGTCATCAAGATGATCATGCTTAGCGGCCAGCGCGGTCAGCGTCCCATCCGGCGGGCCGTTCCACAGGAAGTAAGACAGGCGAGAAGCGAATCCAAAATTATCGGGCTGACGCAGATACAAAAAACGAGGATCGCTAAGTATCGTGACGACTGAGCTTCGCAATGCTTCAAGATCACTGCTGCCAGCGTCAAGCTCCGCCGCCCATATTTGATCGATCTGTTTCGCGTCGGTTTCGGACAAAGGCCGGCGCCAGGCGCGAGCCGCAAGTTCCTTTAGCCTGACAGGCACTTCGGTTGGTTTCAATTTCCCATTCGTCAAGAACGGTTGAACGGAACGAGGGGGCCAACTCTTAAAGAACGGCGTTTCGAATTCCACCTTTTCGACGACCACGTGACCGTGCGATTGTATGGCCTCGGGATAGACCGCGGGGCCCTTTGCTTCATTGCCGTGTGTGCCGTTGTTTCCATTTGCCGACGGGATCAATCCGGGAGTATGCCCAAACGCCTTGATCCACTGCTCATCGGGCCTCACAAGGAAAATCGGTTCGGTCCAATTAAATCGTGCCGGCAGCGTGAAACCTTCCAGCTCGTTGTGATTGACTATCGTGAGCGTGCGGAACTTCAACCAGTAGCCGGGGCTTCGATCCTTGGCCACGATCGGGTCGGACACCACGCCAAGGTGATCTTCCAACGTGCCGAACACTTCAAAGTGCTGCGGGCCTGCTTTAACCGGAACAGTAATCGGCTCCACTAACTTGTAGGGATGCGCTCCGGACTGGTCGACATACACTCCGATTTCTTGTGGGGTTCGAGCGGACTCGCGCTGTTCGAATTTTCGGAATTCAGACGCCAGTTGGCTTTCCGGCGGTACGGGTGTCAGAGAGACGCGATGAGGGGCCAGGTCATCGCCATAACGGCCGGTCAGATCCAGGGGGCCATCTGGTAGGCGAAGTGCGAGGAATGCCGATCGATGAACCGTGCCGGTAATGTCACGCTCACCGAACTTGAGGGTCAGTTCCTGTGGAGGTTCCGATGGCTTCTGGACAAACTGTCTGCCCGGTTCCAACAGGGCATGGATCTCCTCGACTGCAAGGGCACGATTATAGAAATGTACTTCATCAATTTGTCCTTTGAACAGATGGGAGCCCTGGATGCGACCAATATGTAACGCCACATTGGGATTGTCGAGCACTTCTGGTTGAACCGTGCCGACGCCCACCTCAAAACCATTGACATAAAGGCTTGTCTGGTTTTCGCCGCGGCGCACCACGGCTGCCACGTGCTGCCAGGTGTTCGCGCGGATAGCGCCTGGCCGAGACGATACCGTACCGTTGAATTGGTTCCCCGGGTTGATCGTCTCGATCCGGATGGCGCCTTTGTTGTTGGGCATATCCAGATACCAACCGTGAACCAGGCTGTAACGTCCCAGACAAACAATGCCGGCCTGCCGCAACTCGGTCGGATGAATCCAGGCGGCAACAGTGAAATCTTGCTTCCCGACATTCATCGAGGGATTGCGCGGGATCACGACAGCATCATCATGCCCGTCCAAAGAAATCGCTTTCCCGCCGGTACCAATCGGGGAATCGACAAACTGCGCGCCGCCAGCGATTTGGCCCGTGAGTTCCTTCGCCTCAGATGCACTTTTGGCGTCACCGTTCAGACGCCATGCACCGACCAGTCCCTGTTGTAGCATCGAAGAATCGGCTGTCAACGAGATTTCGGTTGGTGGTTTCAAGGTCACGTCGACCTGATAGATGCCGGCTTTGGGAATCTGTACGGTGCGTGGTTCGGACAAGTCTTTGAAGACGATCTGCCTGGAAACCGGTGCGGGTGTTTTGGTTCCAGGCTTGAGCAAAAAGTGATCCCCGTATCCGTAGGTCGGCGGCTCATTGCGTAGCGTCAGCTTAATCCGGAACCGGCCCTTGCTCCTGTTGTCGCGAAGAAACATCCGGTATTCGTGTCGCGGCGGTATTGGGATCTCAAAATCATCGCCAATCCATTTTGGCCCTTCATACAAACGCCGATATCCCTGGTAGAGATAGTTGTCTCCGGCCCAGTGACATTTTTCCCATTCGTTGTCCGCGATGCGAAATACGTCCGGCCGAGCCGGTTCGAGATTCGGCATTGCTCGTTCCACGATCTGCTCCAGCCCTTTCGCGTAGAGCTGAAGATAGGAACCCGAAAGATCGAGTTCACTCTGGCGGGAAAAACCGTGCTTATCGACGGGGTCGCCGATCAATTGATCCGCGATATGTTCGTGCGTTTGCAAAAGGTCCTGCAGACTGTGGGCGATCTGATTATTTGTCAGGCGCATCAGCGGGTCCGACGTGGCATTTGAATCGGCGACATACGCTTCAAGATTCGGAATGGCCTCTGCGAGAAAGGCTCGTCGCTCCGCATCGGTCGGCTGCCTGGCGTCTTTGGGTGGCATGTCTCCACGTTGTATATTGTGGATGACCTGCTCCCACAGTTTGTGGTTGTCGTCAGTCACCTGCGACGCGAACTGATTCAGCCGAACATCGCCCTTGTGCTGTTCGGCGTTGTGGCACTTCGCGCAAAAGGTCTTCACAAATGCATGCCCAGTCGTTCCATCCTCCGCGCCAACGATCGACGCAGAAAGTGCAATGATGCACATGGCAGCCAGGTTGTGATGGCTGCTGCGCATGTTTCGTCGCAAAGGTGCGGTGCTCGAGTTCATGCGTTACCAGTCAATCGACGTAAATGAATTCGTTAACCGAGAATACTGCCTGTGCAAAATCGGCGAGTGCGGCGGACTTCGCGTTGGCAGCGTTGTTTTGTTCGTAGAAGTAGTTTCAAAACCTGTTGAGGATGATCAGCAGGCAGGCGAGTTTAACAAATCCTTCGAACAGATGCGGGTAGAATTCGTGTCGAGTAATGAGCCTTCGATAGTTAAACAACCAAGCGATGGTTCGTTCGACGATCCAACGGTGGCGGTAGCGTCGAAGGCTGCGGCCGTCCTGGCGAGGCTTACGTTTTCGTCCTCGACGATGCGGACAGATCAGTTCGACGCCGCGTTCTTCCATGCTGTCTCTGAGCCAGTCGGCATCAGCGGCTTTGTCGTACAGAAGGCGTTTGACCTTGCTGCCACAGGCTGTGCACCAATTCAGCGCTATCCCCAATGCCAAGTTCTTTATACTTCTCCAACACCTTCAGACCATGTGCAGGATCGTGAATATCCCCCACCACTCCGGGTTCTTTGCGGTAGGCAAGAAAGATCGGGGGAGCCTTTTTAGTGATCGGCTCTAACAAACGTTCACTAAATGTTCTCCCAGGCAGGGCTTGTCCCATATAAATCCCTACAACGCCTGGGTCTCTAGAGTGAGCGAGTTCCCAGCTCACAAAGCTTCCCCGCGATTGTCCGCCGATGATGATCTTATTGACATCGAAGTTATACGTCGCCGCATTTTCTTTCACCCATGCGAACATGACCTTGGCATCCGCCGCGCAGGTTTGAAAATCGGCAAGACCTCGAACCTTCGCAATCGATTCCCAACTGACGATCGCCGTTCCCTCAGCCAAGGTAGGTTTTGCCCAGGAACTTTTGACGTCATCCGCCGTCGAGCCGTTATGGTGGGCATACAAAAACACAGGGGCTGGATCACTTCCGGACGGCAAATAGAGATTCAGCCATTGCCTGTCCTCCGGCCCATATGAGACATGTGCGTGAGTCGGAGATTTCACTTGGCCAAAGGCAGCAACGGACAAAAGCGACGTCGCGCATACGAATGCGAACAAGCGTTTTGCAGGTGCCAGGGGAAATGTATTCATCATAATAATACTCGTTTTTTTGGGGGGGGGGTAAAAATCGCTGTATTGGTAATCCTTACTTTGATTCTATTTTTTCTAGAAAGCCTTTAAGCCTAAGCCAATCTTCCATTCGGTCGCTCCAGGAGGTCACCGGTATCTCAGTGCGACGGAGTCCGTAGCCGTGGCCTCCTTCGCTGTAGATATGCATCTCGGCGGATACCTTTGCTTTCTTGAGGGCAATGTAGCCCTCAGCCAGGCCAATGGAACGGTCTTTGTCGTCGTACGTGATCACAATGAAGACCGGCGGAAAGGTTTCTGATAGATCCATCCCTTCCGGCATCCACAAACCCGAATAAATCGGCGCCGCAAAGGCAGGCCGGAAACTGTGATCATCATGCCTGTCCACCGGTTCATAGAGACGTTCGGATACGAAGGCGGTATAGTTGACGGGCGCTCCTCCAGCAGAAAAGCCCATGATACCGATACGATCCGGATCAATGCCCAACTCATCGGATCGAGATCTCACTAGACTCATTGCTCGCTGACCATCCTGAGCGGCCGCGAGCCAAGGCTTGGCCGGATTGCGAGCCTTGCCCGGCACCCGGTATTTGAGTACGACCGCGGTCAGTCCAATCGAAGTCGCCCACTCGGCCACTTCAGTTCCTTCCAAGTCTATGACAACCCAGGTAAACGCGCCGCCTGGAGCGATAATAACGGAGGATCCCGTATCGATTTTCGGGTCGGGTTTGTAGATCGTGAGCGTAGGAACAGAGACGTTTTGCAAACGAGTCACGCGTTTACCCGCGGCCAGCCTGCTGTCGTCGGTGGTGCGATCCGACTCCGGCGGCAGGGTCACCACTTTACCCGGAGGGGTGTCGGGCCAGAGGTTCCAGGTGATCGGATCAGCCGCTGACGATACGGGGACTGAGGCTAAGAGAATAAGTAGAAACGAGCTGGTGAGGTATTTCATATAAGAACCTTTCTCTATTTCCCCCTGAAAATCCAAGCATCCAGTCGACCAGTTCCACCGAACTAAACACTGCTGCGTGCGTGGCATTGGTAAGCATCTTTTGCTTACCAAAGAAAATGCCTACCTCAAATACTCCCGAAACCACGCCAACTCCATCGCGTCAATCTCATTTTTACTCGGCTTGATCTCCGCGCCCTCCGGAGTTGGGCGATAGCCGTGTCCCGCGTTGGCGACCGGTACGAGCTTCGTCACGGCGCCCGCCTTTTTCAAGGCCGCGTAAAGCAACTCGGATTGATTGAAAATTACCCCTTTGTCTTTGCGGCCGTGGATAATCAGTATTGGCGGATCATCCTTGTCTACATACGAGATCGGATTCGCGCGCCGCACCTTCTCCTTGAGTCCCGTGATCTTGCCTCCGAGAAAACGCGACTCGGCTGACGTTGGCCTTGAATGATTCCCGCCCATCTTTAAAAAATCGGTTGGGCCAAAGTGATCGACCACCGCCTGCACCTCACTCGAAAACTCGAAAATCACCTCTTTCTCCCGGTACTTGCGGAGTGAAGTATTGGTCGGCAGGCCGCCATAGCCTTCGAGGTAGGGATCGCCACCCGACGTCCCCAGAATCGCCGCCAGATGCCCGCCGGTAGAGGCGCCCCAAACGCCGATGTGGTCTGCGTCGATCTGGTATTTTTCCGCGTTGGCTCGCAGCCAGCGGATCGCCGCTTTGCAATCCTGCACGGCTGCTGGGAAGGGGGCCACACCGCTCAGTCGATAGTTAATCGACACGCCAATAAATCCCGCCTCCGCGTAACGTACCGCGTGATGCGCGCTTTTCGACCCGCCCCAAAACCCGCCGCCGTGAATGTGCACCACAGCCGGTACCGGTTTCGTTAATCCCTTCGGTACGGCGATATCCAACGCCACTTCATAGTCGCCCGCGACCAGATAAACGATGTCTTTCTCAAGTGTCACGTGATCGGGAATAACCAGCGGTTGAGCCGCTGCGGCCGGGCGCGCATTCCCCTGCCGGGATTGGCGGAACTGTTGGATCTCCTCCGTGGTCAGTTTGCCGTCCTTATCCGTGTCCGCTTCGGGAAAACGCTTGAGTATTTGCGCCAGTTGCTCTTCGGAGGGCTGTTGCGCTTGCGTATTCGAGAAGGGCGCCGTCGCCAGCAGAGCGAGGATCACGAAGAGCAGGATGGGGTGTTGTTTGCTCATGGTTTACGATTCCTTTTAACACCAGAATCCTCCGCTAAAG
Organism: Fuerstiella sp.; assembly: GCA_039831575.1. Lineage (GTDB taxonomy): Bacteria > Planctomycetota > Planctomycetia > Planctomycetales > Planctomycetaceae > Fuerstiella. Next base: position 2,402 of record JBDONA010000048.1, on the reverse strand, counting down.
CTGTGGCAGACGTTTCGACAATCATAAGAGCCGCGAGAATAACCAGCGATGCTGTAATTCAAACTCGATTCATTTCAACATTCATGGTTTTTCCTTTGCAGATATTTAACATGGCGTACACTTTTATTAATCAATGACCACTCTTACTGTGATGATTCTCGGGTGGCATTATTCTTTTGCTTTGCAAAATTCTTCCACCGCCGAGGCCGTGAACTTCTCGATCGTGATATAGCTCTCGGCGTTGATGTGGCGGTATCAAGGTACGATTCCGCCGGATCTAAAGATGCCCTTTTCAAATGGAAAATCCGGGTTAAGGGCGAAGTTCCACTCGGGTATAAGGGCTCGAAAGATACTGCTTGTAGCCGTTGGCCATGTGCCCGTGATTGCTGAAGAAATCGATTCGATCAAACCCATCCTTTAACGGTATCGTCGCAGTCCATGCGCCGGTTTTTGCGTCGCGTTCCATATCCATCCATTGGTCTTCGGGAATTAGCACGTGCAAGAACGGGGCGGAACCTTCTGGAGCGCGGTCGTAGATCCACCAGATGCGACCGCTGATCGGTTGAGGGCCTTCTTTGAAGCTTACACTGACAGTCAACTTGTCCTTGTCGACTTTATGGCTCGACGTCGGAGGCTTCAGCAGAGGATCGCCGCCAAAGAAGTGATGCCAGAGGAAGGCTTCTCTATTCTGTTCGTCCTCTGCCACGGCGACATGCGGCGTTTGTGAGTGCCCGCCATTAGGTTGGTAATAGACGGGCAACTGGGGATGGTTTTGCGCACCCCAGACAATATCATATGCGACATAATCATGTGTTCCCGGCTCGAAGAGAATATCGACGCCGCGCTCCATCAGTCGATCCCAATTCTCCGTAACGCACAGGTTGGGCATAAGGCGATCCGCAGAGCGGCGCGCCTCGTCCTGGGATCCTCCCGCTCTCCGCTGCGCCGTCTTGCCTCTAAACGCCTTGGCGCGTTCAGGCTCTATCTCTATATCGCCAGCCTTGACAGCCTCGGAAAATGCTTTGCTTGCCGCTTCAACTTCATCTAGCGCTTCCGCATCGCCCATTCGAATCGGCGAATAGTAAGCAAAGGCGTGATTGGAGCATGTCGCGGTAAAACGCTCGTCATTTATCAAGGCGACCGCGGGCGATATGCCGTTCTTAGAACTACCCGAACCAGCCACTTTACCTTTTTCAAAATGGTCGGCCTCCGCATACGCCGCAGTTGTTGCCCGCATTAAGGTCATCGACCAAATCCAGACTATCGTGTATCGCGGGTTACGCTCTTTCTGCATCATTGCCATCATCTGTCTTTGCAGATTCCTCTTCCCCGGAATCTGCCTCAGCGGCTTGACGACAGTCTTGACGATGCCAACGCCTCCTGCCAGAAGTTTTGCCTCAAATTCGCTCGGTTTCGAATCTTCCATCAATCCTTCATATGCATTTGCTCCTGTGATACGGAAGCCCTTTGCTTTGCCTTTGAGCGGCACAGTCATGCGCACTGGAATCCGATAGTCCTGTCCTGGCCACAACTCGGCGACATTGATTTCGATCAGCCGCTGTCGCGTCGCGCCTGTCACCTCGTCCACATGCCAATCTTGCAGGATCTTTATATCCAGCGTGCTTTCGTCAAGAATCTCTTCAGTATTGAATATTGGCCCTACAGTCGCCTTTTCCACCTTTGGGGCCTCTTTTACCCGCGCTCGTCTCTCTTCTCTTGTAACTATTCCATCCTGGTTGGCATCCATTTCCTGAAAGCGTGCTTCGATGGCTTTTTTGTCGAGCTGCTTACCACTCTTCTTTGTGTTTTTTTCCACACGTTTAATAAATTGCTCCTTTGTTTCCTGGTCCGGCCCGCCTGCGTTAATCCCCGCCAGCGTCTCAGCAAGTTCAGGATCCTCAGGCTGCGTCGGTTGTGCCGCTGCGGCCGGGCGCCTATTCCTCTGCCTGGATTTGACGAACTGTTGGATCTCCTCCGTGTTCAGTTTGCCGTCCTTATTCGTGTCCGCTTCGGGAAAACGCTTGAGTATTTTCGCCAGTTGCTCTTCGGAGGGCTGTTGCGCTTGCGCATTCGAGAAGGGCGCCGTCGCCAGCAGAGCGAGGATCACGAAGAGCAGGATGGGGTGTTGTTTGTTCATGGTTTACGATTCCTTTGATCTGATATTTCCTACATACAACCGTTCGCGCCCATCGCGAGCAGATTTCAATTAGCTGACATTTCTCATATGACTTCCGCCCTGCGCGACTTCTTTGCGCCCACGGCGATCAAACTTTTGATTTTGTTCTCACTCCGTGGTCTTCGGTCGCTTAAACCCTAGCATCCAATCCACCAACTCCACCGTACTAAACACTGCTCTGCCCCCCGCGCGATGATCCGCCCCTTCAAACTCCGTATGTTTTACA
>JBDONA010000869.1:0-3509 GCA_039831575.1 Fuerstiella sp. | reverse complement strand
CCAGCGGTCTGAATTTGGTTTTGTTGGCGTCCTTGGGGATGTAGCCGAGTTCGAGTGAAGATTTCTGAACAGGCTCGGACCCGCTCAGGTAGGATTTGATTTTCTCCGTCTCCTTTCGTGCCAAAATCTCACCGTTTCAACGACTAAGCCAACAACACCTGCGACTCACACCAAGCTCGCAGCGCGAGCGAGTGGGTTTCGTTTAATTAAGGAACATACTCGCTTGCGCTGTGTGCTTGTATGAAAACGACAAAACAGGCATGAGTGCTCTCCAGCAGAGCTGGTGCTTTACGATTAGTAATCAGCACCGGTGGACGGGCGTCTGCTCGTGATCTCACCAGTGCGATTGCTCCTGTCTGTTGTGAGAACAGCACGTTTTTTCAGTGTTTTTTTACAGCCTGCCACGTACCATGCTCGCAGTTTCTGTGTGCGAAGGCCTTATTTGTGGCTCGTTGCTGAGCGGATCAACATAGATGACAACGACGCCCAAGTCTTTATCGCCGGTCAAACGACTGATCATTTCAGAAATCCTGATCGTCCTCATTCTGGCGTTCAGCTTTCTGGCCTTCCAGCTGTTGTATGCCCAGAAGCCGGCGGTGGAGGAAAAAACAGAAGAGTCGGCGTTGCTGAACGTTGACGTTTTCAAGGTCGCACCAATTTCGTTTCAGGAAATACTGAGCGGGTTCGGGACTGTTCGAGCGGATCGCGAAGTGACTCTTGCCGCTCAGGTGTCGGGTGAAATTATTGAGGTGCATCCGCAGCTGGAGGTGGGACATCCTGTTGTGACCGGGCAACTGGTGACGACACCGGGTAAATCGTCAAAGCAGCAAGAGGGGGACCAACTGCTGAAGATCGATCCCCGTGATTATGATCAACGGGTAGAACAGGCTGCCAATCGCATTGCCGAACTGCAAACTGAAATCGAGCAATTGAAGGTTCAAAAGGCGAATGTGGATCGGCAGCTGGTGCAAGGGAAGTTGGTGCTGAACACACTTTCCGAAGAATACGATCGACTGCAAGAGGCGGTCGATCGAGGCGTGGGCACGCCGTCGGAGCGCAACAAAGCACTGTTGGAAGTACAACGCTACGGTGACACACTTATCCAGCTGGAAAGCCAATCCGATTCGATACCGCATCAGATTGCCGCTGCAGAGCAGAGGAAGCAGACAAGCGAGTCAGAAAAGCAACGGGCAGAAAACGATCTGCAACGGGCCAACGTAGTGCCGCCGTTCGACGGTGTTCTGAGCGAAGTATTTGTTGAGCAGGGACAGTATGTTCAGGCAGGCGAACCGCTGGTGCGGTTGACGGATCTGTCCGTCGTGGAAATTCCGGTGGCATTGAGTTTTGACGATTTTCTGCAGCTGCAGCAGGAAATGGAAGCTGGTCACCGCCCTGCCGTTGCACTGGCGGAAAACGAGTCTGCGGAAACCAGCTGGCATGGCTACGTCGTCCGCACATCACCGGAAGCGGATACACAATCGCGGACAGTGCAGGTGTTTGTCGAAGTCTCCAATTCCGCCGATCAGCCACCCATACTACCTGGAGCATTCGTCCACGCTCGGATTGACGGCCGCAGTTATAAAGACGCGATCCTGATTCCCAGAGAGTGCGTCGTCGAGGGATCGGTTTATATAGTTGATGAGCACGATATTGCGCATCGCAAAACCCTGCAGCTGGGGCGACGATTTCAATCAATGGTCGAGGTGACAGGTGGCATACAGTCCGGTGACCGGCTGGTGCTTACTAATCTGGACATTGTGGAAGAAGGAACCGAAGTGTCTGTGCAGTCTTCAACAGCCGCCCTGGAAGAGATTGGTTCGCTGCGAAATTCCGTCATTAGTCCTTTGGCCCCCGATTCGCAGTAATTCACATGGCAGATCGTTTTTTTTGCGACGACCTGACTTCTGATAAGCCGTGCCTGTCGGGCACGGAAGCTCATCACGCGATCCACGTGTTGCGGCTGAAGTGCGGACAATCGATCCAGTTGTTTGACGGTGCGGGTACGGTCGCCGAAGCAGTGATCGAAGACATACAACGCGACTCCGTGATCGCCAAAACGACTGCAAAATCGTTTATCCAGAAGCCGACGCAGAACTGTCTGACAATTGCCGCCGTGCCGCCGAAGGGCGATCGCCTGAAGTGGATGGTGGAAAAACTCACCGAGTTAGGCGTCGATACCTATGTCCCTTTGCAGACGGAACGATCGGTTGTCGATCCACGTAAGTCGAAACTGGACAAGCTGGCTGCGACGGTTACAGCCGCGATGAAACAATGTGGTCGTTGCTGGCGGATGGAGATTGGCGAGCCACAATCTCTGCAGTCGCTGCTGCAGCAGTGCAGAGATGCAGAACACACAATTCTGTTTGCTCATCCCGGTGATGCCGCCGAACCAACGAATGCCGGAAGCGATAATCGTACTGTGGTGATCGGACCGGAAGGCGGCTTCACAGAATCAGAAGTGCAACTCGCCAGTGATTATAACGCCCGGCAGATCGCCTGGCCGGATTCGATTCTGCGTATTGAAACCGCGGCGCTGGCGTTCGCCGCTCGCCTGCGGCGCTAGAGCGAAATTCGCTCGGACGAATTTTGTTTGTTGTCGATCGCAAACCATCAGGTTTTCGGTGAGTGCTCTTGAGGCATTGCCGTTCTCAATACAAGCACGCAGCGCCAGCAAGTGCGTTTTTCATTGCACGAGACTCACTCGCTTGCGTTTCGAGCTTGTATTGCTTTGTGTTGCCATAGCCGTTCACGTTTCCGGATCATAACGATATCCGACGCCGTGTACTGTGCGGACCAGAATCGGTTCTTTCGGGTCGACTTCAACTCGCTTTCGCAGTTGCGAAACATGTTGGTCCAGAGTGCGGCTGTTGGGAAAATAATCTTCGCCCCACGCATGGTTGAAGATGACGTTGCGGTCGAGGGCTTTGCCGGGATTGTCGTGCAGTAGCTGCAGGATCTTCACGTCTCGCGGGCTGAGATCGATCACGTTGTCACCGCGTTTCGCTCGCAGTTCGCCCGGCAATACCGTCAGGCTGCCCATACTGAATTCTGCCGGAACTTCGGGTTTCGCCGCACAGCACCGGCGGGCGACGGCACGGACTCGGGCGACGACTTCCCGCACGCTGAACGGCTTGGCGATGAAGTCATCTGCCCCCACCTCAAAACCCACCAACCGGTCTACTTCTTCGGCCTTCGCGCTGATGAAAATAATGGGCACGTCCGGCGAGGCAGCTCGGATCGCGCTGCAGGCCTCGTAGCCACTGCGGCTGGGCATCATGATGTCCAGACAGACAAAGTCAGGCTGCTGATCCCGGAACTGTTGAATGGCTTCTGTTCCGTCGGCTGCGGCAACGACCTGATATCCCTCGCTTTCCAGGACCTCCACCAGTCCATTGCGAGTAAACTGGTCGTCTTCTGCAACAAGCACTTTCATTTGATGATTCCTCCTGATTACACCGCGCCTCGCGATACGGACGGACCGCGTCGCAGCAATGCGTCTTCGATTCCCG
>JBDONA010000710.1:0-15755 GCA_039831575.1 Fuerstiella sp. | reverse complement strand
AACGTCCGGCAGATTGATCTGAACTTCCTCGCTGTTGTCGCCTGCGGCGGATTCATCGTCATCACCGCCAAACAGGTTCATTTGACCACTCGCCTTATCCCTGGCTAACGCCACGGCAGACTGGACAGCGCGATCGACGACTTCCAACTGTTGAGCTCGATTTCCCGGCAGACTGTCCAGGGCTCCAACCTTGATAAGGGTTTCCAGAGCACTCTTGTTGAGAGCCTTTGCGCTGACACGTTCCGTGAGATCAAAGATGTCTTTGAACGGTCCGTCTGCGTTTCTGGCTTCCACCAGCGCCACCAGAGCATTTTCGCCGACGCCTTTAATCGCGGCCATGCCGAAGGAAATACTTTCCCCCACAACAACAAACTCGACTTCCGACGCATTCACGTCGGGAGGCAGCACGGCGATGTTTTGCCGTCGAGAATCGTCCACATGCTCGCTGATTCGCTCACTGCTTTCCATCCCACAACTCAGCAAAGCGGCCATGAATTCCACGGGGAAATGAGCTTTCAGATACGCCGTTTCGTAGGCGATCAGACCGTATGCGGTCGAATGTGATTTATTGAATCCATAACCCGCGAATGCCACGATCAGGTTCCACAGTTCGTCCGCCAGTTTCGTCGAGATACCGTTCGCTTCGGCACCCGCGATGTACTCACCGTGGAAACTGTCGATGATGGACTGCTTCTTCTTGCTGATCGCCTTAATGCACTTGTACGAACTGGCCAGTTCCACGTTGCCGACGCGGTTCAGGATCCGCATCACCTGTTCCTGGTACACCATCACGCCGTAGGTTTCCTGCAAAACCTCATCAACAACCGGATGCACCTTGCGCGGTGCTTTCCGCCCGTTCTTAACGTCGACATATTCCATCACCATTCCGCCTTCCAGCGGGCCGGGTCGATACAACGCTGATGTCGCGATGATGTCTTCGAAGCAGTCCGGCCTCATCTTGGTCAGCAGGTCGCGCATACCACCGGATTCAAGCTGAAACACGCCCTTTGTTTCACCGCGCTGCAGCAGCGCAAACGTCTTTTTGTCGGTGAGATTGTTCTGGACATCCTGAAGCGTGAAGTTCGGCTGTTTCCGCTGCACGTTCTTGACGGCCTTGTCCAGAATTGTCAGGTTTCTCAGACCCAGAAAGTCCATCTTCAGCAGGCCAATCGATTCGATGGTCGGGCCGTCCCACTGAGTGATGATGTCTTTCTTACCGGTGATTTTCTGCAGTGGGACCACGGTGTCCAGAGGCACGTCGGCCACCACAACTCCGGCCGCGTGTGTGCCCATGCTGCGTGCCAGGCCTTCCACGGAAATCGCATAGTCCAGCAGTTCCTGAGCTACCGGATCGCCGTCGTAGGCTGCTTTCAGATCGGGGCTCTTGTCCAGTGCATCCCTCAGCTTGATGTTCAGCTCATCGGGAATCATCTTCGCCAGTTCGTTGACTCGCGGCAGTGGCACGTTGAACGCCCGTCCGACGTCACGGATCGCATTCTTGGCCTTCAGAGTGCCGTACGTCCCGATCTGGGCGACGTTCATTTCGCCATAGGTTTCCTTCGTGTAATCGATCACCATCTGCCGACGGTCACGGCAGAAGTCGATGTCGATATCGGGCGGCTCGTTACGGCTGGGATCCAGAAACCGTTCAAACAGCAGGTCGTACTTCAGCGGACACACGTCGCCCAGTCGCAGCAGAAATGCCACGATGGCACCACACGCAGAACCTCGAGCACCGCAGGGAATATCGTTGCGCCGTGAGAACTCCACAAAGTCCCACACGATCAGAAAGTAACTGGCGTAACCTTTGTCTTCGATCACACTCAGTTCATACTTCAGACGATCCCAGTGTGCGTCAGTCAGTTCATCGCCATAACGTTCGTGCATCCGCTCGGTGCACAGATCTCGCAGGAAATCGATATCCGTTTTGCCCTCAGGCGGACGATAAACCGGATACAACTTGCGTTCATGCAATTCGATGTCGACGCGGTCCGCGATTTCCTGAGATCTAGCGACCGCATGTTCGAGTCCCGTAAAGGTGGAGTACATTTCTTCGGGACTACAGACGTACAGCCCGTCGTTGCTCATCTTCATGCGGTTCGGATCGTCTCGCGTGGTGCGAGTATTCACGCACAGCAGCACGTCCTGAACTTTGGCGTCATCCCGAGTCAGATAATGAGCGTCATTGGTGGCGACCAGTGGCAGCCCCATTTTGTTGGCCAGGTCAACAGTCGGTGCCAGGCACTGCTTCTGAATTTCAAAGCCCGCGTCCTGGATCTCCATGTAGAAACGGTCACCGAAAACTCTGCTGTACCACTCAACCAGTTGCCGTGCTTCGTCATCCTTTTCCGCCAGCAGCATCTTTGAAAGCTCACTGGACGCGCAGCCGGACAGACAGATGATGCCTTCGTTGAACTCTTCCAGCAACTCGCGGTCGATTCGCGGCTTGTAGTGAAAACCTTCCAGGTACGCAGTCGATGACATCTTGATCAGGTTGTCGAATCCTTTTTGATTCATCGCCAGCAGAGTCAGGTGCGACTGAGCCTCGCGCTGCCGAGTCGCGCTGCGGTCCGTCCTGCGGCCGGGCGCAACATAAGCTTCGTAGCCGATAATCGGCTTGACGTCATGCTTCTTACAGGTGTGATAGAACTCCATGGCCCCACCCAGATTGCCGTGGTCGGTCATGGCAATGGAGTTCATCCCCAGGTTCTTGACTCGGGTCACCAGTTCCGGAATTCGGTTCACTCCGTCCAGCAGACTGAAATGAGTGTGGCAGTGCAAATGGACAAATGGCCGCTGCTGCGTCCCGCCGGCCGCATCGTCTGTGGCTGAATCCGTATTCGTATCGATCATTGTGATCGCTCCTTATTTTGCAGGTCAGGACGTGCCTGACGAAATTTTTGTCGCGGCATTATCGCGAACAGTGGCCATATAATCAAACGGAGTACCGCAGGGGCAGGACGCACTGGTTCACGGCTCCAGGGTGACGCCGGAATGGGTCGCGTGCCCTTGCCGCGGATTACTGGTTGCAAGTGACCAGGGGCGCCAATGTCGGGAAGCGATCGCCCGGTACCCGTATAACCCAGATACAGGAGCCGTCCGAATGTGGTCAACCGAGCGAGCGAATGAGGGCGGTTGCCATGCGTTTCGTTTCCGCGGCGTCGAGCGCCTCATCACCGTCGGTGTCAAACGTCATGCAGCGAGTGACAAAGCTCTTGACCATTTCCTCGGCGGACGGAGTTGGCGACGACTGCGAATTGCCTGAATTGGCCTGAGGAACAGATGACACTCTGCTGTGTTGCTCTCGACGTTGCGTGAGTTCTTTAACGACCGCGGTCGCGACCAGAGTGAGTTCCTTGCGATCCAGCCGCCGATTGCGGTCGCGATCGAAGCGTCCCGCCGCCTTCACAAATTGATCGGCCCCGGGCTGCCTGTTCCGGCGGTTGTTGTTCGCCACGCCCGCAGGAATACCACTGCGCTGGCTTTGAAAAGTGAAATTCTGGATCCCGATCAATTGACTCGTCGATGTGGACACACCCAACATGACTCCCGTTCGACCGTGCGTTACGAATCCACCAACCTGTAATCCGCCGCCCGAGACAACACCGTTTTGCTGAGTGACGGCAAAACTGATTTGCGCCGCGGCTTGCTCTGCACACAAAGACAGAATACCGGCGACGATGACAACTGGAAGACACTTTCGGAACATCGCAAGGCTCCTGTGACGTAGTCCTGGAAATGTGTACTCAGTTTTGAACGTTGACACTCGTGAAGTGGACATTCATTCCGAACGATCAAACGTCAGTCCGTCAGTTTATTCCAGACAAATCCGGCAAAAAAGGCCGCTTATTTCGAAGTTGCATTTCAGTAAGTTACCCCCGTCTTCCTATTCGACCAGTTTGAACAGTTGACGCGGCAGCGGACTGTGCTTGTTGACGGCTGATGGGATCGGGACCTCGTTATGTTTCGCAGCGTTTGTCCTGAAGGTGAGCCACAACCGAATCCGGGAGAATTCCCGGGGAAGCAGGAGTTGCCGCCGGAAGAACAGGGCCAGGTGCCGATACAGAGGAGGGATCTCCGCGATGGACGGATGTCCTCTGCTTTCGACCTGCAGATTCACGCATTTGGTGCTCTGGCAGCGGCAATGTTCCCCGAAGGACTTCACAGGCATGACTCGAACGAAGCAGCAGGACCGGCCCGTCAACAGATCACAGGGTGGCCTGATGCTCTGGCACGGTATGGATATTGCCGGTCTGAGTCGTCTGATCCGCTCCCGCCCATCAGTGCATTGGAGCCGTCTGCACAAGTTCATGGCGCTTCCCGCGACCGCCGTGTACAACACCGGCATGGGCGCACTGGAATCCCTGATTTATGGCCGAGCCGTAGCAAAGACGGAGCTGGTTGAGCCACCGCTCTTTGTTCTGGGGTTCTGGCGAAGTGGAACAACACTACTGCAGAACCTGCTCAGTCACGATCCTCAGTTTGCACATCTGGGACTGTATCAGGCATTGTTTCCGTGGCATTTTCTGCTGACGGAAACAGTGACCAAAATGCTGACGGCTCCGTTTGTCCCGCAGTCGAGACCGATGGACAATGTTGCTGTCTCCTGGGACGCACCGCAGGAAGACGACATTGCAACAGCCGTCATGAGTCAGGTGTCGCCATACATGTTTCTCTCGCGGCCGCACGATGTACGGTGCTTCTGGAAAGCCCTGGACTTTGAGAATCTGAGCGAAGCGGAACTGAGCCGATACGAATCATGCCTCACGCATCTGCTGAAGAAGCTGACGTACAAATCGCAGAAACGGATAATGCTGAAGTCACCGTTTCACACATATCATGTGCAGAAACTGGTCCAGATGTTTCCAGATGCCAAGTTTCTGTATATCCACCGCGACCCGTATCATGTCATTCGTTCCGCGTGTCATTTGCGTCGGCGGATGATCGAAGAGAACACGCTTGGGCGGCCCGTGTTCTGTAATGTGGAAGATGAGATTATTGACACTTATCGATTCGGCCTGGAGCGATACGAACAGGATCGCCACCTCATTCCAGAAGGCAATCTGCACGAGATCTGCTTTGAGAATCTGGAGGTTGACCCGGTCGCAGAACTTAGCACCGCGTACCGCTCGCTGGGACTGAACGGTTTTGACGACCTGAAGAAGGCATTGTTACCGCAGTTGTTTTCGTTGCGCAGCTACCAGAAGAACCAGTTCAACGACGATCCGGTCCTGGTACGACGCGTGTACGAAGAATTACGGCCTGCGTACGAGCGTTTTGGTTATTCCGCTCCGGACCTCCAGCCTGCGTCATTCGTTGGTGAATCAGGTGCTGCCTAACGGAATTCCAGCCTGGTCAATGAGTGTTGTTGTGCCCTCGCAGACGCATACAACAAGCGCCGTTGGTTGTTCGGTACGCACTGGCAGCATCGATGTTGGCCCAGCAGACGCGGAGTAACGTATACCGGCCCACGTGCACGCCGTGTCTAGCGCCTCCTGTCGCCGCCGCCTTCTGCCTTCTGCGCCGCATTGAATTCCTGAGCTCTCATCCAGCGGTCCGTGAATTCCTGTTGCGACATCGATTCGACGCGGATGCCTGCTTTTTCGAACATCGGGATGATGCGTTTGGTCTTTTCGTCGCGTTGAAGTTCCTCAATTGTAATCCGGCCGTCTTTATTGACGTCGATATACGGGAACGCCTTTGTGCTGGCAAAGTCCGCGTGCTTTTCTCTGGCCTCTTCCGACAGGTGTGACTTGCCGTTCGGCCGCCGACTGCTTCTGGCGACGGCTGTGGCGTGCGGACCGCCGATGATGGTCACGCGAGGTCGCTCAAACGAGGCCAATTGTGGACTGCCGCTGGCCGAGGTCTCGTCATACAACTTGAGTTCTCTTGGTGTCAGCACACCATCAACGTCAATGTCGATGTCATCGAACTGCTGCAGACTCTCACGCCGAGCTGAAATCCATTCATACAGCCCCACTTGACCATCAAAGTCCGTGTCCAGTTCGCTGTATTTTGGCGGCAGGTCCACCGTCAATCGCTCTTTTTGCCGTGAACGAAATGGAGCAGATGGCTTGTACTGAGTCCTGTTTCCACTGGGACGTTCTTCAGGACGGTTTGCCGGACGACGCTCATCGGACGAACCACGACCTTCGTCACGGCTTCTCTCGAACTGCTGCCGCATGCTGTTGCTGAAATCTTCCACCGACAGGCCAGGTCGCAGTCTGACGCCCCGAGACTCCATTGCCCGGCGAAGGCCCTCAGGGAGGTTATTCAGTTCATTCTGATCGATACGTCCGTCACCGTTTTGATCCAGACGGCCTCCGAAGCCACTCGATTGACCACCACGACTCCCTCGGTCTCCGGAATCTCGTCCTCCGAATCGGCTGCGGTCTCCGCCGCCTCTTCCGCCGTCACGGCCGGGTGGTTGGGCATCCGCGTCAGGCAGACACAATACCAGCAGTGCAATGATGGCGATGGTGGAGACTAGCCTCATAGAGTTTTCCTGGAGTGTGAGCGTTTCGGGGCAGATCTGGGGCGGGCAATTGCTGTACGGCCACAAATTGTCTGAGGACAGAGGGCCGCAGATGATCAGAATGTGAGCGGATTACCGTTCAGAATCAATACAAAACTGCCAAACGGGGGGGTGGCGAATGAAAGTGCAGCGGACATTGCGAGTTGTATCTGTCAGGGAATCCGTTGCCGATTCTCGAGCGGGCCGCATATCCGGCAACGTCGTTGCTAACGTGCACGCAGTCTGGGCGGATCACACAGAAAGCAAAGTTCCGCATCGTGAGCGTACAGCCCCCACGTCCTGCGGCGGCGTTCTAAACGTCTGCACGGCTATTCGACCACGCGGAATTCGCACTGACGCAGGATGTCTCGACTGTCCCAACGGAATCAGTTCCCTGTGACCTGTCCGTGGATTCAATTTGGTAGACGATTTACGCGCCCGTCCAGAGACCGGTCGCGAAAAGAAAAAGGGTGACGGACCGTATTGGTTCGCCACCCTTTCTGATCACGTCGATTCCTGAATCAGGAATAACGTCTGTTCGTTCAGATTTCTGACGGAATCTGGTTCTTAGTAGCGTCCACCGCCACCACCACCACCACCACCACCATAGCCGCCACCGCCACCGCCACCGCCGTAGCCACCACGGCCACCGCCGCCGCCGCCGCCGCGGTCTTCGCGAGGACGAGCTTCATTTACGACGATCTGTCGACCGTCCATATCGGCTCCGTTCAATGCTTCGATGGCTTCGTCGCCACCAGATTCCATTTCAACGAAACCAAATCCCTTGGATCGTCCGGTTTCCCGGTCACTGATGACCTTGGCCGAAGTGACGACGCCGTACTGAGCAAACGCTTGCTCCAGTCCCTCGGAGGTAGTTGCCCATGCCAGACTACCGACAAAAATGTTCTTACTCATTCACCAAACCCTTGAGCTTTTCAGCTACCAAAACATGTGTGTTGCTGCCACACGGCAGCCTTCAAAACGCTGAATTTGAAAACTCGAATTTCATCCGAATTTCCATCAAAAAGATGTATGCTGCAGGAGAACTCAAGAGCGGACGTGACTGTCTTCAAGAATGCTGTGACCCACATCAAATGGTCCGAACAACTCAAATATAGAGCCTGTATCAAACTCAGACGTGGTGACGCTACCCGCAAGGGGGCGTAATAGCAACCCCACCTGAACATCTGGGGCGGAAACACGCCCTTAAATCTGTTGGAGGATGTCGACTGCCTGCTGGAGTGTCAGTCTGGGAAGCCTGTGTTGACCTCCGTAAGACCAAAAAAACAGGTGCCCACAGAGCGGTATCCACGCTCACGAAGGCCGTGGCACATTCGCTGCAGTGAAGGCGCCCGACAGAGAGCGGTAGCAGGCTTCCGCCGCGGACACGGGATCGTAGCCGGGTTTGCTCCAGACCATGCCGCTGACTTCGCAGCTGATGTCGCCACGGTAGCCACCATTAAACAAACTTTTCAGCAGCTTTGCGTAGGAGATCGTTCCTGCCTGTCCGGGCAGCTTAAATAAGATTCGATCGCCTTCTTTGACAGCGTCCTTTACGGCGACGTGAGCCAGATAGGGCAGAGCGGTCCTCACCGTGTCTTCCATCGACATGTCTCGATAAGCGTAGTGACTGTAGTCGTAGACAATTCGAAGGTATTTGGATCGTCCGAGTTGTTCGATCAGCCAAACGGCCTCCTCGGGACGCGACATGACGCCGCCGCGATGGGGCTTAATGGCCAGGACAGTTTGACGCTCAGTCGCAATGTCCAGCCAGTCACCGACGCGATCACGCAGCAATTCGCGTTTCTGTTTCCACTGACCACCACCGAGCACTGTCTGCACCAGCGGCCGCTGCGATGGACACAGGTCTTTGGCGAGTTCGAAGACGCCGGCAAGACGAGTGCGATGCGCGGCATGTTGCGCGTCGTTTTCACTGGGAACAATATGTTCCATCAGTGACGTCAGGCGCAAGCCGCTGTCCACCAGTTGCGTTCGTACCGTGCGCCGCCGCTCAGCGGTCATGTTGGTCGGGGCTGCGTTCCAGTCGGGCCAGACTGTGATTTCCACCGAATCAAACCCGATACGAGCGATGTGGCTGATGGCCGCTTCGGTTGTCAGCGACTTCATGCCGTAGGTGCTGAAACCCAGCAGCAGATGATCGTTGTGTAATTTGTCTGACTGCTGCCCGGCGGCAGCTGCAGGCTCGGTCAGACAACTCAGGCCCATCAGGCCCAGCAGGCCAGACTGCAGAACATCGCGGCGGTTTCGGGCGCTGTTACTGCCAGACTGATTCAGGTCACATAGACTGTTGCGGGTGTTGTGCTGCATGTGATTTGGGCTCCATACTCAGTGGGAATTTACCGAGAACCGGGCTATTCCGCGTCTTCCAGATAGTAATTCCAATCCTCGAACTGCTGATCCAGATGCAGAAATTCGTCTGCATGTGCCGGCGAATCAATGTGGTAAAGTTGCTGTTGTATGGACCGGTCTCGCCCAATGGACGCGGCCAGGGCCTGCAGGACTTCCAGATGACGTTCCGGCATCGATGTCGGCGTGATGATCAGGACCATGCAGTGTACGGGACGATGATCGGGCGTCGCCACTGAAAGCCCCGTGCAACTGATCCCCATTGCTCCAATAATTTTTTCACCCACATCCAGTCGAGCGTGTGGCAGTGCCAGACCTTCTCCAACACATGTGCAGGACTGCCGCTCGCCTTCCATCACGGCCTCAAACAGAGTATCGGCATCGATCGACAGCTTGTGCACGTCGATGGTCAGGGTGGCCAGTTGGCGAATGGCGGTCTGCTTGTCCGGACCTGCCAATTCCGTCGTGATGTTTTGTTCGGAAAGGAAGTCCAGAATTCGAGCGCGGTCCCGACCGAAATCACCGGACTGCTTCAGGCCCATTCGAGTCAGGATTGGGCCGACAGTTTCATTCAACAGCACCATGGCCAGCACGACGGCCAGGAACAATTCGCGGATCGACGCAAACGCAGGATCTTCGGTCACCAGCAACATTAGCCCGACGGCCAGACCGGCCTGGGGGATAAGCGAAAGTCCGATCCAGCGGCGAAATCTCTGTGTCGCTCCGGCAAGCCTCATGGCTATATGACCAGCCGCGACCTTGCCGGCCAGCCGACCGGCAAATGCGATGACCGCCAGTAACCCGCCCAGTGCCAGCGATTCGAAGCGAAGTTCCATGCCCGCGACCGTGAAGAAGACGGCAAAAATCGCGCTTTCGAAACTGTCGAAAACCTGGTGGCCGATTTCTTCTTTGTCGGGTGTCAGATTCGTCAGCGTCATGCCCATGCACAGGCACGCCAGCAACACAGACAACCCCAGGTGTGCCGTCAGACCGGTGGTCAACAGGATGGCGATGAGAGACAACGCTGACAATCGATCGGTGCGAACAACCCGAAGTGTCACGATGATCAGCAGGACTCCGACGCCAAATCCCAGCATCAGGCTCTGGCAGATCGCTCCCAACGGGACCAGCAGGCTGACCGAGGCGTTCGGAGCGACGGCTGTCCGAGCGACTGTTCTGGCGAGTTCAAACAGGATGATGCACGCCAGATTGTTTAGCGCGACGCCAGCCAGCAACGTCATGACGAACGATCCCTTGGACGCCGTTTCCTTAACAATGGCCAGCACCGTGGCCGGAGCCGTGGAAACCGCAAGGGTTGCCAGCAGCAGGGCTGTTGACGACGTGATGTCCGTAAACAATATCAGTCCACCGTACACAATCAGCGGCGTCAGAATGGATTCCAGCAGCAACAGCGTCAACAACCGGCGCCGGGCGACTCTGAGTCGACGAAAGTTCAGATGAGTGCCGACGGCGACCGCCATCAGCCCCAATGCGAAGTCCACCAGCGGTTGCAGCGAATGCAGGCTTTCCTGGGTCAGCACGCCAAAGACTGATCCTCCCATCAGGACGCCAGCCACAATTTGTCCTGTGACGGACGGCAGATGCAGCAGCTTTGCCAAATGACCGGACAGGGTTCCGGCGATAAGAATGACCGCAAGGGTCAGTAACACGTTGGCGTCAGCGAGCATGGATTCCTCTGATCGAGATTGAACTGGTCGGGGATTCTCGTCAAAACCGGGACAGGCCACAAGGTTATCGGCAGCCGCGTGCAGCGGCCCGGTGGTCGCACATGGCCGGCACTGTAGACAATCGGTCGGCATCACGTCGACTTGTTCCGCACGAACAATCTCTTCGCTCCGCACGATCTTGCCGCAATTTCCGGAGAACAGCTGATCGCAGCCGGACGTTCGGATACAATCGACGGTCTTCTTTTATAGTCTCACTGCAGCAGCTGCCGCTCAGCGGAGAGACTCCCCCCTGCCAAACAGTCCCACCGGCGATCCGACCATCTCATGACGAGTCGAATTCAAATTTTCGCGATGCTCTGCCTGCTGTTGGCGTCAGCTGGCGTAACGTCCGCGCAGAAAGTTGACGATTCAGCAATCGTCATACGCTTCAATCGAGACATCCGACCCATTCTCTCGGACAAGTGTTTTCAATGTCACGGTCCGGATTCAGAAGCTCGGGAGGCGGAATTGCGGCTGGACGATCGAAAGAGTGCCGTCGCCGAACGAGATGGGAATGCGGCGATTGTAGTGGGCCAGGCGGTTCACTCGAGCATGATGAAACGGATCCTCGCCGAGGATCCCGACGAGCGAATGCCGCCGACGGAAACGGGCAAGAGTCTGAGCCACCGCGAAGTCGCCCTGCTGCGAGCGTGGATCGAACAGGGTGCGACCTATCAGAAACACTGGTCGTTTCTTCCGATCGTGGATGTCGAACCGCCGGCGGTGGACCCGCAATGGACACAGCCGGTACGGAATCCCATCGACCGATTTATCTTCGATCAACTCCAGCGACAGGGGGTGAGTCCTTCGCCTCCGGCCGATGTGCACACGCTGGTCCGGCGGATGTATCTTGATCTGACTGGACTTCTTCCTGACCCCGGTGCAGTCGATTCGTTTGCCGCGCACTACTCAGGGGATTCTGAGACGGCCGTTCGGGCGGTCGCGCAGGAATTGCTCAACAGTCCGCATTACGGCGAACGCTGGGGGCGGTACTGGCTGGATCAGGCTCGATATGCGGATTCGCACGGGTACACGATCGACGGTGATCGGGTCATGTGGCCGTATCGCGACTGGGTTATCCGTGCGATCAATGATGACATGCCCTTTGATCGCTTTACCATCGAACAGCTGGCCGGTGATCTGTTGCCTGATCCGTCGAAGCCACAGCTGGTGGCCACCGGGTTTCATCGCAATACGCTGATCAACCAGGAAGGCGGCACGGATAATGAACAGTTTCGCAATGAAGAGGTTGTCGACCGAGTCAACACGACCGGCGCCGTCTGGCTGGGACTGACCCTGGGATGTGCTCAATGCCACAGTCACAAATTTGATCCGATCAGCCAGAAAGAGTTTTATCAGTTTTTTGCCTTCTTCAATCACACGGTTGATGTAAACAACGTGGGCCCGACCGTCGACGTCAGCGAAGGTGAACTGCTGCTGAGAAGTATTGATCCGGAACTGCAGGCGGCGTTGGATGATGCCAAATCTGAGTTTTCTGAATTGACGAAGACGAAACCGAAACGCCAGGCGGCATGGGAACAGACAATACCGGTTGCACGCACTGAACAGCCGCCGGTTGCATGGAAATCGCTGGTCGCCATCGAGCTGCAGGCGGCCGGCGGCGCGAAGCTACAGACACTGGAAGACCATTCGATTCTCGCAGGGCAGGGTGCACCGAAGGAGACGTATACCGTTCGGTTCCGGCCGTCAGATGCTCCTGTCGCTGCTCTGCGGTTGCGAGTATTGCCTCATGACAGCCTGCCCAGGAACGGGCCCGGCCGTGCGGGTAACGGCAATTTTGTCCTATCCCAGGTTGAGATCCTGGTCGGTGAAAAGCCCGTGGCGATCAACCATGTTCAGTCTGACCACGCTCAACCTGGGCATCCCGTCACCAACATTATCAACGGTAGCGCGAAGTCCGGCTGGGCCATTAACACCGGAAAAGGATCCCGCGCCGGCGTGAAGATGAACGCGCCGCACGAGGCACACCTTGTCTTTGCGGATCTCCTGCCATCCGGCTCAGAATCCCTGACGGTGATTATGCGGCATGAAGTCAATGCAAACTACAATATTGGCCGCTTTGCCGTGGACGCGTCCAGCACTGTGCCGGCGTCTGTACTGCATGAAGAATTGCTGGCGGCGTTGGCTGTCCCCGCGGACAAACGGACCTCCGCACATAAGAAGCTGATTGCCGCCGAATTCACCAAAGCAGACGTGGCTCAGCGACACGCAGAGTCGCACGTCAACGAACTTCGAAAGAAAATGGGACTGGGCCAAACGGTCAAAACGATGGTTATGCGGGAACTGGACAAGGCCCGTGAAACCTACATCCACATTCGGGGTGACTTTCTGCGGAAAGACAAAGACACGGGACTTCTGCAACCGGACGTGCCGCGAGTGCTACCACCGCTGACGGGCGATGCAAGGAACCGTCTGGAACTGGCACGCTGGCTGGTCAGCAAAGAAAACCCGTTGACGGCACGGGTCACAGTCAACCGTGTCTGGATGCGCTATTTCGGTCGCGGCCTGGTCGAAACAGAAAATGATTTTGGTACGCAGGGTTCTTATCCGACGCACCCGGCATTACTGGACTGGCTGGCGAACGAGTTCATGGAATCCGGATGGTCGATGAAAACGTTACACGAACTGATCGTTACGTCAGCCACTTATCGGCAGGCGTCGTATCAACGCCCGGATGTGGCAAAAGCCGATCCCGAAAACCTGTTGCTTGGTCGGCAGAATCGGCTGCGAGTCGATGCCGAAATCGTTCGAGACATCGGCCTTTCCGCCAGCGGCCTGTTGAGCCCCAGGATCGGTGGTCCGAGCGTGCGACCGCCTCAACCGGAGGGCGTTTATGCATTCACCCAGACCCGGAAAACCTGGACGACCTCTGCCGGCGACAATCGTTTCCGCCGTGCCCTGTACACCCACTTTTACCGCAGCGCACCATATCCAATGTTGACAACATTCGATGCCCCTGACTTTCAGTCTGTCTGCACTCGACGACCGCGTTCCAACACGCCACTGCAATCGCTGACCATGGCTAACGACAAATCTTTCTTCGAGATGGCGCAGGGACTGTCCAATCGACTGTTGAATGTTGTGAATGGGACAGATGTGGCAGCAAACGCACTCCGCATCGAAGAAGCGTTTCGAGTTTGTTATTCGCGGGCGCCCACGACCGAAGAAGGCAGACTGGTGGCTGAGTTCCAGCAGCAGCAGGCAACGCAATTCAAGGCTGACCCCAAGGCCGCCGTCAAGGTAGCTCCAAAAGTCGATGCAGAACTGTATCCTCCCGAATTCGCGGCCTCATGGACGGCTGTCGCGCGAGCACTAATGAATTCCGACGAATTCGTCACTCGGGAATAGATCACGGATCATCTCTTATGAATATCGAACTTGATCACACAAGGCGTCATTTCTTTCGCGACTGCGGCGTGGGCGTCGGCGCCATGGCGCTGGCGGAGCTGCTGGCGCTGGACTCGGCATCGGCCAGTTCAGTCGAGTCAGAATCTGCGAGACAGTGCCATTTTCCCGCGAAGGCGAAGCGCGTCATCTATCTGTTTATGGCCGGTGGACCCAGCCAGCTGGAACTGTTTGAACGAAAGCCGGAACTGCAGCGAAGGAGTGGTGAGGTCGCACCGGATTCCTTTTTCGATAAAGAGAAGAGCTTTGCCTTCATCAAGAAGGGAGCCACTCTGCTGGGGTCGGAACGCCGATTTCATCGCCACGGCCAGTCCGGCATGGAGGTCAGTGGGTTGCTGCCACATCTGGGCACGGTGGCCGATGATCTGTGTATGGTGCGAGGGATGGTGACCGATGTTTTCAATCACGGTCCGGCCAAACTGTTCATGAACAGCGGATTTCAGACGCCCGGACGTCCCAGCATGGGGTCGTGGGTGACGTATGGTCTGGGCAGCGAATCGAACAACCAACCCGGATTTGTGGTCCTGCAATCCGGTCCCCGCGGTCCTCGAGCGGGAAACGCTTTGTGGGCCAGCGGTTTTCTGCCCACGACATTTCAGGGCGTACCCTTTCGTGGGACCGGCGATGCGATTCTGAATCTAAACAGTCCCGCAGGCATCAATTCGGAACGGCAACGCGACTTCTTCGACCTGGTCGGTAATCTGAACCAACAGCGACTGGACCTGACCGGAGACCCGGAAATTGCCACCCGCATGCGGGCGTATGAAATGGCATATCGCATGCAGACGAGTGCTCCGGAACTGATGGACATCGGGTCGGAGCCGAAGCACATCCTGGAACTCTATGGCGCCGAACCTGGTGCGAATTCTTATGCCAATAACTGTCTGCTGGCCCGGCGGCTGATTGAACGCGGCGTACGTTTTGTGCAGTTATATCACACTGACTGGGACGACCACGGCAATCCCGGTGCAAATATTGGTGGGGCACTGGACAAGCGTTGCGGCGAAGTTGACCGACCTTCCGCCGCTTTGATCAAGGATCTGAAGCAGCGTGGTCTGCTGGAAGATACAATCGTGATTTGGGGTGGGGAATTCGGACGCACACCGATGGGAGAAGTGCGTAAATCGCTACCTGGCCGTGACCATCACATTGACGCGTTCACCATGTGGGTTGCTGGTGGCGGCTTTAAACCAGGCCACAGTTATGGCAAGACGGATGACCTTGGCTTTGGCGTCGTTGACGAACAGGTGCACGTTCACGACCTTCACGCCACGCTTTTGAATCAACTCGGTTTCGACCACGAACAACTAACGTTCAGGTTTCAGGGCCGCGAATATCGGCTGACTGATGTGCACGGTCGTGTGGTCAATGAACTGCTGACATAATTCGTTCGGCCGGGGAGCGACGTTCGTGCCGCTTGTCTGAGTCGACATCGGCAGATTCTGTGAACGGCTCGGAGCTAGCCGCCGGTATTGTCTGGTTGCAACGGCCGCTACCGCCATGCCGTTCACATGTTATGCAAACGCCGACGAATAACGGTGTTGAGCCGCGACCTGGCGTTGGCTGACTATTAGTCTGTCCATGTTGAGTTTACTAGTAGCGGAACTCGCCACGTGTTTCGGCAAACGAGGGGAAACGCCGAAAGTCCTGGCGACTTCCGCTACCGTCAGCATTAGTAATCTTAATGTGGATGCTGACTAGTGCGTGGTCACGTCTAAGAA
>JBDONA010000616.1:0-3532 GCA_039831575.1 Fuerstiella sp. | reverse complement strand
CAAGACCGTCGCCTGGAAATCGGTTGAGTATCCGACCTACATCTCCTGTCCTTATACGAGAGTGAAACTAACGGCTCCCTGAACGCGGAACCACTCATGGGCGAGGAAAACGGGGTCACTCCAGCAGCGGCGGAAGTTTCATTGATGCGGGAGACTGTCCACTCGCCGGCCGTTCGAACGGAGTGCCGAATTCTGTGTAACCGTTGATGAATCCGCCGTGAGACAGAAAAAACTGTCCACGTTCAACTCCCATAAATCGGTCTCGCCGATCAGCCTTTCCCGTTGCATCATGGCTGAATTTCGCGGTCGTGATTTCGGACCATTTTCCCGCCGCATCGCGGATCCACTGATTGCCATACAGTGCTTTACGGACGACATGTCCGTTTTTTCCGGCAAAGTTCTCGCTGAAGCTGTAGAGACCGCGCAAATGGCGGCCTTCTTTCGGAGCCTTCCAACTGGAAATTAACATCCATTGTTTCTTGTCCGGTCGAAGATAGTAGCCCGCGAATATCGTGTGAGTCGCATCGACGGGCTCGGCGGTGACCAGGAATCGTTGCTTCTCGCCGGTCTTCCACTGAAACTTCAGGTGACTGTGTCCACCAGTCCCTTCGTTGCCAAAACTGCCCGAGAAAACGTCGTCGCCTTTATCAATCAGGACGACTCGATCTTCGTCCGCCACTTTGTTTCGATCAATCCCTTCGTTTCCGCTGTCCCAAACGCTGAAGATGATGCGGCGTTCGGTCGGGCTGTTGACCTGCATGCCGAAATAGCCACGATGCCACCCGCAAGCCATATAGTAACTCCACAGCGGATCTTCCAGGCCGGTCATCTCACAATAAAACGCGGACACTTTTGTGTCACGCGGCACGGGATACGACAGATGAACGGAGGCCGCATTTCGTCGAGGTTTCAGATTGAAGTGAGCGTCCTTCAGGACAGTGCCGACAAGCACCAGTTCATGCACGCCGCCGTTGTCCTGTCCGGACTCATTCAGCGATTCAAGTTTGAAACTGTAATAACCACTCTTCCTGATCTGAAAAGTTCCGAAGTCCGCTGTCACTGCGTCCGACTCGCCAGCGCGAACGGTGACGTCGCTTGACTGTTCCCCGATGCTGAGTTTCAGGCGTGACATCGTCCCCGGTTGCAGGCGCAGCACGACTGACGCATGCAAGTCTCCGGTGCCCTGTAGCTGACCGAACCAGGTAACGCTGGTTCCAGGGCCGCGCCACCGCGCAATGCCGTGTTCAGCAGAAACACGAGCGGCGTTGTGATCGGGATCAAGGTAGGCCGTCGCTGCGGGGATGTGAATCTCGGCCGTGTCGGCGCGTTGCGGCAGGAAGATACAGGCAGCCAGAACAAGGAACACATAATTCCTCATCAGGCAATCACTTTCCAGATTGGCTGAGCACCTTCGACACCGACGAGTTTGTTGTCCAGGCCGCCGAAGAAGTAGCTTAGTTTATTCGGGTTGAGACCCAGCTGATGCAGGATTGTGGCGTGCAGATGCCGGACGTGGAACGTATCGTCGACAGCTCTGCTGCCGATTTCGTCCGTTGTGCCGACGCTGGTGCCGCCCTTGATTCCTCCGCCTGCCATCCACATTGTGAAGCCGTAGCTATTGTGGTCTCGACCGCTGCCCGTGGCATACTCGGCTGTTGGCTGGCGTCCGAATTCGCCGCCCCAGACAATCAACGTGTCCTTCAGCATGTCCCGTTGCTTGAGGTCTTTCAGCAGAGCAGCCAATGGCTTGTCTGTCTCACCGGCATGCAGGTTGTGATTGTTTTCCAGATCGCCGTGAGCGTCCCAGTTGTCATCGTTGTGGGCCCCGCCCGAATAAATCTGCACCATGCGCACGCCACGTTCGATCATGCGTCGCGCCAACAGACACTGTCGACCGACCGTGGAACATTTGGGGTCATTGAGTCCGTAGAGTTCCTGTGTGGCGGCCGTTTCCTGACTAATGTCGACAGCTTCGGGGGCTTCCGACTGCATGCGATAGGCAAGTTCATACGAGGCAATGCGGGCGGCCAGATTGCTGTTGTCCTGACGAGGTGCCAGATGCTGCTGATTGTATTCTCGCAACGTATCCAACAGCTTGCGCTGACCGCCGTTGGCCAGTTCCTCAGGTGGCGAAAGGTCCAGAATCGGATCACCCTGAGAACGCATTACCGTTGCCTGGTACGTCGCGGGCATGTACCCGCTGCTCCAGTTTTTGGATCCGCTGATGGGACCGCCGCGAGGATCCAGCATGACCACAAAGCCAGGCAGATCCTGATTCTCACTGCCCAGTCCGTAGTTCACCCATGAGCCAAGACACGGGTGACCACTCAGCACGCGGCCGGAATTCATCATCAGCATCGCGGAACCATGAATCGGCGAATCTGCCGTCATCGAATGCAGGAACGCGATGTCGTCAACGCAGGTTGCAACGTTCGGAAAAAGGTCACTGACCCATTTTCCACATTCGCCGTACTGATTGAATTTCCAGCGAGGTTCGACGATCCGGCCCTGATTCTTGTGACCACCTCGACCAAACGTCTTCACGTCGATCGTCTTGCCGTCCATGCCATACATCGTCGGCTTGTAGTCGAACGTATCAATATGGCTGGGACCGCCATAGCAGTAAAAGAAGATGACGTTCTTCGCCTTCGGAGCAAAGTGCGGTTCCTTTGGCGCCAGCGGATTGGCCCAGTCCGCCGCGCCATCGGCGGCCACGCTTTGCTGCCCCAGAAAACCGTCCCGATCCAGCATCGACGTTAGCGCAAGTCCGGTGAATCCGGCTCCCGCCTGCCAAAGGAATTCGCGTCGCGTACGTCCGCAGAAATTTTGTGTGGTCATGGTCTTAGTCCAGGTACATGAACTCGTTGAGATTCAAGGCGAGCAGGCAGAAGTATTTTCGGGCCTGATCGTCGCTCAGATTGTGTTCTGTCTTCAGCGTTTCTATCAGCTTCAAACCGCGCGTCACCTCTTCCGGTGTCGGTTGTCGCTGCATCACTCGCTGCAGGGCCAGCGTGACCTGCCCCTGAGCCGAGTCTGCTTTTCCCTGCAGCAATTGTGCAAAGATTTCCGCCTGCTGCTGGATGAATTCGCTGTTCATCATGCCCAACGCCTGAGTTGGCTGGGTGGTCACGAAACGAACCGGACAGGTTTGATCGGTATCAGCAAAATCGAAACTTTCGATCAGCGGATCCAGCAACGATCGTTTGACGTGAATGTAGATGCTGCGACGGACTTTGTCTTCCGGAGACGAATTGCCCCAACCGGATCCAGGACGCGATTGCCCGGCCTTCACGGCCGCCGGGATGTCTGTGTAGATACTTGGTCCGAACATCTTGTCGGCGTTCAGACTGCCGTTGGCCCACAGCAGCGAATCACGAACTTCTTCGGCCGACAGCCGGCGCATGCCGAACCGCCAGAACAGCTCGTTGATCGGGTCGACGTCGTAACTTTGTTTGTTGGGGCGGGAAGACATCTGGTACGCGGCAGACGACATGATCAGCCGATGAAGACTCTTTACCGACCATCCACTCTC
>JBDONA010000250.1:0-3533 GCA_039831575.1 Fuerstiella sp. | reverse complement strand
AGCCCGCAAACGTCGGGATTTATCCGATTTTCCGTTACTCTCAGCAGCGGCTGATGAACGCCGCCGGCGTGGAATCTCCGACCCCCGGCCGCAATACAAGCCGTCTCCCGGCGAGGCCCGCCTTCAGAAGTTTCAGCACCTCGCTGAGCTGATGACTGCGGCCGGAGACGTGCCTCAGTGACGTACACAGCCGAAGAAGTAAAGAACCTGCGCACTGCGGCTTCGACTTCGGAACAACGCAGGCGCGGCTGATGAAACGCACCAATAAAAGTATCACGATCATGACAATACCGGAGTTAAGAAGTGCGCACAAAATCGCAGAATCGTTCGTCACAGCTGGATGAAGTTGGAGACATCGACGCGCCGCACGGCTCCCGGCCGTGGTGCGTGGCGGTCATGCGCCACGCCAGGTCGCTGTTGTCACGCACGGAGTCGGAGGCGAAAGACGCGGCTCACTGGATCGACTCTTTGGCCGAGTCTGAAGCGTGGCGTGTTCTCGGTTTCATCAGCTTCGACGCCTTCCTGATTTCCGAGCTGAAGATCAGCGAGGACTTCGTCGACCTGCTGAAGACGGCTTTCACCGGCCAGACGGTCGGCGACGTTCGGAAGAAATGCGACGACGCGAAAGATAATCCGCTGGCGGCCAGTGATCAGACCGAAGCTCCGAGAAACCCGAACGGCCGGAACCAGCACACGGAACCAGATAGGTCTGTTGGCAATACCAACAGACCTAACAACGACCAAACCTACGTCATCCGTCGTCTGGCCCGCGATCACGGTGACCTGCTGGCCCGTGTCCGTGCTGGCGAGCTGTCGGCGAACGCTGCGGCGATCGAAGCGGGGTTCCGGCCGAAGACAGCGACGTTCAACGTGGAAGACTTGGATAAGGCCATGACTGCGTGGTTGAGGCACTTCACGGTGGAAGAGATTATTGCGTCTGCGGAGGGCCGTCATGGCTGAGCAGGGATTCTGGTACCGGCAGAACATGATAGCGGCGCTGCCAACAGATCAATTCGGCATGGCGGCGAAATTGGTGCTGTACGTCCTGAACAACTACACCGGCAACAAGTCGTCATGCTGGCCATCGGTTGAGTCAATCGCTGGCGCTGCCGGCACAACGACCCGTACCGTCCGTCGAACCATTCAGAAGCTGACCGGCGAAGGGATTGTGACGGTCGAAAATGGCGGCGGCCGGCATCAGACCAATGTGTACAGAATCGCCGTCGACCGTCTGACGGAACTTACAGGAAACAGTGACACTGTGTCCGCGTTTACGGCGGTTGACGATACAACAAACCCTGACACTGTGTCCGCGTTTACGACACCTCAGGAGATGAGAAACCCTGACACTGTGTCCATAAAGGGTGACACTGTGTCCAGAAACCCTGACACCAGCGCCACCCCAACTACCAAGAACTACCAAAAACAAACAGAAGAGCGCGTTCGCGGAACGCGGAAGTCGGCAACAGCGCGCACACGAAACCAGTATCCGCAACACTTTGAAGCCATCTGGACCGTCTATCCAACGCAGCGGCGGCGCGACAAGAAGCCAACGTTCGAAGCGTACCAGTCGGCCGTAAAGCGGATTGCGGCCGCGGACAGCGGCGACACAGCAAAGTCTCAGCAGTGGCTTCTGGGACGTGTCACCGCGTTCGCTGCGAGCCACGCCGGTCAGAACTATTCGCCGGAGCCGAAACGCTGGTTTGCCAACGAACGATATCACGACGCGAATGAAAGCTGGCAAAAATTTGCCAGCGCCGACAACGGCACATCAGAAGCCGACTCGGCGTGGCTGAAGCTCATTGCCGCGCTGGCCGACATCGATACCACCCAGCGATACATGGACCCACTGACGGAGCGTGTGGGCCAGCGTATCGCTACAGCAGGCCAGAGCATCGGCATTATCCAGATCAAGGACGCAAACGAGTTCACCCGCACCCGCGAACTGAGGCCCCGGTTCGTCAAAACGTATCAGGAATCGGGGACATGACCACAACAGCCGAACAACTACTCCTACCACCTCAGAATCTCGATGCCGAACGCGGTGTTCTGGGCAGCATCCTGATGGTTAACGAATTCGTCGACGCGATTTCGGACACGCTGAAGCCTGACCACTTTTACCGCGACGCACATCAGAAAATCTACGCGGCCATTGGCTATCTCTACGAAAACAATGTTCGCGGAATCGACGGGATCGTGCTCGCAAGCGAGATGGAACGTCGTGACCAACTTGAAGACGTTGGTGGCGCTACCTACATCGGTGAGATTTTGGACGCCGTGCCACACGCGGCACACGTTCGATACTACGCTCGCATCGTTCTTGAGATGGCACATCGCCGCAAAGCAATCTACGCAGCCAACGAGATGCTGACGGCTGCGTACGATCTGACTACCGATATCGAAGCCGTCATTGCAGACGTGGAATCAACCGCCGCTTCGTTGAGACACGTCAACAACAATGAGCAGCGACTCGTGGCCGATATCCTGATCGACACCTTCAGCGATATCGAGAAACGCATGGCGTCAGATTCCGGGATTGCTGGACTATCCACAGGATTCCATGACCTCGATGTTCAGATATCGGGACTGGTGCCGTCAGACGTGCTGATTCTCGCGGCGCGCCCGTCCATGGGGAAAACCGCACTCGTCGCGAACATCGCCGCCAACGTCGCCCCGACGCATCCTGTGCTGTTTTTCAGTCTCGAACAGTCAGACAGGCAACTTACGGAACGGCTGATTTCCAGCGCCGCCCACGTTAATGGTCACGACCTCAGAAACGGCAACATTAACGCACAGCAACGCGACAAACTTTTCGCCGCTGCCGGTGGACTGTCCGAACTCAAGTTACGGATTGATTCCAGGCCAAAGCGGACAATGCAGGATATCGCGGCAATATGTCGGAAACACCACCGACAGGAGCCGCTGGGCGTCGTCATCATTGATTATCTGCAATTGATCACACCAGCCAGCGACAGGGCACCACGGGAACAGCAGGTTGCCACAATCGCTCGTAGTCTCAAGATTCTGGCGAAGGACCTGGATGTTCCAGTGATAGCGCTCGCTCAGTTGAATCGGGGTGTTGAGAATCGTGAGGACAAGCGCCCGAGACTTGCCGACCTGCGCGAGTCTGGCGCAATCGAGCAGGACGCTGACGTGGTCATTTTTCTACACCGCCCGGACGCCTACGACCCTGAGAAGCGACCAGGCGAGGCGGAGTTGATCGTCGCCAAGAATCGCAGCGGGCCAACGGGATTGGTGCGGCTGACATGGCGCAAGGAATTCATGCGGTTTGAAAACTATTCGCCCATCGCGGACAGCGACTTCGATCACCTGTAACGGATCACGGCAATGAAGGAGGGATTTCATGTATCTCAACGACGACGACCTTCAGGATTTGAAGAATGCCCACGGGTTCGGCGTTCCGATTTCCCAACTGGCAACTCAGGTCGGTGCGACAGAAGGCGAACTTCGGCGACTGCTGGGTTTGCCTGCGTGGATGATCGATGAGCGGGAAAAGCAGATTCCGTCGGGGT
>JBDONA010000062.1:0-15827 GCA_039831575.1 Fuerstiella sp. | reverse complement strand
CAGTTGTCCACTTCATAGGTTGCTCCCAAGCTTGTGAATGAGCGGGGTTGTGTGTCAGGACAATCTGACATTTTCTGTCCGAATTATCGATGATCAAACCCGTTTGCCCCGCATATTTTATGGATTGGTGATTTGCCTATAAGGTTGAGTGCCAAATGTCCTGGCACACAGCAGCTTGAAACCCCAATTCCAAAGCCTGACGAAGCACCAGACCTCCCTCTGAAATGTCCGATTGTCAAGAGCTTTTCAGTCGGTGGAGTTTTTTGACCGTACGGGTGCGCGACCGGGGATCGACGCAGAAACGTCTGTGACCAGCCACCACAGACTGAGCGTAATGCCTTGCGGAGCAGGTGTCGTGGTTCACGAGAGAGCTCAGTCTCAGACTGCTCACTGCCATGGTTATTCCTCCGTGACTCCCGCACGAGCCATCGCGTCTTCGAGAAAGTAGTTGATGTCTTCAGCTTCGTCAGCATGCAATACGTCGTAGGCGTGTGCCGCGCTGCGTGCGTGATAAAGTTGCTCGCGGAGATTGACGTCGCTGGTGATGATCGTCGCAAATGCCGCCAGGACTTCAAGATGGCGGCGGCGGTCGGTTTGTGGCGTGGCGAGCAACAGAATCGCGTGGATGGGCGGCTTATCAGGACTGCCCAGGTCCAGCCCACGGGAGCTGATCCCCAGGATTCCCGTGATGTCCTCTCCCTCGTCCAGGATCGCGTGCGGAATCATCAGACCTTCGGCAAGACAGGTGGTTTCCTCCTCCTCACGTTCGAGAACCATTCGCACAAACTCTTCTTGCGGGACGGACGGCTTCACCTTGGTCGTGTAGAGCTGTGAAGCAAGAGACCGGATGACATTGCTCTTGGTATCGCCGATGACGTTGACGGAAATATGGTGCTCGTCGAGAAAATCAAGCAACCGTGGCAGGTCCTTGTCTGATTCGCCTGCCCGTGACAGCGCAAACCGAGCACCACTGGGACCAATTAGCTGATTGATGGCGAGCGCAGCCAGGCCAACGGTGGTGACCGTGGCGGCAACATCACTAAAACGCGGGTCGGCCTGCACGAAGAGAATCAAGCCCACGGCCACGCCACCGTGCGGTAGCAGCGCGATGCCCAGGTAATTGCGGACGCGATTGGGAACACCGGCGAGTGACATCGCGCCGAATGCCCCCACATACTTTCCGACGAAACGAGCGAGGAAGTAAAGCACGACAAGTTCTGCCGACTGCAAAACCAGGGAAAAGTCGAGGTTCATGCCGGCAAATGTATAGAAGGCGGCAAACAGTGCGCCGCCGATCGCATGGAGATAAGCTTCCGCAGAACGCACCGTTTCGTGTTGCACGTTGGTGATGATGATTCCAGCGAACGTGCAGGCCAGAATTCCGGACGCCCCGAATCCCGCGGCCGCACCCCAGGCTGCCAATATCAGTGCGACCATGAGAGGGCCCAAAAACGCGGGACCGACGATTGTCCGTAGCAAGCACAGTGCCGTCAGCGTGCTGGCCGCCGCTACGGAAAAGGCGATACTGAACTCCCTCACCACAAAGCCGAGTGCAACCTGCCAGGTGCTGTGCCAGGTACCTTCGGCACTACCCTCGGCCATATACGCTGTGGCGAAGGTAAATGCCGCTACGGCCACCATGTCAATCAATGCCACAGCCGCCACGAGGGTACGCGTCAATATTCCGCGTGCACGTGCCTCCTGAACGACAAGCACCGTTGTGCCGGGAGCGCCCGCGATTGCGACCGCCGCCAGAATCAGACAGGCTCTGGCCGTCATTTCGTCAGGTGCGATCGATCTCCCCAAACCGTACATTGCCAGACCGACCAGGGTGGGAGTCACAAGCGCTTCGCCGAGCAGCAACAGTCCGATCCGTTTTCCCGCATTCCGCAAGCTTGCGAAGTGCAGCGCAGCCCCGACGGTGAATCCGATATAGCCCAACACAAAACTCATATACGCAGAGAATCCGCTGACGGTGTTCTCGCTAAGTCCGGTGAAGGCACCGTGACAGGAGTCGAATGCCCGCAGGAGGATACCGGTTCCGATCCACCCGGTGACTTTCGGAAGGCCAATTCGACCGACCAATTCACCACCAACAATGCCGGCAACCAGTACGAGAGCCAGGTGATAGAGGGTGTCGTCGGCCGTGAAGGTGAGATTCATGGTCGCCTGTGTCGAATGAATACGAGAGTCAATGACCCTCTTGTTTGCAGAGGAACGCAACGCGAGCGAGGGAGGGAGGCTAAATGACCGAACCATTGTCCGTCAAGCGCGACGACCCTCCGGTCCTTCCGCGCCGGGGGCAGGGTGACGCATACCAGGCGTCACTGTCCTGCCGAGTACAGCGTCAGGAAGTCGTTAAGCTCATGGAGAGCAACAGACGAAAGAAGAGCAGCAAAAAAAAATTCAGCAAATCAGCAAGCCCATGTTTGCCGCTGGGTGGTATGGATTCATTGGCAGTTGTGTCGGAGCCATGATCGTAATCGACGAAGTCAACAATCCGTTTAGCCAGGATGCCATGGATCGCGTCGTTAAGGATCACAGCGTTCTGGTCTATGGTTGCCTCAGGCGCCGCGATTGGGGCTTGCGACCACATAAGGACAATGATCACGAAACGTAATCGCAATGAGTCCGCCGCAGATGTTGACCGGACTGAAAACTCGGATTGAATCACGTGGTACTCGTACTGACCGAGATCGCACAAATCGCAATTTAGCCAGTCGCTCAGTCGGAGTGGCGGACAGTCATCGTGGAGAGAAGGCTGTACATCATCGATCGGGCAATGGCGGAAGCCACCTTTCAGACTCGAATCCATCGCCTTGATCCAACATCCGGCCATTGCTCATTTCGTTCTCCCGTCGTATCCGAGAGATCGACCCTCGTGACACACGTGGCGTGTCCGAGCTTCCCATACCTTTTCTGACGCACCAAATCTGTCCCGAGAAGCCCTACGAATTCCGGGAATCACGTCATGAGGTACGGCGGCCCCGGAATCGGCCGGTTTCGAGCACCGGCAACCGAACGTTTGATACCACGGTTTCCGAATTCCCATACGTTTGATGACGCACGAATTCCGTGTCATCTGGAACATACGTCTTGTCGGAATCCGCCGTCATTTGGCGACGCGTGCCTGACCGATAAGAATTGTCGTATCCGCTGAGCTGAGAAACCAAGGATTTTCGACACGCTTCATGCCAAGTATGTTTTGGATGTTAGGTTGTGACTTACCTTTCTGTCGCCATTCATTGTTCGCGGAGTCAACACATCAACTCCAATTGAATGGCAATATGCTCTGCAGTCAGGAGCAACAGCAATGCTGCGATTACTCTTGCCCGAGGCTAGTGCCTACCGAATGTTATTGAAATCGCTCGATGCTGGTTACTCAGTGCTGCTATACTGGCTCAGTGCCTCGTGGCCACGATCTTTGAAAGCGCCACGCCCCACCCCGCCGAAGCACAGTCACTCAGAAATCCCCCCTTCATTCAGCCCCCCCCAATAGTCCCTCCCATTCGATCGAGGGTTCGTCAGCGCATACGAATCGTACGCTGGAGCTGGCGAAGAACGCAAAGTAGCTTATGAAGACCCTAAAGATCACCATCCTGCTGGTACTCGGCAGCGCCAGCACACCTTGGGCAGCCGATGCTCAGGAGAATCCGGTTACATTGGAAATGGCCAAAGAATTGGGTCGCACGAAGTCCAGATTCCTGAGAGAGACACAGGCAGATACGACAGCCACCCGCGCCATTCCAAAGGCAAACATTGCTTACTTTCAAGAGTCGGTGGGGGTTCTTCTGAACAAGAGCTGCTTAGCCTGCCATGGTCCCGAAACGTCCGAGGGAAGGCTTCGTGTCGACAAATTGGATCCTGACCTGTTGAAAGGTTTGGACGTTGAGCGATGGCGTGAGGTCTACAACGTCCTGAGCAATTCGGAGATGCCGCCTGAGGATGAGCCTGATTATGCGCTGGCCGATGCAGATCGCGGCAACATTGTTGACTGGCTCAGCGACGAACTGAATAAGGCGTCGCTCATACGTCGCAACAAAAGGGAACACTCGTCATTCCGCCGGTTGACAAAATACGAATACAACTACGCACTCCAGGACCTGCTTGGCTTGCCCTATGCTCTCGCGGATAATCTGCCGCCGGAAACCGCATCACAGGACGGTTTCAAGAACAGCTCGGAATTGCTGCAGATGTCTGCCATGCAATTCGAGACCTACCGTGAGATTGGGCTTAAGGCTCTAAGACGAGCCACCGTGAGTGGTGAGCGCCCGGAAGCCGTCACCTACATTATCTCAATGCAGGAAGAGATGACCAGGGCGGCCTCCGGAAAGGAGGACAAGACATTCGATAAGAATGATGAAAGTTACCGCAAAAACAGGAACCGGCAACACCTGTTTAATCGAGAGACAGGCAAAGGCATTCATTTTTCCAGCGGAAAGTCGATGCCTCAGTCTGACGCAGTCGCGGGGCAAACGCCCGCTGTTTCTCCTGTCGTGCTGGTCCTTCCCCGATCCAATGAGTTGAAACTGAATCTGGATCGCTTTCTTCCCGACGATGGCATCATGCGCGTTCGCATTCGAGCAGGGCGTTCGACCATGACCGCTGACGAGTATGCAAGCCTGCGTCTTGTATTCAGTGCCCATACCAGCAATAACGCCAACTTCTCCCAGGTCATCGGTGAGCGTGACATCCCGGTCACTGCATCTGGCGACAACCCTCAATTCATCCACTTCGATATTCCTCTCGGTGACATCCAGCGCAACCCGTTTCGGAAGCTGACCACAACGTTTCCAAGACGGGATGAATTCCTGCACATTCGCAATGTCTCCAACGCAAGCGGTGGGGAAGAACCTCTCCATGTTCTTATCGACTACATCGAAATCAGTGCTCCGTTCTACGAGCGATGGCCGCCGAAAACGCATACCGACATATTCGTTGAAAGCGACAAAAGCGACGAGCAGATCTATGGCCGCGAAGTGCTGACTCGATTCCTGAGACGAGTCTGGCGCCGTCCCATCACCTCGCAGGAGCTGGACCAGTTCATGGCTCTGTTTGCGGAGTACCGGCCGGGATTTCCGAGTTTCGAAGATGCCATGCTGGAAGTCCTGGCGACTGCCCTGGCCACTCCGGAGTTTCTCTATCTGACGCAAAGAGTCGTTTCCAACGCTCCCGAAACACCCGGCACGATCAGTGACCTGGAACTGGCCAGCCGACTCTCGATATTTCTGTGGTCCAGCATTCCTGACGACGAATTGCTGACACTCGCGGAGCAGGGAAAACTACGAGAACCAGAGGTCCTGTCGGCTCAGGTCAAGCGCATGCTGGCAGACCGTCGTTCCCGACGATTCTCTCAGAATTTCGTTCAGCAATGGCTTGGCATGGATGGTCTGGACAGTGTGGTTCATGTCACTGACAGCTCATTGAGAGACGCGATGATGGAAGAACCCATCGCGTTTTTTGATGAAGTTCTGAGACGTAACCGCAGTATCATGGACTTCATCCATTCTGGTTTCGCCATGATCAACGAACGGCTGGCCGCACACTATCGGATTCCCGGCGTTTATGGACCTCATTTCCGCAAGGTGCCCATCGAGCCTCAAACGAAGCGTGGCGGCCTGTTGACGTGCGCCGCGATTCTGACGATGAATTCCGATGGCCAGGATTCTCATCCCCTCAAACGTGGAGTCTGGATGCTGGAACGCATCCTTCACGATCCACCACCTCCACCACCGCCGAATGTCCCGGAAGTCGACCTGACGGACCCGGAGATTCTGAAGATGACTCTGAAAGAACGAATCGCGGATCACAGGAATAAACCGGCCTGTATATCGTGTCATTCAAGAATCGATCCCTGGGGAATCGCGTTTGAAAACTACGATGCTCTCGGAACCTATCGGACTCGAATTAAGAACCAGCCTGTGGATGCGACTTCGCAACTGTTCAACAAGCAGACGCTGGCAGGGATGGATGGGTTAAAGCGTTATTTGCTCACGGACCGACAGGATCAATTTACCCGTGCCATGGTACATAAAATGACAGCTTATGCTCTTGGCCGACCACTGTCATTTGGTGACCGTGCCGACATTGACAGCTTAACTGCACAGTTCAGAACACAGGGCGATCGCCTGGGCGATTTGGTTCACTTGATCATAAGCAGTAACATCTTCAACTCTAAGTAAGAGTCAGGAACAGACGATGAACGACAAATCAGCCTTGCTGAGTCGTAAGACATTCCTTCGCGGCACCGGTGTGGCTCTGGCTTTGCCATGGTTCGAGACATTTGCTGCGGATGGTCCAGGCCCAGATGAAACTCCGAAACGTTTTGTCAGCATTTACCACCCTGACGGTGTTGGCTTGCCGCTCAAATCGGATCCGGCCTGGAAGGATTGGAGCTGGTTTCCTCGGCGCGGCGAAAATGATTTCGAACTGACCAAAGTGCTCGATGTGCTCGAGCCATTGCGCAATGACATCACTATCTATTCGGGGCTGTCCCATCCTGCGGTAAGAAAAGTCCACGGCCATTCAAATGCCGATCAATACTTGACGGGCGCGGAAACGGGAGGTCACGGTCCGTATAAGAATTCGATCTCTCTTGATCAGGTGTATGCGGAACACGCAGGAGAGTTCACTCGACATTCCTCGTTGGTCATGTCGACCAATGGTGGTGTTGGCGGCCCTCGTGGCGCACAGACTCAATCCTTCAATCGCGAAGGACGGCCGATTCCAGCGATGAATAAGCCAAAGCAACTCTTCGACATGCTTTTTGTGACAAACAACAAAGACGCTGCCGCGAGACTGGCGAGAAGTAAGAGTGCCCTGGATCTTCTGATTGCCAATACTCGTTCGCTGGGACGACAACTTTCCAGTCACGATCAAGAGACGCTTAAGCAGTATCTTGACGCAGTGCGTGATACGGAAGTTAAACTGGCGAAGGCTCAGAAGTGGATCGATACACCAATTCCCGAGGTGGATATCCGAAACCTGCATTTGGATGCAGAGCCCAGGGAAGCCAGACTTTATTTCCAGACCATGTATGAACTGATCTATCTAGCCTTCCTTAGTGATTCTACTCGTGTGGCGACGTTTCAGTTGGGGAGAGAAAATGGCGAAGGCCCACACGACCTGTTATCCATGGCCGTTGGCCTTGGTGGTGCTCATGGTCTGACACACGAGGTCAAGAAGCCCGACGGCTGGAAGAACCTCGGTACCTATAATCGATATCAGGCCGAGGAATTCGGTCGTTTCGCTCAGAGACTGAAGGATACTCCTGAGCCGACCGGCAAAGGCAATATGCTGGACAACACGTTAGCAATGCATGGCTCCGCTTCCAGCAGCTTCCACCTGTCGCGCAACTATCCGATCATTTCTGCTGGCGGTAAGAACCTCGGCTTCACGAATGGCCGGTATCTCAAATTCGGCCAGGGGAATGAAGATAATCAGGCTGGTGCTGGAATCGTCAGTGATGTTGGATGGAGAGGCAAAATTGAAGCGGAAGAGCTTCCGCTTGCACAGCTCTTCGTCACGATTCTGCAGAGGCTTGGCGTCGAAACCGATTCGTTCGCCGGGTACAGCGGCACGTTGAGTCGGGTTTAAGAAGTTTTAACCATGCTGGCCTGAGTTGTTTACCCGCGCATATTTCCTGGGTGGAGCTGATTTCACGGGAGAGGAAACGCGTGGGAAAGGCGCTGCATCCACCGGCGGATCCATTCACGACTTCAGTTCAGCCAGAACCTCCAGCCTATGGAACTCGACAAGTATGGTTTCCGCGGACGCTTACGTATCTCATTCGTATAGTCACTCAGCCAAAAACCGACCGTATTCTGACACAGTGAGATGTCGTGGCCTGCTTCGTCACATTATCCGAAACCGGTCACCGGTGTACCTACGCTGCTTCGGTGGTCACGACCAACCCCGGAAACCGCGTTTGTCAGTTGCGGTTCGGTCCGACACACCGCTGCCATCAACTGGAATGAGTGATTGCTCGTGTGACTCGACCGTAGATACTCGACTTCCGTTTGCACGTGCAGTTCAGGGCCGGCCGTGACAGAATCCGCAGGCAGCGATTGCTGTTCGCAACGAACTGTGGAGCCGGTTGGCTAACGATCTGAACATGGCAAGACTCGAAAGTCTGACCACCGTGATTGACGTCAGCGATCTACTGGTTGCAGCAAGCGATATGGCCGAGGGCAGGATTCGCAGCCGTGTTGTCGCTATGGTGTTGTTCGTTTCAGGGTCAACAAGACTCCCGACACTTTCGCCATGCGAACGAATCTCCTAATAGTCAATGATGGAATGAAGAATATTATGGCCGAAACAAATGAGTTCAAACCCAACACTTTCTTTATTGAAGTGGCTGGATCCGGTCTTCCCGAAGTTGATGGTCTGTTTGTTCCTTCAACGGCACCTGCCGCCGAATCTGAGTCGGGAACCGCATCAAGCCCCGGCTACTGGAACGGCAGGATGGCGTGGGATCGTGCCGATGGTAAAAGTGCCAGAAGTCCGGCTCTCTCATACTCCAACAGTTACAAGTCCTGGAGAATCTGCCGTCTGGATGGCCATCTCGCATATGACAACACCTGCGAAGATGAGCTGCCGCCGACTGATACGGTATGGCACGTCTACAAGAAAGGAGTCGCGCCTGCTCCGAAAGTTGTGCTCCACTACTACGACCCAAGACAACCCTGTCCCAAGCCTAACGTCGTCTTCGTTCTCGGTGGCCCCGGTGCCGGAAAAGGAACGATGTGTCAGCTTGCCGAGTCTCAACTCGGTTGGACTCACTTATCCACTGGAGATCTCCTCCGGACCGAGCGTCAGGCTGGAGGCTCGACCGCCGCGGTCATCGAAGAGTACATGACTGCCGGAAAGTTAGTGCCAAACGAAATCGTCGTGACTCTGCTGAAGAACGCAATGGAGACGGTGACCAGAACGACGGGAAAGACTAACTACCTTCTCGATGGATTCCCCCGCTCCCTTTCGAACCTCGAAGGCTGGTACGAGATCTTCGGCCGGACAGCTGAACTCCCGAAGATGTTGTACTTCCAGTGCCCCTACGCTGTGCTTGAACAGCGTGTTTTGAGCCGTGCCAGGTACACGGGCAGAAGTGACGATAATGTTGAAAGCATCAAGTTGAGGTTCGACACCTTCAAGGCTGAAACGATGCCAACCGTTGAGCTCTTCAAGAGCAAAACCAAGTGCGTTGAAGTCGACACCAGCCAAGACCGTCAGAGAGTCTACGAGGTCGTCTGCAACAGCCTCGCTGAGTACACGGATAAGAAACTCGCCGCCATACCGCTCACCGAGAAAGCGGAAATGCTTCTTGGTCTCAGACCCTACCCGAATTAGAGGAAGGCATAAGGCGTTGGTCCGGCGGAACACATGAGGGCAGGCACGGAGATTTCCTGTTTACTCCCCGTCATGTTTCCCTGAGTGGCTTGTCGGCATGGTTCGAGTCTGGCCTGCATATCCCCAGGGACGATCCGACCAGACGAACATCCGTCTGATTAATACCTTAACTGCGCCAACCTGCATCGGTCCGACACACCGACGCAGGCTCGGTGATTCGCCACATTGGCTTCGATCACTGTCAGACAGCCGTGGAGCGCTGCGAGGCTTCTGCGACAGCCGGGAAACGACCGAAACGTCACAACGTCGCGTACATGCAAACGCAGGATTGGGCCGGCGTTATTTTTTGACCGGTCGCACTTTCCGGGTCTCGTACAGGACTTTGCCAAGGTCATCCATAAAGGTGAAAAGAGCACTTCCCATTGCCGCTTCCTTGGCCGGACCGACAGTGATTCTCAGGAATCCGCCAGACGCTTTTGACTGCGTATAGAACTGGTGAATTTCAGAGTTCGGATCGGTCGACTTGGGGTCACCGGGTTCGCGGCCCAGCCTCGAATTCTCGTCCACCAGAGCACCGCAGGAGAACTCCTCGACACCCAGCGGATCCTTCGAGTGATACTGCCAGTGGCGATCGCCGCAGACGGTATAGAATCCTTGCTCATGAAGATTGTGCCGCACGACCCATTTGAAGAAGTCACGGCCTTCGCGACGAAATCCCTTGTGGTTCGTGTGATTGTCGATCTTGTACGCGTCGTCGGGACCTACCAACGGCGTAGGCGAGATGAGCAGCTTGAATGTTGCGTCACTTTCCAGCAGCGTCTTCTTCAGCCACGCAAGTTGTTCGGGTCCCCACAGGGTCTTGCCAGGGCCATCGGGCATGCGATTGGGGCTACGGTAATCTCGTCCTTCGACGAGCCAGATCTGCAGGTCTCGATTCACTCGATGTGTGCGGTACGTTTTGGCTTTCGGATCAGCCGGATCAACGATCGGCACCTGTTCGCGGAAAGTGGCAATGCCCAGTTCGCTCGACGGCTGACGATCGCCCGTTCGATCACAATCGTTATAGCGATGATCGTGATCGTCTTTTTCCCAATAGGTCGGGACGTTTCGAAAAAGTTCCACATAGCGCGACTGCACAAACTGCTCGTGCCATTTCTGCCGCATTTCAATTTGGCTCTTTGCAAAGGATGAGCGGGGGCGGGTGTCGTAGTAGACGTTGTCGCCGGTGCCCACAAAGAAATCGAGGTCCATGCCGAACATCGTCTGCAGCGCGGGATATCCCGCCGCACGACCTGGACGAGGCCCTTTCTCTTCGCGGTCTGTTCCATGAAAAGAGCCGTACATCATCCCCGTCACAACGACGAAGCTGACGGCATCGGTTCCAGTAACACCCTGTAACGTGCGAAAGCTGAATGTTGGTCCGGTCTGCGTTTTCTCTTTGTTAGTACCGTAGTGGACTCGACAGTAGTAGCGCGTTCCCGGCCTCAGATTTCGTAGAACGGACTTGAGGATGTAGTCCGTTTCGGCTCGCGACCTGTTCCACTTTGTCACAAATGACTCTTCAAATCCCTCGTAGAACGAGTATTCAAATCGCGCGACTCCAACCGCACCGGGAACCTCCCCGTCGACGTTGCGATCCACCGACGTCAGCCGCGTTTGTACGATGGCCGAATTCGCAGAGACCTCTCCGATTATTTCTCCCTGTGCTCGAAAGATATCCTCTGCAAACGTTGTGGCACTGAAGGCACCGCAAAACAGCAGCACGATGCCGTGTGAGACCTGGCGGAAGATGCGTCTTACTTTGCTCATGGCGTGTTTCCAGTCCATGCAACGGGGAACTGACAGTGCTGTCATGCTACCATGAATCCATGCTGCCAGAGAACTGATAAAGCGAATGCTGTGAAACCAGTGTGCCATGCAGGTCGGCGATCTCTATGAGGCACAAATCTCGCCGGGTCAATCGGTCGCTCGATTGGAAGCAACCGGAGCGGCGGAGGGTGACAAAGAAGTGCCACCGAGTCACACGTTCACGTTACGCGGGATTCCGAAAACCCACCCTGTTTCTGACAGACGTTTGATAGCACGCAGCTGATGCTGAACGAAGACCGCCACATAGCCGCGTCCCGCCCAGTGATTGCCCATGTAAACATTGCCTCTGTTGGAGCCACCCAGACCATGGCTGAACAGGATGACCGCCAATGGTTTGGCGTTAGCTTGAGGCAGATAGATGCGCAGTGGAATCTGACGTGATCTTGTCTTGTCTTCAACATCCAGTTCGATGGTCCTGGCTGTAGAGTCTGCGTCGATGGCCAGTGGGCTGTAGGGATCGGCTTGAGTGGTTACAGAAGCAACAAAGAGCAACGCAATCATGACAAGAAAACGCGTTGTCTTAACAAATGAATTTTGTCGCATGATTGACTCCTGTCGCAGAATTAACGCTTGTTGATGATTCAAGGACATGTTCTTTGTATACCGGTGCTTCTGATGTACGTTGCGATATAAGGAATAATTATTTCTTTATCGATACCTTTTTCGGTAAGCAGCGGCCACCGGAACACGAACGTGCCTTGTCTGCTCAGGGGCGGCGGATTTGAGGGGCTCAAGTATGCTCGAGTTGTTACAATGAGCATGAAAGCGAGTGAACCTTCTGACAATGCGTTGCACACGGCGCGGGCGAGGTGGCTGA
This sequence comes from Fuerstiella sp., assembly GCA_039831575.1. Classification (GTDB taxonomy): domain Bacteria; phylum Planctomycetota; class Planctomycetia; order Planctomycetales; family Planctomycetaceae; genus Fuerstiella. The sequence goes on along the minus strand of JBDONA010000062.1, from coordinate 3,796 downwards.
GCGCACCCGATTTCGGCAGTTCAACTCGGCGACAGTTTCAGGAACTCGTCAGCCGGCGGAGGTTTGTGGAGTGTGCGGCAATTCGACCGTTAATTGAACGACGTAATACGGCACGTCGCTGGCGTTGCCTTGGCCAACTGAACACGAAACGCGGGGAGCATAAAGGCGAGCAAAGCGACCATGCAGCACGCGAACGTGGTACAATCGAAGTAGGCGAGCAGGCAAAATCGACGAATCGCCGATTGCAGTGTCACAGTACAAACTGAGTCGCCTGTGACTTCGACGCTGCTCTTTGTTCAAACAACTTCACTAGCCCGGCCACGTGCGATTGGATGATGACCTCATCGAGTCGGACAGTCAGCAGTCAAGATCATGGGGAAGACAATGAAAATCGGCGTGCTTACAGTTTGTGGATTGGCGATGTTGGGGATTCTTGTCGTCATTGGCGTGAATAGTGGCGAAACGGAACCCACCGAATCTGCGGAGCCCAGGTACACGGAAATATTAAGTGGAGACAACGTAATGAACGAAACAGCGATACTGGCTGGCGGATGCTTTTGGGGTATGCAGGATCTAATTCGCGAATTGCCCGGAGTCGTCACGACACGGGTAGGCTATACAGGCGGTGACGTGCCGAATGCGACCTATCGGAACCACGGATCGCATGCCGAAGCGATTGAAGTTACGTTTGATCCGGAAAACACAAGCTACCGACACGTGCTGGAGATTTTCTTTCAGATTCACGACCCGACAACCGTCAATCGACAGGGCAATGATCGTGGTGCGTCGTACCGCTCGGCAATTTTCTACAGCACCGACGCACAAAAGCAGGTCGCGTTGGACACGATCGAAGACGTGAATGCGTCCGGAAAATGGCCCGGGAAAGTGGTAACGGAAGTGAAGCGTGCCGGTCCCTTTTGGGAAGCCGAACCTGAGCATCAAGACTACTTGCAGCGAATCCCAAATGGCTACACGTGCCATTTCGTTCGCCCCGACTGGGTCCTCCCGAATCGCAACAAAGCGGAGGCGCAGTAATTCGTTGGCATTCTGTTCATGCGATTCTCAGATGCAGGTTCCTGGTAACTCATCCGTATCGTCACTCAGCCAAAAAATGACCGACTTTGGGGAGTGACCATCGGTTTTTTGACGTGATTCGGTTGCGCCCACCGAGGCACGCAGGCGACATGCGATTGCGGCCAAGATCGGTCAGACCGCCGCGCGCAACGATGAGCAAGGGCGGGACCAGGAGCCCGCTTAATCGCGTCGTCAAACAGACTGCGAGGGTAACCAGTCATTGCGAGCGAATCACTTTACGATCATCCCGCGTCGACGATTCTGCTCCCATCCGGTGCCGCCTGCATGCGAGTAGAAATGTAGAATCGCCGGCAGTGTGAGCACTGTGATGCTCCCGCAGATTCGCATGGCGAGAACGCCTGACACCGCAATTCTTGTCGGTTGCTCCAGAGCGCGTTATGCTGTTTGAATATTTGGATTGTGAAATAGAATTGGATAGGTCGCGTGAAAATGGCAAATGAGATTCGAATTCAACCACCGGTCGCGACGCTGGTTCGTGGCCAGAAGATAGCGGTGCCAATCGTGCTGATGCTGGAGCAACGGTTGAAAGCACGTGGCATTCACGCGAAGTTCCTAGGCGCCGAGGAAACGAAGGCGGTCTACACGACAACCAGCACCGGTGCGAATGGACAGGTGACGACACAAACGCACACTGCTGTGCAACACGTGGAGATCACCTCCCAGAATCATTTGCTTGCGGGCAACGAGAAAATGGGTTTCTTTGGCAATATGTCCGATGCTATGGCAACTGTGTTTGGTGCCGGCAAACATGATACGCTGGAACCGGGCGAACACGAGTTTAGCGTTGAGGTCTTGATCCCCGATGATGTACCCGCGACCCATATAGGGCAGAAGTCCCGCGTCTTCTACGAGCTCTCAATTCACGTCGACGTGCCGGCTGGATTCGATTTGAAGGCCACGCAGTCGTTTCAGGTTGAACCGCTGCAAATGGCCGAATACGAGACGGCGCCGGTTCGCACGCGATACCCGGACGACGCGGGTCGCGGCCTGTTCGATTCCTTGGTCAGCCCCAGCGTACGCGTGGAAATGGCATTGGCGGCAGACAAATATCAATTGCACGACACGATCAAAGGGATCTTTACGATCGAGCCCGAACAATCGCTCAAGTGTCGCCGGATACTCGTCCAGCTGATTGGGATTGAAAGCAGCGAGGCAAACGGTCACAAGGACCGATATGTTCATCAAGGGGAACCGCTCGACCTGGGCGCTCCCGGGACGATGACCAGCACTTACTCTCAGGAATTCTCACTGCCTGCCGAGACCACCGCGCCGTTGACAGCAACAGGCAAGCAGTTTTCGATTGACTGGTTCGTGCAGGTTCAGCTGGACGTGCCTTGGGCCAAAGACCCAAAGATACGCACGCCGATTGTGCTGTTGCCAGGGACTTGATCTGGTTGGCTGCGGCGTCTTCCCGAAGAACCGGACAGTCGAAGCCGGGGAGTGAAACGGGACAATATTGTCTTCTAAGACGTGCGCGCCCGGTTGGCAACGATTCGGATCGTCTCAAAAAACCCGTGGGACGTGACATGTCCCGAAGTACGACCTGTTTCTGACAGACGTTTGATGGCACGTCGCTGACGGTGCAGCGGTCGGCTGAGTTCGGACATCTTCGTCAACACGGACTGAACGCTGCGAAATTTTTCCACAAAGTCAGGTAAGCGTCCGCGGAAACCATACTTGTTGGGTTCGGTAGGCTGGAGATTTTCACATCGAATCTCTGGCGGAGACAAGTCATGGGGCGACCAGCGTGTGGACTGGATGAGTATCTGGAGTGGCAGGAGCGGCTGAAGGGGAAGCAAGAGAGCGGGCTGAGTGTCGACCTCTTCTGTTTGCAGGACGGCATTTCGAAATCGACGTTCTATCGCTGGACCAGAGCGTTGAAGGACGGCATTCCCGAGCCAATGCTCGAAGAGCAGGCTGATCGGGAAGAGTCGGAATCAGGAGGAGGTCACTTCCTTCCCATCACGATCAAAGCATCTCCAGTTGAGATCGAGCTGCCCAACGGAACCAAACTACGACTACCGGTCGGTGTGGGACAGCTCGTTCTGATCGAAGTCATTCGCGCTGCTGGTGCCCTTCGCCCATGGAAGGCACCGAACTCATGAACGACTACTCAGACATACGCATCTTTCTGTGCACGGCGCCGACGAACATGTGCTACAGCTTCGACAGTCTGATGGGGCACGCACAACTGATCTTTAAACAGGATCCGTTGTCGGGGCACCTGTTTCTGTTCTTCAACCGCAGTCGTGATCGCATCAAGATTCTGTTCTGAGACAGAGATGGATTCTGCATCTGGTACAAACGATTGGAACGCGGGACCTTTCAGTTGCCCCGCGCCCCTGACGGTGAACAGTCACTCGAGCTGACGTACGATCAGCTGACGAAACTACTCGGCGGCATTGATCTTTACACCGGCAGAAAGCGTCGACGATATCGTCCGCCAGGTTCGCGAAAAAACACAGATTCTGTTCGAACTGACCTGATGTAATACAGCGATGGAGATACAACAGTCGACGTTATGGAGAACTCCGACTTTCTTCCGAACGACCTCGCCGAATGCCATCGCCTGTTACTAAATGAACGCGTTCGAATTCCGGACACGGTTTAAGTTGTTTGGTTGCAAAGAGAAGAGGGAATTCACATCCTTAAGTTTGTTGTTAGGAACAGCATCAAACTCAAGGAGGAATTCCCATGTCAG